>DASXYT010000200.1:0-8491 GCA_036502345.1 Pseudonocardiaceae bacterium | reverse complement strand
TGTTCGAGTTGTCGCCGTTGGACACGGCGGCGAACGCGGTCGCGTCCTCGATACCGGCCTTGACCAGCATGTTCCTGTCGAACCCGTTACCGACCAGGTACTTGCCGTGGAAGTCGGCACCGAGCCTGCGGAACGCCTGGTCGTCCTTGTCGATCACGGCCACGGTGTGTTCGAGCCGTTCCAGCGCATGCGCCAGCGACGACCCCACCCGGCCGCAGCCCATGATGACCACGTGCACGACTTGCCTCCTCTGCGGACCGCGCAGACCGTACCGAACCCCGGCCGGGACGTCGCAGGACATCGTGGTCGAGCGGGTGGGTGTGTCGCTACGGCCGAACGTACCGCCGTCCGGGCGACAGCGTGGACGGCGAGCGCCTAATCTGTCGACTCGTGTTGAAGCTATCCACGGTGGCCAAGCGGTTGATGCTCGGTCGACCGGTGCGCAGCGACAAGCTGGCGCACACCCTGCTGCCCAAAAGCATCGCTCTGCCGGTGTTCGCCTCGGACGCGCTGTCGAGCGTCGCGTACGCGCCTGAGGAGATCTTCCGGACGCTGAGCGTCGCCGGGCTGTCCGCGTACGCGTTCGCACCGTGGGTCGGCCTGGTCGTGGCAGTGGTGATGCTCACCGTGGTCGCGTCCTACCGGCAGAACGTGCACGCCTACCCCAGCGGCGGCGGTGACTACGAGGTCGCCACCACCAACCTGGGCGGCAGATTCGGCCTGACCGTGGCCAGCGCGCTGATGGTGGACTACATCCTGACGGTGGCCGTGTCCACGTCGTCGGGTATCGCCAACATCGGCTCGGCCATCCCGTTCATCGGCGCCCACGCGCCGGAGTTCTGCGTCGCGGTGATCGCGCTGCTGACCGTGATGAACCTGCGTGGCGTGCGTGAGTCGGGTGCCGCGTTCGCCATCCCGACCTACGGGTTCATGGTCGGCGTGTTCGCGATGGTCATCTGGGGTCTGACCAGGGCGGCGACCGGTGCGAACATCGAGGCCGAGAGCGGCCACTTCCACCTCGCGGCGTCCAACTCGTCGCTGGTCGGGTTCGCCTTCGCGTTCCTGATCCTGCGCTCGTTCTCCAGTGGGTGCGCCGCGTTGACAGGCGTGGAGGCGATCAGCAACGGCGTGCCGGCCTTCCGCAAACCGAAGTCGAAGAACGCGGCCACCACGCTGCTGCTGATGGGCACCATGTCGGTGATCATGCTGATGGGCATCATCACGCTGGCCAGGCTCACGCACGTCAACTTCGCGGACAACCCGGCCACCCAGCTGATCGGCGCTCCGGCCGGCTACCAGCAGAAGACGATGATCGCGCAGGTCGCCTCGGCGGTGTTCAGCAACTTCCCGCCCGCGTTCTACTACGTGTCGTTCGTCACCGGCATCATCCTGGTGCTGGCCGCTAACACCGCGTTCAACGGCTTCCCGGTGCTCGCCTCGATCCTGGCCCAGGACTCGTTCCTGCCCCGCCAGTTGCACACCAGGGGCGACCGCCTGACCTACAGCAACGGCATCCTGTTCCTCGCGGTGTTCGCCGTGGTGCTGATCGTCGCGTTCAAGGGCGACGCGACCCGGCTGATCCAGCTGTACATCGTGGGCGTGTTCGTGTCGTTCAACTGCAGCCAGGCGGGCATGATCCGGCACTGGAACCGCCTGCTGCGCACCGAGACGGATCCGACCGTGCGGCACCGGATGCGCAGGTCGCAGACGATCAACACGATCGGCCTGTGCATGACGGCGATCGTGCTGGTGATCGTCGTGATCACCAAGTTCCTGGAGGGCGCCTGGATCGCGATCGCCGCGATGGTCGTCTTCTACGTGCTGATGAGCGGGATCCACAAGCACTACGCACGGGTCGCGGACGAACTGGCATCGTCCGAAGAGGACACCGTCCTGCCCGCGCACAACCACGCCATCGTGCTGGTGTCCAAGCTGCACCTGCCCACGCTGCGCGCGCTGGCCTACGCCAGGGCCACCCGGCCGGACGTGGTCGAGGCGGTCACCGTGAACGTGGACGAGAAGGACACCAGGACGCTGATGGACCGCTGGGCGCAGGAGGACTTCCGGGTGCCGCTGAAGGTGATCGAGTCGCCCTACCGGGAGATCACCAGGCCGGTCCTGGAGTATGTGCGGCGAGTACGCAAGGACAACCCGAGGGACGTCGTCACGGTGTTCATCCCGGAGTACGTCGTGGGCCGGTGGTGGGAGCAGATCCTGCACAACCAGAGCGCGCTGCGGCTCAAGAGCAGGCTGCTGTTCCAGCCGGGCGTGATGGTGGTCAGCGTGCCGTGGCAGCTGGCGTCCTCGGACAAGGCGAAGGCGCGGGTGCAGCGCAAGGCGGCCAGGGGGCTGACCGCTCCCGGTTCGGTCCGCCGCGGCCTGCAGCCGAGGCGGCCGACCCAGGCGCCGACCGAGCAGCCGCCTGCCGACAACCAGCCAGCGGACCGGCACTGATGGCCACCGCACCTACCGAGGAGACAGCCGTCGAGAACACGACACCCGAGACCTGGCTCGGCAGGCGGATCGAGGTCGAGGTCGGCCCGGTCGCGCACGGCGGCCACTGCGTGACGAGGGTCGAGGGCAGGGTCGTGTTCGTCCGGCACGTGCTGCCCGGCGAGCGGGTGGTGATCGAAGTCACCGAGGACCACGGCGGCGCGTTCTGCCGCGCGGACGCGGTCGAGGTCGTCACCGCGTCGGCGGACCGGGTCGAGGCGCCCTGCGCGCTGGCCAGGCCGGGCGGCTGCGGCGGCTGCGACTGGCAGCACGCCACACCGGCCGCCCAGCGTGAGCTCAAGGCGGCCGTGGTCGCCGAGCAGCTGCAGCGGCTGGCCGGCATCGAACGGCAGGTCACGGTCGAGGAACTGCCCGGCGGTCCGCTGCACTGGCGGACCCGGCTGCGGCTGGCCGTCGACCCGGCGGGCCACGCCGGGCTGCGCCAGCACCGCAGCCACACCGTGCTGCCGTTGGCCGACTGCCCGATCGCGGTACCGGACCTGCTCGACGGCGTCGTGGACCGGCAGTGGCCGGTCGGGGCGGAAATCGAGGCGGTGGCCGACGACAGCGGCAGGCACCACGTCGTGCGACGCGACCCGGTGCCCGGCACGAAGCGCTGGCGCACCGACTGGGTGCGCGGCGGCAGGGCGGTGCAGCGCGCCGCGGGCCGGACCTGGCAGCTGCGTGCCGACGGGTTCTGGCAGGTCCATCCGGCCGCCGCCGACACGTTCTCCGCCGTCGTGGCCGAGTGGACGAAGGCGCCGGTCGGTGGCCGGGCCTGGGACCTCTACGGCGGTGTCGGGTTGTTCGCCGCCGTGCTGGCCGAGCAGGTCGGGATCACCGGCTCCGTGCTGCTGGTGGAGTCGGCGCGCTCCGCTGTCGCCGACGCCGAGGCGAACCTGGCCGACCTGCCGCAGGTGCGCTGTGTCGCCGACCGCGTCGAGCGGGCGGTGCTCAAGGGCATCGCACCGGACGACCGGCCGGACGTCGTCGTGCTGGACCCGCCGCGCAAGGGCGCGGGCAAGGCCGTGGTGGACGCGATCGCGGATCGGGCGCCGGCCAGGGTGGTCTACGTGGCGTGTGATCCGGCCGCGCTGGCCAGGGACGTGGCCACGTTCGCCGGACACGGCTACCGGCTGGCCGAACTGCGGGCCTTCGACGCCTTCCCGATGACCCATCACGTGGAGTGCGTGGCCCTGTTGATCCCGTGAGTTCACTCGTTCGTTGACGAGCGGTGCCACGATGCCGCCATGGGACCCCTGGACGCCTTCGATCGTGCGGGATTTGTCGTCACCGCCGTGGTGGACGGCATCGCCGAGGACCAGTTCGGCCTGCCGAGCCCGTGCGCCGAGTGGACCGTCCGTGGTGTGCTCAACCACATTGTGATCGGCAACATGATCGCCGACGCGATCGTGGCGGGCCGGGCGCACCCTGATCGTTCCGTCGACCGGCTGGGCCGCGACCCGAGGGCGACGCTGGTCGGTTCGATCGCCGGCACCCGGGCGGTGCTGGGCCGGAAAGGCCTGTTGGAGCGCACCGTCAGCACGCCGAGGGGCGAGGCGCCGGGGGCCACGCTGGTGCACACGCAGGTCGCTGAGCTGCTCGTGCACGGCTGGGACCTGGCCAGGGCCACGGGCCAGGCCACCGATCTGGACCCCGAGCTGGCCGAGTACGTGATGACCGACTGGCAGACACGATTGGGGGACCGCCCACGGAGCATGCTGCCCTTCGCGGACCCACAGCCAGTGCCGGATGACGCCTGCGCGGCTGACCGTCTGGCTGCTTACCTGGGACGCTCAGTAGCCGTAGCGTGACACCCCTGACTCTCGTCGGATCGGACCAGGGGACCACCCGGTCCTAGACTGGCCCGAACCGCGACCGAGGTGAGGTGGAGTGGTGTCGTTGCTGGAGTCTGTGCATGGACCCGCGGATCTCAAGCGGCTCGCCCCTGACGAATTGAGCAGGCTGGCAGCCGAGATCCGATCGTTCCTGGTGGAGAAGGTGTCCAGGACGGGTGGCCATCTCGGCCCCAACCTCGGGGTCGTCGAGCTCACGATGGCGCTGCACCGGGTCTTCGACTCGCCGCACGACGCCATCGTCTGGGACGTCGGCCACCAGGCGTACGTGCACAAGATCGTCACCGGCCGGCAGGCCGACTTCGACCGGCTACGGCAGCGGGACGGCCTGTCCGGCTACCCGAACCGGTCGGAGAGCGAGCACGATCTCGTGGAGAACAGCCACGCGTCCACCGGACTGTCCTATGCGGACGGTCTGGCCAAGGCGTTCCAACTGGCCGGCGCCCGGCGGCACGTCGTCGTCGTTGTCGGTGACGGCGCGTTGACCGGCGGCATGTGCTGGGAGGCGCTGAACAACATCGCCGCCGACCCGACCCGGCCGGTGGTGATCGTGGTCAACGACAACGGCCGCTCCTACTCGCCGACCATCGGCGGCCTGGCCGACCACCTGGCCAACCTGCGGCTGCGGCCCGGCTACGAGCGCGCGCTGGAGGGCGGCAAGCGGGCCCTGCTCGGCACCCCCGTCGTCGGCAGGCCGCTGTACACGGCGCTGCACGCTGCCAAGCGCGGCCTGAAGGACGCACTGGCACCGCAGGGCATGTTCGAGGACCTCGGCCTGAAGTACATCGGCCCGGTCGACGGGCACGACATGGCCACCATGGAGTCCGCCCTGGAGCGCGCCAAGTCCTTCGGCGGGCCGGTCATCGTGCACGCCGTCACCCGCAAGGGCAACGGCTACGCACCGGCCGAGAACCACGAAGCCGACCAGATGCACCAGACCGACCCGATGGACCCGCTGACCGGCGCCCCGACCAGCGTGAAGAAGCTCGGTTGGACCTCGGTCTTCGCCGAGGAACTGGTGGCCATCGGCGCCGAGCGGCCGGACGTGGTCGCAGTCACGGCGGCGATGCTCGGCTCGACCGGCCTGGACAAGTTCGCCGCTGCCTACCCGGACCGCTGGTTCGACGTCGGCATCGCCGAGCAGCACGCCGTCACGTCGGCGGCCGGCATGGCCATGGGCGGCCTGCATCCGGTGGTCGCGATCTACTCGACGTTCCTGAACCGGGCGTTCGACCAGTTGCTGATGGACGTGGCGCTGCACGGCCAGCCGGTCACCGTGATCCTGGACCGGGCCGGCATCACCGGCCCGGACGGCGCCAGCCACCACGGCATGTGGGACCTGTCCATGCTCGGCATGATCCCGGGCATCCGGGTGGCGGCACCGAGGGACGCCGACACCCTGCGCACCGAACTGCGCGAGTCGGTCGACGTCGGCGACGGCCCGTCCGTGCTGCGGTTCCCGCGTGGCGGCGTCATCGAGTCGGTGCCGGCCGTGGCCAGTGTCGGTTCGGTCGACGTGCTGCGGGCGCCGGCCGACGGTGAGGACCGGGACGTGCTGCTGGTCGCCGTCGGCGCCTTCGGCACGCTGGGTCTCGCCGCTGCCGAGATGCTGGCCGAACAGGGCGTCGGCGTGACCGTTGTGGACCCGAGATGGGTCGTGCCGGTTCCGTCCGAACTGGTCGAGATGGCGGCCGAGTACCGCTTGGTGACCACTGTGGAGGACTGCGGTCGGCACGGCGGTTTCGGTTGGGCGCTGGCCGCCGCGCTGCGGGACGCCGAGGTGGACGTGCCGCTGCTGGATCTCGCCGTGCCGCAGCGGTTTGTCCAGCCCGGCACCAGGGACGAGGTGCTGACGTCGATCGGGCTGACCGACAAGGATGTCGCGGCGGCCGTCACCGGGCGACTGAATCGGACCGCCGACAAGCCGGCACTCCGGTTGGCCGAACGCGCATGAGTTCGGGTGCCACGCCACCCCGACCGGGGTGGTGTGGCACCTTAGAAGAGTGCGCATCCTGGTAGTCGAGGACGAACAGCCGCTGGCCGAGGCGATAGCCCGGGGACTGCGGCGTGAAGGCATGGCGGTCGACGTGGCCCTGGACGGTGACAGCGGCCACGAGAAGGTCTCGGTCACCCGGTACGACGTGGTCGTACTGGACAGGGACCTGCCTGGCATGTCCGGTGATCAGCTGTGTCAGGAAATCGTCGCGTCGGGCGCGATCAGCAGGGTGATCATGCTCACCGCCAGCGACGGCATCGCCGACCGGGTCGAGGGGCTCTCGCTCGGTGCCGACGACTACCTGGCCAAGCCGTTCGCGTTCCCGGAACTGGTCGCGCGGGTCCGCGCGCTGGCCCGCCGGTCCACCCCGGCCACGCCGCCGGTACTGCGGGCCGGTGACGTCGAACTGGACCCGGCCAAGCACACCGTCATGCGGTCCGGCTCGCCCGTCGAGCTGACCCGCAAGGAGTTCGGCGTGCTCGAGGTGCTGCTCGCCGCCGGCGGGACCGTGGTCAGCAGCGAGGAACTGCTGGAGCGGGTCTGGGACGAGAACGCCGACCCGTTCACCACGACGGTCCGGGTGACCGTGATGACGCTGCGCAAGAAGCTCGGCGAGCCGGGCATCATCGACACCGTGGTCGGCTCGGGCTACCGGGTGCCGGCCGCGGGTCAGGTGGGCGCGGAGGTCGATGGCGGCGTTGGCTGAGCGCACCGCGGTGCGCGGTCGGCGTGGACCTGGGCTCCGGGTCCGGCTGACCCTCCTGGCCACCGGGCTGACCGCAGGAGTCAGCGGTCTGCTGCTCTGGCTCGGCTGGCTGCTGGTCGGCAACGTGGTCGCCGCGACGCCGGATCTGCCGCCGGACTCCACGGTCACCGTGGACGGCGTGCGGGTGGGGGCCGACCAGTGGTCGGACCTGCTGCGCGACCACGCCAGGGACCGGGTGTTGCAGGCAGGCTCGGTGGCGTTCCTGCTGGTCGTGATCGCCGCCGCGATCCTGGCGTGGACCCTGACCGGGCGCTTGTTGCGACCGCTGCAGGACGTCACGGCCACGGCACGCAGGTTGTCGGCGGAGTCGCTCGGTGAGCGGATCGCGCTGCGTGGCCCGCGCGACGAGGTGGCCCAGTTGGCCGACACGTTCGACGCGATGCTGGACCGGTTGCAGGCCACGTTCGAGGCGCAGCGCAGGTTCGTGGCCAACGCCAGCCACGAGCTGCGCACGCCCCTGTCGGTGATCCGCACCGAGCTGGACGTGACCCTGTCCGACCCGGCGGCGGACGTGCCGGAGCTGCGCAGGATGGCCGGTGTGGTCGGCCAGGCCGCGTTGCGTGCCGGTCAGCTCGTCGAGGCGCTGCTGTTGCTGGCCAGGACCGAGGGCACCGGGCTGGGCGTGCGTGAGCCGGTGGACCTGGCGGGCGTGGTCGCGTCGGCGTGGCAGGCGACCAAGTCCGACGCCGACGCACTCGGCCTGAGCACGGTGTTCCACACGGAGCCCGCGCTCGCGGTTGGTGACCCGGCCTTGCTGGAGCGGGTGGCCGGCAACCTGCTGGAGAACGCGATCCGGCACAACGTGGACAGCGGCTGGATCGACGTGCGCATCGAGGCGGAGGACCAGTGGTCCGCGCTGCGGGTCAGCTCGTCCGGCCGTCCGATCCCGGCCGACCGGGTGGCCGAACTGTTCGAGCCGTTCCGCCGTGGTGGCGTGGACAGGACGGCCCAGTCCGGCACGGGTCTGGGCCTGTCCATCGTGCGAGCGGTGGTGTCGGCCCATGGCGGGCAGCTGTACGCGGAACCGGTCCCCGACGGCGGCCTGGCAGTCACGGTCCGCCTCCCGGTGGCACCGTAGCCGTACTACGTTGTAGTACATGGACGCCGACGAACAACAGCTCCGTGACGATGCGGAGGCCAACCGGGATGCGCCACTGCCCGAGGGGGCCGGTGCGCGCGCCAACCACGCTCGCTCGACGGTGTACTCCGTGCGGCTCACCGCCGACGAGGTCGCAGCGGTACAGGCCGCAGCGGAACGGGCCGGCCTGCCGTCGTCCACGTTGGTCCGGTCCTGGATCGTCGAGCGCGTGAACGGCACCAGCAGCGCGGAGGCCATGCTGCGCGCGCTCATTCACGAGGAAGTGCGGGCGGGGGGGGGTG
>DASXYT010000199.1:0-9590 GCA_036502345.1 Pseudonocardiaceae bacterium | reverse complement strand
GCAAGAAGACGATGCTGCGTTCGGAACTGATCCGGGCCGTCCTCTCGCGGCCCTTTTCGTACTGACATTGGTGCCGACACGGGACCTGCCGGTGTGGCTGTGGCTCACGTCGATCTATGTCGTCGTCTTCGCATTGGACGTCGCTGGGCAGTTCTTCGGGCCGGCACGGTTCGCCACGATCGGCGATGTGGTGAGCGGCGACGCCGACCGGGCACGGGCGGCCGGGATCACCCAGGCCACCACATCGGTCGCCGCGATCGTCGGGCCACCGCTCGCGGCGCCGTTGTTGTTCGCCACCGGGGTGCAGTGGGCGATGGTGGTCAACGCACTGTCCTATGTGGCCTCATACTTCGCGATCCGTGCCGTACGGGTGACTGACTCCCCGATCGCCGAGCCCCTAGCGGCGGGCGTCCGCGCGACCATCCGTGCCATCCGACAGGAGTTCACCGCCGGTCTGCGGTTCTTCGTACACAACCGGTTCCTGGTGGTGCTGCTGACCATCGCGGTGATCGCCCAGTTCGGCACCGGCGCGATGAACACCCTCGACGTGTTCTTCGTGACGAGGAACCTGCACGCATCTGCTGGTCAGTACGGCTTCATGTCGACCGCCTTCGGCGTGGGGGCCGTCATCGGCGCCCTCCTGGCCGGCGTTCTCGTCGCCCGACTGGGCGCGCGCAGGCTCACCTGGCTGTGCGCGATCATCGCGGGCGTGCTCGTGGTGGTCTACTCACGGCAGAGCCACCTACTGCCCGGCATCGCGGCCTTCTTCCTGCTGGCCGTGCCGGTAGCGATGTTGAACACGGCCATGGCCCCTTTGCTGCTGAAGACGCCACAGGCCTATCTGGGTCGGGTGATCGCGGTGTTCAACCCGATCAGCGAACTGGCCTCGATGCTGTCGGTCGTGGCAGCGGGCTGGTTGGCGAGTACCGCGCTGCGCGGTTTCGACGGGCACGTCGGCGACCTGCGCTTCGGCCCGATCGACACGATCTTCGCGGTCTCCGGCGTGCTCATCGTGCTGGCCGGCATCTACGCAGGCGTGGCACTCCCCCGCGACACGGCGGAGCAGGCGGAAGCGGACCCAGCAGTCGTTTCGTCGTCCCAATAAGTCCTATCAGGACAGTCCTGCCCGAGTGGTGGATCGTCGCCTGCCCCGGCGAACCCGTACCGACAAGATAGTGTAGCCTTCAACTAAGTTTTGTCGACACTGGTTGCTGGAAGGGTTGAGAATGACCGAGCCCGACATGAAAGACTTCAACGCCGGCATCGTCAAGGAGTTCCGCGAGAACGGCGGCAAGGTCGGTGGCATGTTCGAGGGTGCACCGATGATCCTGGTGCATCACATCGGCGCGAAGTCCGGTACCGAGCGCGTCGCACCGCTGTGCTACTACGGCGAAGGTGACCGGCTGTTCGTCTTCGCCAGCAAGGGCGGCGCCGACGAGAACCCCGCCTGGTTCCACAACCTCGTCGCGAACCCGAAGGTCAACGTCGAGGTGGGCACCGAGACGTTCCCGGTGACCGCCGAGGTGGTGGAGCAGCCCGAGCGGGACGCGATCTACGCCAAGCAGGCTGCCCTGATGCCGAACTTCGCCGAGTACGAGGCCAAGACGACGCGCGTCATCCCCGTCGTCGAGCTCAAGCGGGCCTGACCTCAGCATCACCCGAAGCCCAGCCCGGTGCACCCGCACCGGGTTGGGCTTTTGCTTACCGGTCGCTTTTGCTTACTGGTCGCGACGGCGAGCAGTGAGTACGAACAACACACCGATCACCGCCAGTCCGACACCGCCCATGATCAGCTGCGAGCCGAAGGCGACACCGGTGAACGGCAGCCTGCCGGGCGGCGGCGGTGTGACCGTCACCGGCGGCGTGACCTTCCGGTGCACCGGCACCGATGCCACGGCCTTGTTCGACGTGACGGGACCACCCGGTCCGATGCCCCCCGCCGTCGCCGTGTTGACCACGATGCCCTTGGCCGCGTCGGCAGCCGTGACACTGTGCGACAGCACAGTGCAGGTCATCGAAGCGCCCGGTGCCAGGCTGGTGTGCGGGCACTTCACAGCACCGGCCGACGGGTCGGACACCGTGATGTCGGTGATCGTCGTCGTGCCGAGGTTGGTCACCTTCAGGGTCCAGTCGACCCGGTCCCCCGCGTTGGTGATGCGGTCACCGTTCAGGTCGACCGCGCGCCCGGTCTTGACCAGCCCGAGCTTGGCCGCGGCGTTGATCGGGATGCGCACGGTCGACGGCGGCGACACCACGTCCGGCCCGGACGGCGGCGTGCCCGTCGCCGTGGCCGTGTTGGTGATCGAACCGGCATCGACGTCGGCCTGCGTCACCGTGTAACCGGCGGTGCAGGTCACCTCGGCACCCGGCGCCATGGACGCGGCGCCAGCAGGGCAGACCGGCGGGGACATCGTGCCGGAACCGGTGAACGCGCCCTCGTGCACGGTCACGTGGGTGAGTGTCACGTTGCCCGTGTTGGTCACCAGGAACGAGTACGTGACAGCCGTGCCGATCTTGCTCACCATAGCCGGTGTCGCGGACTTGACGATGGTGATCGCCGGGTGCTGGTTGCCGGGGATGGTCACCTCGGACGGCGGGGTGTCCACGTCCGGCCCGGTCGGCGGGGTGCCGGTCGCGGTGGCCTTGTTGGTGACCGAGCCGGCATCGATGTCGGCCTGGGTCACCGTGTAGGTCGCGGTGCAGGTGAGCTGCGCCCCGGGCACCAGTGTGTTCGTCGGGCAGTTCGGCGCCGACATCGTGCCGGAGCCGGTGAACGTGCCCTCGTGCACGGTCACGTCGGTCAGCGTCACGTTGCCCGTGTTGGTCACGACGAACGAGTAGGTGACCAGCCGACCGACGGTGAACGAGTCGGAGTCGTTGGGGGACGCGGACTTGACGACGGTCAGCGAGGGGCTGGCCGGCGCCGTGACCCTGGCCGAGTCCGGCGGCGACACCACCGGCGTCGTCGAACCCGGCGGGGTGCCGTGTGCCGTCGCCGTGTTGGTGATCTCGCCGGCGTCGACGTCGGCCTGCGTCACCGTGTACGTCGCGGTGCACGTCTGCGACGCGGTCGGCGCCAGCGTGTCGGCAGGACAGCTGATCGCAGGCGCGGTGCCGCTGCCGCTGAACGCCGTTTCGGTCACCCCGACGTCGGTCAGCGTCACGTTGCCGGTGTTGGTCACCAGGAACGAGTAGTCGACGGTCTCGCCTGCGGCCGTGATGCTCGTCGGGTCGGCGGTCTTCACCAGGGTCAGCGCCGGGGACGACGTACCGGGCACGCTGGCCGACGAGTTCGGCGAGACGACGGTCTGACCGGCGGGCGTGACACCGGACGAGGACGCCGTGTTGTCCACCTTCCCGGCATCCACATCGGACTGGAGCACGGTGTAGGTCGCCGTACAGGTGGTACTGGCGGCCGGTGCGAGAGTCGTGACGGGGCAGCTCACCGCGGACATCGTGCCGTGGCCGGTGAACGCGCCCTCGGTCACCGCGACCGACGTGAGCGGCACGCTGCCGGTGTTGGTCACCAGGAAGCTGTAGTGCAGTGTTTCCCCGGTGACCAGATTCGTCTCGGCCACGGATTTCTTGATCGTGATCGACGCCCTCACCGGAGTGTTGGTGAACGTGCAGACGACGTTCTGCGCGATAACGGCGGTGGCGGGGAACGGCAGCGTGAACGACTGGCCGGTGCCGGATGCGACGGCGGCGTTGCCGTTGGCGGTGTCAACGCACGCGTATGTCGTCGTGTAGTTCGCCAGGTTGCCGCCGGCCGCCGTCTCGGTGAGCGTGTAGCTGGCCTTGCTCATCGCGATCACCGGACCGGCGTCGTCGGCCTGGATGCCGGTGGCCGAGCCGGTGGTGGTCGCGGTGTTGTTCGACGTGACTCCGCCGCCGGTGATGGACAGCTTGAACTGGTCACTGGCGGCGTACCGGCCGACGACGTTCTTGCGCAGTTCCAGCGTCGGGTTCAGCGAGCAGGCAGCCAGGTCGACCGCGGTGTACTTCTGAGCGTTGTCGCTGAGCAGGCTGGGACCCGCGATGACCGCCCCGGTGTTCGGGTTGAGCTTGGTGATCGCCGCGCCGTTGGGCAGGATGGTCTCGCCGTAGAGGTTGCCCGCGTTGTCGAACGCGATGCCGTTGTAGACGGCCTTGCTGTCGAAGTTGCTCAGCTTCGTGTCGGTCAGCGCGGCACCGCTGGCGGAGCCGGTGGTCGGCAACGGGCCGGTGATGACGCCGATCGCGACCTGGGTGCCCTGCGACGCGAGGACGTACAGGTTGCCGGCGGAGTCGAACGTCATGTCGCCGTTCGGGCCGCCTGCGAGGTTGCCGTAGGGCAGGTCGAACGTGCCGATGGTGCCGGGGATGGCGGTGTTCGTGACGGTGTTGAACCCGTAGATGACACCCGTGCCGGGACTGCTGGACGAGCCCGCCGTGTAGCCGGCGTAGTAGTAGATGCCGTCGGCCGGGTTGACCGCGCCGGCGACGAACTGGTTCACGCCGGAACTGCCGGCGAACGTCGACCACGTCTTGGTCGACGTGTTGTAGGCGTGAACGACGGCGGTGTTCGCGGCGGTCGTCCGCTGGTCCACGGCGTACATCGCCGTGCCGCCCTTGGTGATGCCGAGGCCGTTGGCGAAGCTGCCGGCCGGGATCGACGTGACCAGGGTGGCCTGTGCCGTGCCGCTGCCGATGGAACTGGACGGGATCGAGTAGACCGAGCCGGCGGAGAACGGCGCACTCGTCTTCTCGCCCCGGGTGTAGGCGTAGATCGTCGAGCCGTCACAGGACAGCGGCGCGCCCGGCGTCGGCGCGGCACTCGCAGCGGCCGGAAGCACCGCACCGGCTGTGACGGCAGCGATCGCGGCGACCGCGGTCAACGATGCGACTCTGGCGAACACACGAAAGCCCCAACGGGGAGTTCCAGACATGCTTTCACTCCCTGTTAGGAAACAAGGTTCAGACGGATCTGATCTAGTTCCTATCAGGCCGAAGTGGACATGTCCTGACGAGCCACGATAATCACTCTAAAGTGACCGTTTAGGATAGTCAGGACTACTGTGCGAATCTCTGCCCACACCGCTGTCCAGCTTGTGGGTGGTAGCGGTGTGTCACGAGGATGGGGAAACCTTTCGCGTTCCGTGGTCAGTTCCGTGGTCGACCGTCGCTCGGACGCTCGGCTTTCTGGTTGGACTTGGCCTGCCGGGTCGCTACTCCGCCGGCAGCTGCCACGCCTCCAGATAGGGCTTGGACACCTTCTTCGGCACGCACATGGTCCATGCCCCCACCACGAGCTCCCGCATTTCGGCCTCGTCGATCGCAGCCAGACGCACGCGCACCCATTGGTAGCGCTCGTCAGCGGGTAACGGCATGAGGAACTTGTCCGGCTCGGCCGCGACCAGGCCGGCGCGCTCCTCCCTCGGGAACCCGAAGCCCATCTGGGTCTCGTCCCTGGACAGCGCCGCGTAGACGATCGAGCCGACGCGGAACTTCACTCGGTCCCGGATCAGGTGTTCGGAGGTCCGGGGTAACGAGAGCGCCAGCCTGCGAATCGCCTCGACGTCGACCACTGCCACTCCCCGTGCCGCTCCCGTGCTCCGTCGCGGCACTATGGCAGTGGCTACCGACAATCCGGCGGCTGTCAATCCGGCGGCTGTCAGTCCTGCGGCGCCAGGTCGATCAGCGGCAGTTTGCCGAGTGCCTTGGTGGACATCGCCTTGGCCGCGGTGAGTACCCGCTCCTGCTGCTCGACGATCCGCTGCTCGATCAGCTTGGTCAGCTCGTAGGCCAACGCGCCGGTCTGCCGCACGGTGACGTCGTCCGGCTTCGGTTGGCGGACCGACGTGATGGCGACGCCGGTGGCCTGGCCCTCGTCGTCCAGTGCCGCGCCGACGGACAGCCGCTCACGCGGGTTCACCGCGGGGGCCGTGTAGTGGTCGCGCAACTGGACCAGCAGCTTGTGCCAGGCGAGCACCTCGCCCTGCAGCGACGTACCGGTGACGTCGTCCTCGGTGAGTGCCATGCCTCGGCCGGGGTCGGTGAAGCACCGGCAGTAGGACAACAGGGCCGTCGTCCAGACCGACTCGACCAGCAGATCGTCCGGTGCACCGGTGGTCGGGTCCAGTTCGGCGACCAGACGTTCGCAGCAGTACAGCACCGTGTGCATGTCGTCCATCATCGAGGTGAGGTCCGCCAGTGCCCTGGCCGCCGGGGTCTCCAGCTGCCGCACGGCAGTCGGTTGCTGCGTCGCGCTCACCATGTTGCTCCCGCCCTCGGTAACACTGACCTCACCGTAGGGGGCCGCCGGTGGTGCGGGTTGTCTCAAATTGAGACGGTCCTACAGCCGCTCCAGGGCCAGTCCGGCGCCCAGCGCGATCAGCACGGTGCCGGTGGTCCGCTCCAGCCGCCTGCGGACCTCGGCCTTGCTGAAGAACTTCCGTGCCCGGCCGACGAACGTGGCCACCAGCAGGTACCACGCCGCGTCGATGGCGGCCTGGATGACGCCCAGCAGCAGGGTCGTGGTCAGCACGTCGGCGCCTGCCGGGATGAACTGCGGATAGAACGCGAAGGCGAACACCGCGATCTTCGGGTTCGCCAGGTTGGTCAGCAGACCGGCCGTCGCAGGCTGCCACCACCGCGTCGGCGCGCTGGCCGTCCCGTCGAACGGTATGTCGTCGGTGACGTGCCGGGACGCCAGCCACGCCTGCACGCCGAGGAAGACGAGCACGACGGCGCCGGCCAACTGGATCGCGGTGTACGCGGTCCGACTCGCGGCCACCAAAGCGGACAGGCCGACGGCGGTGGCCAGCGCCCACGCGTACAGCCCGATCTCCATGCCCGCGATCACCGGCAGCGTGGCCCGGGCGCCGCTGAGCGCGCTGCGCCGGATCACCAGCGCCGCGGTCGGGCCGGGCACCATCGCTCCCAGCGCCACTGCCAGCGCGAATCCGCCGACCAACGACCACGTCATGCGCCCGAGCATCGCACAACGGGATCAGATGATGTCGCTGTGCCGGATCCTGTAGACCTGCAGGCGCAGGTCGTAGTACTTGGTGGTCTCGCCGACCCACTGCATGCCCAGGCGCTTCGCGGTGGCCACGGCGCGGGTGTTGTTCGGCCGCGCGACCGCGAACAACTCCTCGATGTCCTGGGTGAACGCCCACTCGATCAGCGCCTTGCCGGCCTCGGTGGCGTAGCCCTGTCCCCACACCGACGGGTCGAACTGCCAGCTCACCTCGAGGTCGTCCTCGTAGGGCGGCAGCAGCCGGATACCCAGGCCGCCGATCACGGCGCCGTCGTCGTTGCGGGTCACCGCCCACCGGCCACGCGGGGTCAACAGGTTGGGCTGGGACTCCTGCCACGCGTGCAGCACCGCCCGCATCGCGGCGACGTCGTTGACCTGGTCCATCGCCGGGGTGAGCCAGTGGGTGACCTCGGGCGAGCCGTAGATCACGTGAGCGGCCTCGGCGTCGTCGATCGACCAGTCGCGGATCACCAACCGGTCGGTGGTCAGGGGCGATTCCATGAGTTGAACGCTACGCGAATCGCCCATCGCGGGCCGCCGCTACTCCTGCTCGGTGGGACGGATCAGCATCTCGTTCACGGCGACGTGCCTCGGCCGGGTGACGATGTAGGCGATCGCGTCGGCGATGTCCTCGGCCTGCATCGGCTCCATGCCGGTGACCTGGCCACGCATGGTCTCCAGCACCTCGGCGCGGTTGTGCCCGGCCAGTTCCGTGTCGGTGGCACCCGGCTCGACCAGCGAGACCCGGACGTGCCGCTGGGTGATCTCCTGGCGCAGCGACTCACTGAACGCGCCGAGGCCGTGCTTGGTCAGGTTGTAGACACCCCTGCCGTTGCGCGCCACCCGGCCGGCCACCGAGCTGATGTTCACCATGTCGGCGACCCTGCGCGGGCCGTCCTCGGCGGCGCGCAGCAGGTGCGGCAGTGCTGCGTGCGCGCAGTAGAGCATGCCGAGCACGTTCAGCTCGACCATCTGCTGCCACTCGGCCAACGGCGCGCCGACCACCGGGCCGAGCAGCATCAGGCCCGCGTTGTTGACGAGCGTGTCCAGCCGGCCGAGTTCGGCGACCGTGCGCTCGACGGCGTCCGTGGCCTGCTGTTCGACGGTGATGTCGGACTCCAGCACCAGCGCGGTGCCGCCCTGCTGGCGGATCTCCTCGGCGAGGGTGTCCAGCCGGTCCTTGCGTCGGGCGGCGAGCGCCACGGTGGCGCCGTGTGCGGCGAGCGCGGTGGCGGTGGCGGCACCGATGCCGCTGGACGCGCCGGTGACGAGCGCGACGGTGCCCTCCAGCCGTCCTGCTCCTGGCCGGACCTGCCCGGGCGTCGGCGCGGTGGGCTGGTCGAACAACGGTGTCGTTGTCATGCCTCCACTGTAATCGGAGAACTCTCCGGTTCGCCACTCGACTACCGTCGACGTGGTGGACGACACCGAGGCGACCGAGTTGATCGCCTCGGTACGCGCCGACACCGTGCGGCTGGTCGATTCGCTGACCCGCCAGTGGGCCGCCATCGTCGACGCGTCCGAACTGACCACCAACGACGACGAGCACGACCCCGAGGGCGCCACGATCGCGTTCGAGCGGGCCCAGGTGCAGGACATGCTGAACCAGGCGCGCGTCGACATCGCCGATCTCGACGTGGCCGCCGAGCGATTGCGGACCGGGCGCTACCAGGTGTGCGAGCGTTGCGGCGGACCGATCGCCGAAGGCAGGCTGGCCGCCCGGCCCGCCGCACGCACCTGCATCGACTGTGCGAACCGGATCGGGTCAGGTCGGATGCGCCGGTAGCGGGTGCGCACAGTCACATGCCCGATATCCACGATGTGTTGAGCAGTTCGACTTCCCCGACCCGCACTAGTGCAGAGCCACCTTGGCCACCACGGCGCCGGACGCGGACAGCAGGGTGAGCGTCCCCTTCGGATCGGCGTTCGGCCGGTAGTAGGTCGCGAGGTCCTCGCCCGTGAACACGAACGTTCTGTTGTGGACAGTCGCCGTGATGGTCCGCTTCCCTGCTTCGGACAGCGTCACCGTCGCCACGTTGGCGACCTTGACGACGCCGGGCAGCGCGAGCAGCGGGCTGACGTCGTAGCCGACACCCGTCTTCGAGGTGGTCTCGTTGGCGACCTCTGCCACCGAGATATAGGGATTGGCGGGCGTGTAGAGCGGCGTCCCGGACGAGTCCAGGATGTGCAGTGTCACGTCGGGCCGCTGCTGGGTGTTGGAGATGCACACCGCGTACAGGTCATCGTAGGTGGCCACTTGCACCGTCCCGTGGTCGGCGGTCGTGGCCGATGCACCCGGCACCCAGGCCGCGCGGTCGACCGCAGGCCCACCCTCGCCGGCACTGACAGCCCCGACCTCGAGTGCGAGCCCGCCTCCCTTGTTGGCAAGGCATTCGGCCAGACGGCGACCTGCGGGGGACGTCTGGTCGGCAGGCGTCAGCGGCCGATCCCGAGTCGGAGCAACCGCCAGCCGACCCGTGTCCGGCACGACCACCTGGCGTCCGGTCGGACCGAGGCTGTCGGGACTCGTCTGGACGATGGAGCTGGCGGTCGTGATCGTCAGGCTCTG
>DASXYT010000198.1:0-7492 GCA_036502345.1 Pseudonocardiaceae bacterium | reverse complement strand
TGTGTGTGGTTGATAGGGTTACGGCGGTTATGGCGGGAGGGAAACGCCCGGTCCCATTCCGAACCCGGAAGCTAAGCCTCTTTGCGCCGATGGTACTGCACTTGTGAGGGTGTGGGAGAGTAGGACGCCGCCGAACATAATTTAAGAATCTAAGGCCCTGGTCGAGATGGCAACATCTCCCAGGGCCTTAGATCATTTCTGGGGTCTGACGCTGAGCCCCCGCTGGCCGAAAACCAGTCGCGCGCATCCACTGTGCTGGCCATCCTGGGTCGATGAAGGTCGTCGCACACGCAGGCGTCAGCGAGTTCTGGCAGGCAGCAGGAGCACTGTTCACCGCGGACCCGGTCCGCAACACAGTGGTCCTGACCGTGCTGAGCCGGCTGCTGATCGGCGGCCGGTTCGGCGACGACAAGCCGATCCTCATCACCGTGCACGAAGTCGACGACCAGCTGATCGGCGCGGCACTGTGCACGCCACCGTTCCCACTGGCGGTGAGTGCGCTGCCGGTGCGCGCCGTCGGGGTCGTGGCCGACCACCTGGCGGCGACCGGTGTCCGGCCAACGGGCGCCAGCGGTATGCGCCCGGAGGTCGAGGCGTTCGTGGCCGCGTGGGCTGACCGCACCGGAGTCGAACTGGCGCACCGGATGGACCAGCGGCTCTACCAACTCGGCGACCTGAAGCCACCGGTCGACGTGCCGGGCAGTGCGGTCGTCGCGGACGCGAAGGATGTCGAACTGCTCGCCGACCTGCGAGCGGCGTTCATCAGCGAGGTGGGTCACTTCCAGTTCAGCCAGCACCGCGATGACCTCGTCCGACAGATCCAGGACTCGATGGCGGTCGGCAACGGTCAGATCATCTGGCAGGTGGACGGTCGGGCGGTGGCCATGGCCTCGGTGAGTTCACCGAACAGTGGCATGTCCAGGATCGGTCCGGTCTACACGCCGCCGGAGCGCCGCGGTCACGGCTACGGCTCCGCCGTCACCGCGGCTGCCAGCCGGTGGGCGTTGGACAAGCGTGCCAACCATGTCCTGCTGTTCACCGATCTGGCCAATCCGGTGTCCAACTCGATCTACCAACAGATCGGCTACATACCGGTAGCCGACGCCTTGGACGTGAGATTCACGTAGATCCGACTACCGTGTGCCTTGATGACCGACCGCCCTCGTTCCATGCCAGCGTTGGCTCGCTTCGGATTGACCGAGGAGCGCGCCGAACACGACCTGCGCGCGGCAGGCTGGTGGGGGACGAACGGGCCGGTCGACGGCGGCGAGACGGTACTGACCGCGTTGTCCCGCACCCCTGACCCGGATCTCGCGCTGCGCGGTCTGGACAGGTTGCGGGCGGCCGATCCGGTCGGTTGGCCGGACATCGCCGAGGCACTGCGTATGGATCCTGGTGTGCGGGGTCGACTGTGTGCGGTGCTGGGCACGTCCACCGCGCTGGCCGATTTCCTGGTCGCCCAACCCGAACAGTGGCGCAGGCTGATCGGCACGGGAGCCGGCCAGCTCACCCTGAAGGGCGCGTTCACCGAGTCGCTGCTGACCGCCGTCGGCGCCGACCCCACCGCAGGTCCGGCGGGCACACCCACCGGCATGCGGGCGGCGTTGCGCGGCAGTGCGGCGATCAAGGCGCTTCGGCTGGGCTATCGGGGGCTGCTGCTGGAGATCGCCGCCGAGGATCTCGGCCACCTGATCGAACCGAGCCTGCCGCAGCCGACCTACGAGATGGTCGCGTCCGCGCTGAGCGAACTGGCCGAAGCCGCCCTGCGCGCCGCGCTCGCGGTGAGCGCCGCGGAACTGGCTGGCAGCACCCCGGCCGACGAGCCGTTGGACTGCTCGCTCGCCGTCATCGCGATGGGCAAGTGCGGCGGTCGGGAGCTCAACTACGTCAGTGACGTGGACGTCGTGTTCGTCGGTGACGGTGACATCGCGAAGGCCACCCGGTTGGCCGCCGGCATGATGCGGGTGGCAGGCGAGGCCGCGTTCGAGGTGGATGCGGCGCTACGGCCGGAGGGCAAGGCAGGCGCGCTGGTCCGCACCATCGACGGGCACACCGCCTACTACCAGCGGTGGGCTCGCACCTGGGAGTTCCAGGCCCTGCTCAAGGTCCGGCCGGTGGCGGGTGACCCCGCCCTCGGCAGGACGTATCTGGACATGGTCAGCCCGATGGTGTGGTTGGCGGCCGACCGGGACGGCTTCGTGGTCGACGTGCAGGCGATGCGCCGCAGGGTCGAGGACCACGTCCCGTCCGAACTGGTCGACCGGGAGTTGAAGCTGGGCAGGGGCGGCCTGCGCGACGTCGAGTTCGCGGTGCAACTGCTGCAACTCGTGCACGGCCGCAGCGATGGCGCGCTCCGCCTGCCCGCCACCATCGACGCGTTGGCCGCACTGGGTGCCGGTGGTTACGTCGGCCGTACCGACGCCGTGGACCTCGGCGAGTCGTACCGCTTCCTGCGGGCCGTGGAGCACCGGCTGCAACTGCGCGGACTGCGCCGCACCCACCTGTTCCCGGACGAGCACGACGAGGCCGCACTGCACTGGCTGGCCCGCTCGATGGGCGTGCGGCCGAACCGGGGGCGGGACGCCGGCAAGGCCCTGTTCACCGAGTTCCGCCGGCACGCCAACCGGGTGCGCAGGCTGCACGAGAAGCTGTTCTACCGGCCGTTGCTGGAGTCGGTGGCCCGCGTGCCGACCGAGGCGTTGCGGCTGACCACGAAGCAGGCCGTCGCCCGGCTGGCGGCCCTTGGCTACGCGGCGCCGGACGGCGCGCTCAAGCACATCGAGGCGCTCACCGACGGGGTGTCGCGCCGGGCCGCCATCCAGACGACGCTGCTGCCGGTGCTGCTGGACCTACTTGGCGACACGGCCGACCCGGACGGTGGGCTGCTGGCTTATCGGCGGCTGTCCGAGGCGCTGGCCAGTACACCGTGGTACCTGCGGCTGCTGCGGGACGAGGGCGCCGTCGTCGAGCGGCTGGCCTATCTGCTCGGCACGTCGAAACTGGTGCCGGACCTGATGATCAGGGCACCCGAGGTGCTGCACCTGTTCGCGCACACCGACCAGTTGGCCGGCCGCGATCCCGCCGAGGTGGCGCGGTCACTGGACGCCGCTGTCGGTCGGCACTCCGACGTCGGCCAGGCGGTGACCACCGCGCGGTCGCTGCGCAGGATCGAACTGCTCAGGGTGGCCAGCGCCGACCTGTTGCAACTGTTGCCGCAGCAGTCGGTGTGTGTCGCGTTGTCCAGTGTGTGGGTCGCCGTGCTGCGGTCGGCGTTGGCCGCCGTGGTGCGGGCGAAGGTCGACGCGGGTGGCCCGCCGCCCGCCCGGCTCGCGGTGATCGCGATGGGCAGGCTGGGTGGCGCGGAACTGGGCTACGGCTCGGACGCCGACGTGCTGTTCGTGTGTCAGCCGGAGCCCGGCGTGCCGGACGCGGACGCCGTGAAGTGGGCGAGTTCGGTCGCCGAGGCGCTGCGGAAGGCGTTGGGCTCGCCGAGTCAGGACCCGCCGCTGCAGGTGGACGCCGACCTGCGGCCGGAAGGCCGGCAGGGACCGCTGGTGCGCACCCTGGACTCCTACATCGCGTACTACACGAAATGGTCCCAGCCGTGGGAGGCGCAGGCGTTGCTGCGTGCCCGCCCGGTGGCCGGCGATCCGGAGATCGGCGCCGCGTTCATCGAGGCGATCGACGCCGTCCGCTACCCGGCGGGCGGCCTTGACGCGACGCAGATCCGGGAGATCCGCAGGATCAAGGCCAGAGTGGACAGTGAACGACTGCCCAGGGGTGCCGATCCCACGACACACACCAAGCTGGGCCGGGGTGGCCTCGCGGATGTCGAGTGGACGGTGCAGTTGCTCCAGTTGCGACACGCGCACGAGGTGCCTGGGCTGCGCACCACGGCAACGTTGGCCGGGATCCAGGCGGCCGAGGGTGCCGGCGTGCTCGACGTTGCCGACGGCGAGGCATTGAGCGCGGCCTGGCTGCTGGCGACCAAGGCGCGCAACGCGACGATGTTGGTGCGTGGCAAGGCATCCGACCAACTGCCGACGACGGTCCGCGAGTTGGCTGCCGTGGCCAGCGCGGTCACCGGTCAGGATGTTGCCGAGCCGGGCTGGTTCCTGGACGAGTACCGCCGCACCACGCGGCGGGCGCGAGCTGTCATCGAGCGCGTTTTCTACGAATAGCGTACGAATGGTCGCGTGGCGAACGTCGGCGTTGCCGGGCTGACCGCGGAGCAGGTGGCCGAACGGGTCGCTACCGGCCGGAGCAACAGGACCCCGAGAAGCACGAGTCGGCCGATCGGCGAGATCCTGCGGGCGAACCTGTTCACCCGGTTCAACGCGATCATCATCGCGTTGTGCGTGCTGGTGCTGGTCTTCGGAGAGCTGCCGGACGCGTTGTTCGGGCTGATCGTCGTGGTGAACAGCGGGATCGGCATCGTGCAGGAACTGCGTGCGCGGCGGGTGCTGGACCGGTTGGCGGTGCTCGGTGAGGAGCCGGTTCGGGTTCGCAGGGACGGCGGTGAGCTGTCGGTGCCACCCGAGGAGGTGGTGCTGGACGACGTGGTGCTGCTGGCCGCGGGCGATCGGGTCCCGGTGGACGGTCAGGTGTTGGTCACCGATCAGGTGGAGATCGACGAGTCGCTGCTGACCGGCGAGTCCGACCCGGTGCACAAGGCAGTGGACGACGCCGTGCTGTCGGGGAGTTTCGTGGTCGCCGGTTCGGCAGCGGTGCGGGCCACCGCGGTCGGGCAGCAGGGTTATGCCGCCGAGCTGGTGGCCGAGGCGAGCCGGTTCACCGTGACCCGGTCGGAGCTGCTGTCCGGGATCGACAAGTTCCTGCGGTACATCACGTGGTTGATCGTCCCGGTCGGTGTGCTGCTGGTGATCAGCCAACTGGCCAGCCGGCAGGACTTCGCGAGCGCGATGGTGGGCAGCGTCGCCGGTGTCGTGCCGATGATCCCGGAGGGCCTGGTGCTGATGACCAGCATCGCGTTCACCGTGGGCGTGCTGCGGCTGAGCAGGCGGCGGTGCCTGGTGCAGGAGTTGGCCGCCGTCGAGGTGCTGGCCAGGGTCGACGTGCTGTGTCTGGACAAGACCGGCACGCTCACCGACGCCGCGATGGACCTCGCGGAACTGCATGTGTTGGTCGGCGACGAGCCGGACGCGCGACAGGTGCTGGCCGCGCTCGTCGGCACCGAGGCGCGGCCGAATCCCACGTTGCAAGCGATTGCGTCGAACGTGGGGGAGCCGCCCAGCTGGGCAGCGGTCGCGACTGTGCCGTTCTCGTCGGCCAGGAAGTGGAGCGCGGCGGCGTTCGACGGGCACGGCGGTTGGGTGCTCGGCGCACCGGACGTGTTGCTCGCGCCCGCCGATCCGCACCGGGCCGACGCCGAGCGCATCGCGGCGCTGGGCTCACGGGTGCTGGCGCTGGCCGAGGTCGACCCGGACCGGCTCGCGGCACCCGGTCAACTGGGGCACGTCACCGCGACGGCACTGGTGGTGCTGGCCCAGCGGCTGCGGCCGGACGCCGAGCAGACCCTGCGGTACTTCGCCGAGCAGGGCGTCGCGGTGAAGGTGATCTCCGGGGACAACGCGGCGTCGGTCGGCGCGGTCGCGGGAGCGCTGCACGTGCCGGGTGCCGACCGGCCGGTGGACGCGCGGGACCTGCCCGACGACGTCGGCGAGTTGGCCGAGATCCTGGAGCACAGTTCGGTGTTCGGGCGGGTCGGTCCGCAGCAGAAGCGCACGTTCGTCGCGGCGCTGCGGTCCAAGGGGCACGTGGTCGCGATGACCGGCGACGGCGTGAACGACGTGCTGGCGCTCAAGGATGCCGATCTCGGTGTCGCCATGGGGTCGGGCAGCGGCGCGACCAGGTCGGTGGCCAGGATCGTGCTGCTGGATGACAATTTCGCCGTGCTGCCCAGCGTGGTCGCCGAGGGCAGGCGGGTGCTGGGCAACATCGAGCGGGTCGCGAACCTGTTCCTGACCAAGACGTTCTACTCGGTGGTGCTGGCGCTGGCCGTCGGTGTGGCGAGGCTGCCGTTCCCGTTCCTGCCCAGGCACGTGACGCTGATCGGTGCGCTCACCATCGGCATCCCGGGCTTCTTCCTGGCGCTCGCGCCGAACACCCGGCGGGCGCGACCGGGTTTCGTGCCGAGGGTGCTGCGGTTCGCGATCCCGGCAGGCGTGATCTGCGCCGTGGCCACGTTCGCCGCGTACTGGCTGGCCAGGTCGAGCGGCACGACCAGCCTGCCGGCCGACCGGTCCACGGCGACGCTGGCGCTGTTCCTGGTGGCGGTGTGGGCGCTGGCGCTGGTGGCCCGCCCGTACACGTGGTGGCGGGCCGGGCTGGTCGCGGTGATGGTGCTCGCGTTCGTGGTGACCGTGGCGATTCCGTTCACCCGGCACTTCTTCGCGCTGGGCTTCGCCAACACGGTCAACGACCTGGTCGCGTTCGGCATCGGCGTGGCAGGCGCGGCCGTGCTCACGGTGTTCGTGCTGCTCACGCCGGAGCAGTGACAGACATAAAAACAGGCCGGCGGTCGGGGCTTTCCCTCGACCGCCGGCCTGTGTCAGTGGGCCTGGCTCACACGTCGTAGTAGAGCGCGAACTCGTACGGGTGCGGGCGCAGGCGCAGGGGGTCGATCTCGGTGTCCCGCTTGATCGCGATCCAGGTGGAGATCACGTCCGGGGTGAACACGCCGCCCTCGAGCAGGAAGTCGTGGTCGGCCTCGAGGTTGTCCAGCACCTCGCCCAGCGATGCCGGGACGGTCTTGACCTCCTTGGCCTCCTCTGGGGGCAGCTCGTAGAGGTCCTTGTCCACCGGCGTCGGCGGCTCGATCTTGTTCTTGATGCCGTCCAGGCCGGCCATCAGCATCGCCGAGAAGGCCAGGTACGGGTTGCCCGACGAGTCGGGGCAGCGGAACTCCAGCCGCTTGGCCTTCGGGTTCGCGCCGGTGATCGGGATGCGGACGCACGCCGAGCGGTTGCGCTGCGAGTAGACCAGGCTGACCGGGGCCTCGAAGCCGGGCACCAGCCGGTGGTAGGAGTTGACCGTCGGGTTGGTGAAGGCCAGCAGGCTCGGGGCGTGGTGCAGGATGCCGCCGATGTAGTGCCGCGCCAGGTCGGACAGGCCCGCGTAGCCGGACTCGTCGTAGAACAGCGGCGCGCCTTCCTTCCACAGCGACTGGTGGCAGTGCATGCCGGAGCCGTTGTCACCGAACAGCGGCTTGGGCATGAACGTCGCCGTCTTGCCGGCCTGCCACGCGGTGTTCTTCACGATGTACTTGAACAACTGCAGGTCGTCGGCCGCGTGCAGCAGCGTGTTGAACTTGTAGTTGATCTCGGCTTGGCCGCCGGTGCCCACCTCGTGGTGCAGCTTCTCGAGCTCGAAGCCGGCGTTGGTGAGGTTGGTGCCGATCGCGGCGCGCAGGTCCGAGCTCTGGTCGGTGGGCTCGACCGGGAAGTAGCCGCCCTTGAAGGCGATCTTGTTG
>DASXYT010000197.1:0-4879 GCA_036502345.1 Pseudonocardiaceae bacterium | reverse complement strand
AGGTCGACCGCGCCGATCTGCGCGACCTGCTGCTGGACTCCCTCCCCGAGCACACGGTGCGCTGGGGACACGCGTTCGACCACGCCGACAACGGCGTGCTGCACTTCACCGACGGCAGCAGTGCGACCTACGACCTGCTGGTCGGCGCGGACGGCGCGCAGTCGCGGGTCCGCGCGCTGGTCACCGACGCCCGCCCGGCGCACATCGGCCAGAACGTCGTCGAGGTCGGCATTCCCGACATCGACCACACCCATCCCGACCTCGCGGCGATGGTCGGGCGCGGCAACTACTGGGTGCTCGGCGACGGACTGTCCCTGGCGGCGCAGCGCAACGGCGACGGCCGCGTTCGCGTCGGCCTGAGCTTCTACGACACCGCCGAGGACTGGTTCGCCACCAGCGGGATCCCGTTCGACGACCCGGCCGCCGCCCGCGCGCGGCTGATCGACCTGCTCCCCGGCTGGGACTCACGGTTCACCGCGCTGATCGCGGCCTGCGACGACACGGTCGTGCCGCGGTCGATCACCGCTCTCCCGATCGGCCTGACCTGGCCGTCGACGCCGGACGTCACACTGCTCGGCGACGCGGCGCACCTGATGCCGGCGGTGGGCGAGGGCGCCAACATGGCGCTGCTCGACGGCGCTCTGCTCGGCCTCGCGCTCGCCGCGCACCCGGACGACTTTCCCGCCGCCGTCAAGGAATACGAACGCGAGATGTTCGAACGCACCAGCGCTGCCGCCCGGATGTCGGCGAAGATGCACGACCTGCTGACGTCGCCCGACGCCGCCCGGAAAATGCTCGCGTTCTTCCAGCCGAGCTGAGGTGTAGCCCGTCGGGTCACCATCTCACCGGCAGCTCCGCCAGGCCGCCGACGATGAGACCCTCGCGCCGGGCCAGTTCCGTCGGGGACACAGCCAGGTCCAGCGTCGGCACCCGGCGCAGCAGCGCCTCCAGGGCCACCCGCAGCTCCACGCGGGCGAGCGCCTGGCCGATGCAGGAGTGCTGGCCGATGCCGAAGGTCAGGTGCGGGTTGGGCGTGCGAGCCAGGTTCATGGTCTCGGTCTGGTCGAACGCCTGCTCGTCGCGGTTGGCCGCACTCACGTTGCACACCACGGTGGTGCCGCGCGGCAGCGAGGTCCCTGCGACCTCGATGGGCTCGCTGAGGTAGCGCGGGATGCCGAACCCGAAGTTGGCGTCGTACCGCAGCGACTCCTCGACCGCGGAGGAGGTCAGCGACTCGTCGGCACGCAGCCGGTCCCAGCGCTCCCGGTCGGCCAGCAGCATCGCGGTCATCTTGCCGATCATGTTCGCGGTCGTCTCGTGTCCCGCCGCCAGCAGGATCTGGCCGGTGGACAGCAGTTCCTCCTCGGACAGCCTGCCGTCCTCGGCGTCGGCCACGGTGATCAGTTCGCTGAGCAGATCGTCGCCGGGCGCGGCACGTTTGTCGGCGATGTGGCCGAGCAGGTACTCGTCGAACTCGGCCAGCCCGGTTTCGATCTCCGTGCGGCTGTACCGCGTCACGTTCAGCATGATGCTCGACCAGTAGGAGAACCGGTCGCGGTCGGTGTTGGGCAGGCCGAGCAGGTCGCAGATCACCCACACCGGCAGCGGCAGGCCGAATCCGCTCACCAGGTCGGCAGGCTGGCCCGCGGTCAGCATCTCGTCGATCAGGTGCTCGGCCATCGCGGCGATACGTGGTCGCATGGTCTCCATCCGCCGGGCGCTGAAGGTCCGGCCGACCAGCCGTCGCCAGCGCAGGTGACCGGGCCCGGTGGCCGGCGTCGGCGTCTCGTCGAACGTCACGCCCTCGTCGGCACTCACCCTGGCCGCGTCCTCCGCGGTCAACTGGCGGCTGAACCGGTGGTCGGACAGCACCTGCCGGACGTCGTCGTAGCGGGTCAGCAGTACGGCCTCGTCCCCGCTGGTCATGCGCACCCGCGCCACCGGACATTCCTGGCGCAGCCGCGCCCAGTCGGCGGGGGGCTCCAGCGCGGAGGGGTGCGGAAACGGATACACGGCAGCTTCGTCGTCGACAGCGCTCAACTCGACCTCCCGGTTGTCGTGACTGCCTTGGATGGTCCGCGAAATTTGAATATTGTCAAGGCCGAATAAGGTCTCGCATTATATCTCAATTTGATTACTACTCAGCAAAGGGTTGACTACGTCTACTTAAGCAATATTAACGCCGAGTCGGATTTTCACGTTTGGTTGCATACCGGACAACCCGTGACTGACGATGGTCGGACGAATCGCACTCAGGAGCGAGCGAGCTCCTGCCCGGAATTCCATGAACTCGTGGTCCGGATGGTCATCGATCGAAATTCCGAACAGTCGCACGCCGACAGAAACGGAGATCGAAAACGTGGTATCCGTTCGTTTCGAGTTGTCACTGAACGAGAATTTCGCCGCACTGCTGCCCGGGGTGCGCGAGGCCGTCGTCGCCTCCGCCGACGACGTGAACCTCACGCTCGACGCGTTGGCGACACGACTGGCGCAGGCCATATCGAGGCGGACAAAGGTTTCTCCGGTAAGCCCTTCCAGAGGCTCACCGAGTCGCAGGGGTTACGGCTGCTGCGTCCCGACCGTAAGGACGAGACCTACAGCAACGGCAATCTCGGTGGTGTGCGCCAGTGGATCGAATCGGTCAACCAGACTCTCAAGGGGCAGCTTGACCTGGAGCGGCACGGCGGTCGTACTCCGCATGGTGTATTCACCCGGGTCGCGCAGCGGTTACTGGCCATGGCCGCTGGTATCTGGCACAACTGGGAGACAGGCGTGACCAGCAAACGATCACTGATCGCGTTCGATCACTAACATCAACTTCACCGCATCAATCATCTAGGTGACTGGTGTTTTGGATTGTGAAGGATCGGGGTGTGTTGGTCGTGCTGTCCGGGTGAGCGACCCGGCAGGATGGTCGGGTGGCTTTGGGACGCACACCTCGCCAGACCGACCTGCTGCGCTCGACCGTGGACTACTGCGCCGACCGGGTCGCGCCGGACTCGATCTACGGGATCTTGCACCGGGAATGTTTCGGTCTGTTCCCGGATGAGATGTTCGCTGACCTGTTCACCGATATCGGCCGCCGGTCGGTGCCACCGATGATCGTGGCGGTGGTGATGGTGTTGCAACGCATCGAGGGACTCTCGGATCGGGAAGCGGTCGACCGGTTCGCCTTCGACGCCCGCTGGAAGTACGCCGCCGGGGGCCTGGATTTCGACTATCCAGGGTTCGTGCACACGGTGCTGGTGGACATGCGCGCCCGTCTGGCTGCTTCCCAGCGACCGGAGCGGATCTTTCAGGTCGTGCTGGATGTAGCCGCTCGAGCCGGGCTGGTGGGACGCAAGCGAGTGCTGGACTCGACCCCGATCTATGACGCGGTCGCCACGATGGACACCATCACCCTGATCCGCTCGGCGATCCGGGCACTGCTCGCGGCCGCTGGCACCGACCTGGCCACCGAGCTACGTGCGGTGATCGCGAGCGGGGATGACTATGTCAGCACCGCGAAACCGCAGATCGACTGGGACGATCGTGCGGTGCGGGAGGCGTTGATCGACTCGCGGGCACGCGACGGGTTCGCGTTGCTGGCCGTGTTGGAGGGCCGCGAGCTGGAGCGGGAGGTGGACCAGGCGGCCCGGTTGCTGGCCACGGTGCTGGGCCAGGACCTCACCAACAACGAGGATGGCGGGGTGTTCCGTATCGCCCGTGGGGTCGCGGTGGATCGGGTGATCTCCACCGTGGATCCCCAGGCCCGTCATGGACACAAGACCAACGCACGTGGTTTCGATGGCTACAAGGGGCATCTGGCCACGGATCCCGATTCCGAGATCATCACCGCCACCCAGGTCACGGCCGGTAACAGTGGTGATGCCGAGGTCGCCGAGGACCTGCTGGCTGACATCCTCTCACCCGAAGCCGAAGCCGAAGCCGAAGCCCGTCCTGCCGTCTACGGGGATGCGGCGTATGGAGCTGGGGAACTCCTGGCACGCGTGGACAACGCCGGTATCCACAACGGACTGAAGGTGCAGCCACCGGCACGGGTGAAGGGCCATTTCGGCAAGGACGAGTTCGCCATCGATCTGGACGCCGCGACGGTGACGTGTCCAGCCGGGGTCACGGTCGGCATCCGTGTCCTGGCCAGTGACCGCCATGCCGGGATGGCCGAGTTCGGTGCGGCCTGCGCGGACTGCCCACTGGCCAGCCGGTGCACGACCGCCAAGAACGGACGCAGGATCACGATCGGCCACTACGAGACATACCTGGTCGCCGGTCGGGCACGGCAGAACGATCCGGTCTGGAAGGCCGATTACCGGGCCAACCGCCCGAAGGTGGAACGCAAGATCGGGCACCTGATGCGACGCCGGCACGGTGGACGGAGGGCGCGGGTGCGGGGACGGGTCAAGGTGGCGGCTGACTTCTCGTTGTTGGCAGCGGCGGTCAATCTCGCCCGGCTGGGCAGGCTCGGGGTTGTGTGTCGGGCCGGCGCATGGACCACTGCCACCGCTTGAGCACAGGCCCTGCAGTGGGCGTCCCAGGGCCTGTCCGGGTGTTGGTCTGCCATCGCCCGGGCAGAGACGGTCGACCGCTATTCAAACGGCCAGGCTTGATCACAGCCCCAGACGACGATCAGCCGTGACCATTACGGCGGGTCAGGACTTGACAGACCCCGTTCGACACCAGTCACCTACGGACAGTTGGCGGGCGCGCTGGGCGGGCTCGAGCTGATCGGCGTCGGCCTTGGCCTGTCCGCGCCCTGGCTGATGGGGTGCGCGTTCGTGGCGGGCCTCGGGTTCACCGCTCTGGATGTCACCTGGGACACGTCGGTGCAGCGGCACGTGCCGCGCGCGGCGCTCTCCCGGGTCGGCGCCTACAGCGACAT
>DASXYT010000196.1:0-19917 GCA_036502345.1 Pseudonocardiaceae bacterium | reverse complement strand
CTCCGTTCCGCCATGCGCGGCGGAACCGGCCCGGCGGGCGTACTCGGCGCGCAGTCGCGCGGCGATCACGTCGCTGTGCGGCGCGAGCACACTTCGGTGGTATACGCGCAGCGCCGTTTCGATCCGGCAGAGCGTTTCGGGGTCCCGGCTGCGTGCGCCGAGACAGGTGGCCAGTCGCCGGAGCGGGTCCTCGGTGCCGACAGCCGGCCAACTCGGCGTGCCGAGGTCGGGCACGCCATCAGCCGACGGACAGACCGTTTCCAGCAACCCGATGGCCTTGCGCAGTTCCGGCCCTGCGGTGCGAAGCCAACCATCGTGGACCGGACCCTCGTCCGGCTGCCGCAGCAGTTGGATGCTGTTGATCACCTCCCACGTGATGTCCTGCGTTGCCGCCATCGTGGTCCTGGCAAGATCGTCAGCGGTGAAGTGGATGCGCAGCACCGATGTCCCCCCAACACGATTGCCCACGTCGCTCTCGGCGTGCGAGTCAACCAACGGTTGGCATCGGGCCTGCATCCATCACCGATGCACGGCTATTCCGGTGCAGGGCCTCGTCGGCAGCGCAGGCACGACACCCGGCGGTCGCCGAGTGCGGCCAGATGCGCCCGCGCATGCTGGGCATCGACGGCGCCGCTCGGCTGGCCGGCCAGCGCGCGTTCCCACCACGAGCGCGCGCGGTCGAGTTCGCCCTGCTCGGCCGCGATGTGGGCCAGCCCCTCCCAGGCCCGTGCCCGGACCGTCGACAGTGCTGCCGCGTCGGCGATCCGTTCAGCCTTCTGGAAACCTGTTCGGGCCTCGGTGAGCCTGCCATCGGCCAGGTACGCCTCCGCCAGCGCGTTCAGCCCGTCACATTCCGGCTCGGCCAGGCAGGCGTGCGCGACGGCGTCGACGGCGGCCTGGCCGAACGCGATCGCCTCGGTGAGCCTGCCGAGCCCCCGGTGTGACATGGAAAGCCCCGACAGGGCGATCCCCGCACCTCGGATGAAGCCGATCGTCCTGCTCAGCACCAGCGCCCTGTCCAGTGCTGTGATCGCGTCGCCGTCCCGGTCCTGTAGCTGGTCGACCCAACCGACATTGATCAGGGCCAACACCTCGCCTTCCACCCAACCGCTCTGCCGGTACCGGGCGAGCGCGGCCCGCAGGTTCTTCCGTGCCTCGTCGTACTGGCCAAGACAGCAGTGGACGACACCGAGATTGAGCGTCGTGTTGGCCTCGTTCGACGTGTCGCCGACCAGCCGGGCCAGGTTCCTGGCCTCCGCGTAGGCGGCAGCCGCCGCGGTGAGGTCGCCTGCGCCGTAGTGGGAGTTGCCGAGTTTCCGCAGCCCGGTCGCGACGGCCGCCAGATCACTGATGGCGCGGCTGATGCGGATGGCCTGATCGAGCGCGGCCCGCACCTCGGCTCCGCTGCCGTGGCCCTGCAATGCGAAAGCGAGGTTCGTCAACGCATGCGCCTCACCGCGTTCGTCACTGATCTGTCGCGCGGCGGCCAGCGCGCCCTGCGCCAGGTCGAGCACCCCGGGCCGACGGCCTGCGCGGGCGAAGAACGGCAGCAGCAGGCACGGCAGTTGCCAGGCGTGCTGATACCAGCCGTTCGCACCGGTGTACTCGGCCACGGCGACGATGTTCTGGTAGTCCGCCTTGAGGCGGCGGATGTCGTCCTCCTGCGATGTCGACGCGACCAACGGCTCGGGGACGTAGCGCAACTCGGGCTCCAGGACCCGCCCGCTCATCGTGATCCGGCCGCCGTGCACGTCCACGAAGTGCAGGAAGTAGTCGAACAGCCGGTGCCGCGCCACGCGCAGGTCGTCGTCGCTGTGTGCTGCGGTCGCCAGGTCGCGGGCGCAGTCCCGGACCAGGTCGTGCAGGCGGTACCGCTCCACCGTGTCCTGTACGAGGAGAGTGCACTCCAGCAGTTCCTCAAGACCCGTTGCCGCCTCGCGGACGGTCAGGCCGGCCACGGCCGCGGCTGCCGGCGCGTCGAAGTCGGCGCCGGGGATCAGCCCGAGCAGCCGGAACAGCCGCTGCCAGGACGGCGCGAGTTGCCGGTAGGACATCGCGATCACGCCTGCCACGCTGCGGTCCCCCGCCGCGAGCTGACGGCTGCGACCCCACTCGTCGCGCAGCTGCTCGGCCAGGTAGCCAGGTGTCCAGGCAGGCCTGCGCCGCAGGCGGGCCGCTGCGATGCGGATGGCCAACGGCAATCCACCGCAGAGACCGACGACGTCGCGCACCCCGGCCGGGTCGGCATCCGCCCGCTCCTGCCCGACGATGCGGCGGAACAGCAGAGTCGCCTCGTCGGTGTCCAGGACATCCAGCGATACCGGGACCGCGCCGTCCAGCGCCACCAACTGGCGCCTGCTGGTCACCAGCACCAGCGAGTCACCGGACACCGGCAGCAGCGGCCGTACCTGGGCGGCGTCGGCCGCGTTGTCCAGCACGACCAGCACTCGACGGCCGGCGACCCGCGTGCGCCAGAGGTCCTGGCAGGCATCGACACCGGGCGGCAGCTGCTCCGCCCGCACGCCGCTCTGGCGCAGCAGCACATCGAGCGCCGCCGCTGCCGACATCGGCGGCTCGTCGTCGGTGAAGCCACGCAGATCGACGAAATACTGGCCGTCCGGGAACTTGTCCACCAGCCGGTGCGCGAGATTCACCGCCAGCGCTGTCTTGCCGACCCCGCCCATGCCCTCGACGGCGACGACGGTGGTGGCGCCCGCGGCACCGCCGGCCGTGGCAGCCGTCAGCCGGTTCAGCTCGGCGAGCCGCCCGGTGAAATCGGCCGTACTCCCGGGCAGGAAGCAGGAACCGGCCTGCGGGGGCGGCATGTCGGACGTACGGTCCGAACGCAGCATCTGCTGGTGCAGTCCGCGTAACTCCGGGCCGGGGTCGGTGCCGAGTTCGGCGGCGATGACCTGCCGGGCCTCTTCGAACACCGCGAGGGCGTCCGCGAGCCTGCCGGCCCTGCGCAGGGCGCGCATCAGGGTGGCCCGCAGGGATTCGCGCAGCGGATGTTCGGCGACCAGCCCGGACAGCTCGCCGATCAGCGATGTCACCTCACCGAGATCGACCAGCAGTTCGGCAAGGCACTCGGTCGCGTCGAGCCGCTGCTCGGCGAGATCTCGGCGGGCCGCGTCGATCGACTCGCAGTCGAGCCCGGCGAGCACCGGTCCCCGCCAGGTGTCCAACGCGGCACGCAGCAGGCCGACGGCGTCCCTCGGCCTGCCTGCCGATGCGGCCGTCCCGGCGTCCTGCCGAGCGGTGCGGAACGCGTCGATGTCGAGCCGGTCCGCTGTCGTGTCGAGCCGATAGCCGTAGCCCGTGGTGACGAGTCTGTTGCCGCCGACGGCCTTGCGGACGGCGACCGCCGCGTTGCCGATCTGGCGTCGGGCGGTGGTGGGCGGTTGCTCCCACAGATCCAGCACAAGTCGGTCGAACGGAACGACTTTTCCGGCGTTGAGCAACAAAACCGCCAGCAGTGTCTGTTGCCGGCGACCGTCCAGCGGCACCACGGATCCCGCCGATCGGAGCTCCAGTGGTCCAAGTAATCGGTACTCGAACACGACGCCATCGTCCTCGCTGTCCTGACATGGGCGCTCTCACTTGACATGGCTGTAACACGGCGAGTTGACTGCGCGAAGCTTGAGAGCGCTCTCTGTTGCACCTGATCATCCGGTCTCGTACCCACCGGAAGAGGACGAGCACATGACAAGACCATCCCGGAAGTCACCGCACCGCCTGTTGGTCATCCTCGCCGCGACGGCGGCGGCCCTGGGCCTGGTGCTGGTACCCGCGTACGCACAGGCATCGCCCAACGGCGGCGGCCCCGGCCCCAGCCACGGCAGTGGTAACGGCGGCGGTGACCACAAGCCGCCCACCGGCGGCAGCCTCGGCCCGAACGTGCTGATGTTCACGCCGGACATGCCGACAGCCACCATCCAGAGCACCCTGGACACCATCGCGGCCCAGCAGGTGCCCAACCAGTTCGGCACCCAGCGCTACGAGATCCTGTTCGCGCCGGGCACCTACGGCACGGCGGCCGAGCCGCTGAAGATCACCGTCGGCTACTACACCAGCATCGCGGGCCTCGGCCAGAACCCGAAGCAGGTCGTGATCAACGGGACGATCGACGCGTTCAACCAGTGCGAGAACGGTGATCAGACCAACTGCACGGCACTGGTCAACTTCTGGCGGTCGGTCTCCAACCTGACGATCAACGTCGGCGGTCTGACCGGCTGCTTCGCCGGGAACGACATGTGGGCCGTCTCGCAGGCGGCCCCGATGCGCCGGGTCAACGTCAACGGTGGCGTCACGCTGATGGACTTCTGCGACGGCTCCCCCGACTTCGCCAGTGGCGGCTTCATCGCCGACTCGTCGTTCAGCGGCGGCACCATCATCAACGGCTCCCAGCAGCAGTTCATCGTGCGCAACAGCAATGTCGACGGCTGGAGCAACGGTGTGTGGAACCAGGTGTTCTGCGGCGACCCGGGCGCTCCCGCGCAGGCCTTCGGTGACCCGGCAGGCGCAGGCCCGTACACCACGCTGGACACGTGCCCGGTGACCGAGGAGGAGCCCTACCTCTACCAGGACTCCGCTGGTCGCATGCGCGTGTTCGTGCCGTCGGTGCAGCACGACAGCAGTGGACCGACGTGGCAGAACGGCAACACGCCGGGTAGCTCCCTGCCGCTGAGCTCGTTCTACGTGGTCAAGGCGAGCAGCACGGTCGACGAGATCAACGAGGCGCTCAAGGACGGCGACAACCTGCTGTTCACGCCGGGCGTCTACTCGGTGCCGAAGACGATCGAGGTGACCAGGCCGGACACCAAGATCATCGGTCTCGGCTTCGCGACCCTGGTGCCGCAGCACGGCAACGTCACCATGAACGTGCAGGACGTCAAGGGCGTCAACCTGTCCGGCCTGATCTTCGACGCGGGCGCCAAGCGCTCACCGGTGCTGTTGAACATCGGCAAGCCCGGTGGCAACGGCGGTCGGGCCAACGACCCGGTGACGGTCGACGACGTGTTCTTCCGCATCGGTGGCGCGACCGCCGGTACGGCCGGGACCGCGTTCGTGGACAACAGCGACTTCTCGATCATGGACGACATCTGGGCATGGCGGGCCGATCACGGTGCCGGCGCCGGCACCTTCGCCGGTGACGTCGCGGACACCGGCGTCGTCGTCAACGGCGACCACGTGTCGGCGCTGGGCCTGTTCGTCGAGCACTTCGAGAAGACGGAGACGATCTGGAACGGCCAGGACGGCTCCGTGCTGTTCTTCCAGAACGAGAACCCCTACGAGGTGACCGATCAGGCGGCCTGGTCGGTCTCCCCGACCCAGAAGGGTTTCCCCGCGTTCCTGGTGAACAAGAACGTCAGGACGTTCCAGGGCTTCGGGTTGGGTAGCTACTCGTTCTTCAACCAGGGCGTCGACATTCACAACTCGATGGCGTTCGAGGTACCGGAACGGCCGGGCGTGCAGTTGCACGACCTGCTGACGGTGTTCCTCAACGGTTCCGGTGGCATCGACTCGGTGGTCAACGGCACCGGCGCGGCCGTGAACTCCGCGAACGGCGGACCGGCCGACGTCGTCAGTTTCCCGTAGTTCGGCACAAGCCAGCGGTCCCCGTCGTCGCCGTTGACGACGGGGACCGCCGGCGTTCAGGGTGTCGCGTCGATCCAGTCGTGCACGATCTGGTCCAGCACGTCCAACGGCACGGCACCGTGGCCCAACACCGTTCCGTGGAAAGCGCGGATGTCGAACCGGTCGCCGAGGCGCTGCTCGGACACCGCACGCAGCCTGCGGATCTCCCGGCGGCCGATGCCGTAGGCCAGTGCCTGGCCGGGCCACGCGATGTACCTGTCGATCTCGTTGCGCACGTTGGCGAACGTGGTCGCGGTGTTGTCCCACATGAACTGCTGGGCCTGCTGGCGCGACCAGCCGAGGTGGTGCATCCCGGTGTCCACCACCAGCCGGCAGGCGCGCAGCGCGTCGAACGACAGCATGCCCAGCCTTGCTGTGTCCGATGTGTACAGACCCATCTCGTCGGCCAGCCGTTCGCAGTACAGGCCCCAGCCTTCGACGTAGCCGCACACCTCGGCGTCCAGGAACCGCCGGTACTCCGGCAGGTCGGTCAGCGTCTGCGCCGACGCGATCTGCAGGTGGTGGCCCGGCGTGCTCTCGTGGAAGGCCAGCGCCTCGTACTCGTAGACATAACGCTCGCGAGGCTTTGTGGTGAGCACGCAGTGCGCGCCCGGCCGGGAGCCGTCGCCTGCCGGTGGCCGGTAGTGCGCCAGTGCCGCGTTGCCTGCTTCGATCGGGCTGATCTCCTCGATGACGCAGTCGGCGATGTCGAAGGCGGGAAACCAGTCGTCGCGGACGGCCTCGGCCCGGTGCAGCGCCGCCGTCACCATGTCGACGATCTGCGCACTGTTGGTGAACCGCAGCGACATGTCCTCACGCAGCCGGGTCATGATCTCCGGCACGTCCGTGGTGCCGAGCACCCGGCCACCCAGTTCGGACCATTCCGACCGCAGGTCGGTGAGCAGGTCGAGGCCGATCTGGTGGATCTCGTCCGGCGTCAGGTCGGTGGTGGTGTGCCGGCGCACCGCGGCCCGGTACCCCTCCTCGCCGCCGGGCACGAACCGGATGCCGACCTTGTCGTCCTCGCGCGCCACCGGCAGCAGGTCCCGCTCGATACCGGTGCGCAGCCGCTTCAGCGCGGGCCGGACCGTCTCGGCCACGGTCTGCCGCAGCGCGGCCCGGAAGCTGTCCCGCTCCGGGTCGCCCGGCAGCTTCACGTCGACGAACACGTCGTCGGCCAGGTCGGTGGACAGGTGGCCATCCAACTGGTCGATGGCCTGGCCGACGCCGACCCTGGTGGGCAACCGACCGTCCGCGGCCGCCTGCCGGTAGCGGTCCAGCACGGCGTCCAGGAACCCGGGCAGCGCGGCCAACCGCTCCTGATACGTGTCGACGTCCGACTCGTCCCGCAGCGGCGCGCTCGGCACGGCCATGAACATCATGGCCTGCGGCGACACGTAGCCCTCCGCGGCCACCCCGGCCTCCCACAGCCCGTGCTCCAGGTCGGAGCGCGTGGCCCAGGCGAGCCTGCCGAGCACCGCGTGGTTGATCCGGTCGGCCTCGTTCAGTTCGGTGGCGTCGATCAGCGCCAGCCGGCGTTCCAGGTCGGCCAGTTTCGCCGCCTCGGCCGCCGAGCCCGCCCGGCTGGGATCGGGCACCAGCCCGTCGAAGCCGGATACGCCCAGCATCGTCGCGCTGAACGGGTCGGCGGTGTGCTTGAGCTGGAAGAACTCGTCGGACAGGGCAGCCAGCTGCTTGTCGGGTTCTGACGTCATTCGAGTTGCTCCAACCGGTGTGGTCCGTCGGCGAGCAGTCGCCACAACTGTTCCCAGGCCCGCATGCCCTCAGCGAACCTGGCGATCCGCATGAACTCGTTGGGCGCGTGCAGGTTCTCGTCGGCCGTCGAGAACGAGAAGAACAGCGTCTTCGCGCCGAGCACGTCCTCGAACAACGCCGTCGCCGGCAGCGTGCCTGCTATGACAGCGAGCAGGACGTCCTGACCAGGGTAGACATCGGCCAGCGCCGCACTCGCCGCCCGGATCGCCGGGTGGTCGGCGGGAATCGTGTACGCGGGCACAGCGGCCGCGTCGGCGTGTACCGCGACCTCGACCCCGGCAGGCCGGTGCGCCAGCACGTGGTCGGTGATCGCGGCGAGCACCTTGGCCGGGTCCTGGCCGGGCACCAATCGGCACGACACGTGCCCGACCGCGATGTGCGGGATCACGGTGTACTTGCCGCCTGCCCGGACGCCGTTGATCTCCAGCGTCGGGCGTTCCCACAGCCGCTCCAGCGTGCTGAAGCCCGGCTCGCCGAACACCTCGGCCAGCCCCAGGTTCCGCCGGTAGGCGTCGTCGTCGAAGGGCACAGCGGCGATGTCAGCCCTGCGGTCCTCCGTCAACTCGGGAATGCCGTCGTAGAACCCGGGCACGGCGACCCGGCCGTCGCCTGCGTGCAGGCCTGCCAGCACCTCGGACAGGGCGTGCACCGGGTTGGCCACCGTGCCGCCGAACCGGCCGGAGTGCAGGTCCGCGTTCGCCCCCGTCACCTCGATGTCGAGCGTGACGAGGCCTTTCGACGCGACCGACAGCGACGGCTCACTCGGCCGCCACATCGCGCCGTCCGCCGAGATCACCAGGTCCGCCGCGAGTTCGTCGGCGTGGGTCCGCAGGTAGCCGGGCAGGTGCGGGCTGCCGATCTCCTCCTCACCCTCGAAGAGGAACTTGACGTTCAGCGGCAGCGCGCCCTCCTGCTCGATGAACGCCCTGGCCACCTCCAGCACGATGTAGACGGGCCCCTTGTCGTCGCTGACACCCCGGCCACGGGCGACGTCGCCGTCCACGGTGAGCTCGAACGGCGGCGTCAGCCACTCGTCCCGGTCACCGGTCGGCTGCACGTCGTAGTGCCCGTACACCAGGATCGTCGGCGCACCCGGGGCACCCAGCCAGTCCGCGCGGACCACGGGATGCCCTTCGGTCTCCACCACCCAGCCGTCCGCGAAGGACAGTCGGGCGGCGAGCCAGGCCGCGGCCGCCTGCATGGTGTCCGGTGGCGCGTCCCGGCTCACGCTCGGGATGGCCACGTACTCGGCCAATGCTGCGAGATGTTCGGCGTCTGTCCGGTTAAAAGAGAGCATGTCCACCATCGATCGAGAGAGTCTGGCCGGTGATCCAGGACGACTGTTCGGCGACGAAGAACCGCACACCGTGCGCGATGTCCTCCGCCGTGCCGAGCCTGCGGGTCGCGATACCTTCGACGAGCGCTGCCTGGCCCTGCTCGCCGTAGCTCTCCCACTGCTTGATCGTCGTGGGATTGGACAGCACGAAGCCGGGCGCGATGCAGTTCACGGTGATGCCGGCCGGTCCGAGTTCGTGGGCCATCTGCCTGGTGAAACCGATCTGGCCGGCCTTGGAACTGGCGTAGGCCTGGATGCCGGTCAGGCTGACGCTACGCCCGGCACCGGACGAGATGTTCACGATCCGGCCCCAGCCGTGCTGCTTCATGCCGGGCGCTGCCGCCCGCGTGCAGAGGAACGTGCTGGTCAGGTTCGCGTTCACCACGGCGGCCCATGCCTCGTCGGTGATCTCCTCGATCGGATGGTGCACCTGGCCGACCACGCCGCCCGCGTTGTTCACCAGGATGTCCACCGGACCGATACCGGCGAAGAACTCACTGACCGCGCCTGAGTCGGTGACGTCGACCGTGTCCTTGTCGATGCCGTGCACCTCGGCGCCGTCGGCGGCGAGCGTGGCGGCGATGGCCGCCCCGATGCCGTGCGCGGTGCCGGTGACGACGGCGATCCGGCCGGTCACAGCCAGCCGTCCGTGAGCAGTTCCCGCACCTCGGCCACGCCGGCGTCCCAATACACCCGCATGTCCTCGTCGGACCGCTGGTACGCGCCACCGAGCGTGCCGTCCGGTGCCAGCACCTTGATCTCCTCACTGGTCGCGTTCTGCACCAACGACCTGGACAGCACGGGACTGCCACCCTCCGGGATCTCGACGCCCGCCACCCTGGTCCACGGGAAGTTCTCCAGCCACGAGCCGTGGTACTGGTCGTCGTCGAACGTGCTGGCGGCCGCTGCCGTCTTCGGCGCGTTGTACCAACTGTGGAACAGCACCTGCACGCGCTCTGGGCGCGGCTGGCAGATCCACTCCCGGATCAGGCCGGCAGCAGGCGAGTTGCCGCCGTGCCCGTTGACCACCGCGATCCGCCGGAAACCCTGGCCTGCCAGGCCGTCCAGCAGGTCCCGGAACACCTCGACGTACGTGCTGATCCGCAGACTCATGCTGCCCGGGTACTGCGCGAAGTAGGGCGCCATGCCGAACGGCAGCACGGGCAACACCGGTATGCCGAGCGGCTCGGCCGCCTCGACCGACACCCGCTCGGCGAGCAGCGCATCGGTGCCCAGCGACAGATAGCCGTGCTGTTCGGTCGACCCGACCGGCAGCACGATCCGGTCGTCATGTTCCAGGTACTCGGCGATCTGCATCCAGTTGCTGTCGAATACGCGCACAGAACCCCTCACTCCACCAGGCCGCGACACAGCAGGACAACGGTGACGAACGTCTGGTAGATCCACAGTGGATCGTCGCCGACGATGGCCGCCGTCAGGTCACCGGTGCGTTCCACCCCGGCGATCCTGGCCGCCAGTTCGCAGTAGTCGCTGCCGCGGAACGACATCGCGAGCCGGATCGGGGCTTCGATGGCCGGTGGCGCCGCCGATGTGAGGTCGTCCAGCGCCGCCTTGGCCTGCGTGTGGATCAGGTCCCTGGCCACCTCGGGGTGCAGCGACTCGGCGGCGAACCGGGTGACCGACTTCTTCACCACGGCCACCTTGATCTCCGGGCAGAACCGCCTGGTCTCCTCGGCGGTCGTGTCGTCGCCGGTGACCAGCACGATCGGCACCCGGTACTTACTGGCCACCAGCGCGTTGATGCCGGCCTCGCCCGCGACGACACCGTTGATGGTGATCTCGGCGAACGCGGTCGGGAAGTAGGTGTGGGAGAGAACAGAGCCCTTGCTGCCCATGGAACCGTGGTAGGACACGAAGAAGACCGCGTCGAAGCTCGCGTCCAGGCCCTGCATCATGTACATCGGCTTGTACCGGCCGGACAGGTAACTCGCCCGGCCGACCAGCGCGTCCGGCTTCAGGTTGGCCATCTTCGAGTGCGAGTCGTTGACCAGGAACTCGGTGGCACCGGAGGCCATCGCGCCCTCGATCGCCGCGTTCACCTCGCCGGTCAGCAGGTCCGCGTAGTACGGGTACTGGGAACCGCCCGCGACGCACTGATCCCAGTCGACGACGCCGGCCGTGCCCTCCATGTCGGAGGAGATGAAGACCTTCACAGGACACTCCTCGGGTGGAACTCCGGCTCGGTCGACGTCTCGGTCATCACCGCGTACACCGAGCCCTCTTGGCCGGACGCGGCACCGTGCCGGCCGTCCGGGGTGAGCGCGAGACACCGCAGTTCGGCCCGGAACTCGTCGGGCAGCGACGCCGCCTCGGCCAGCATCGCGCGGCAGGCCTCGGCGGGCTCCGCACCGCTGGCCAGATCGGCCACGATGGACCTGGCACCGAGCACCCGCATGCTCAGCTCACCACGGCCCGTGCACGCGGCGCCGCCGTAGCGGATGTCGGCGTAGTTGCCGGCGCCGGGCACAGCGGAATCACCCACCCTGCCCGGGTATTTCCATGGGTAGCCACTGGTGGACACGCCGACCACCAACTCGCCGGTGCGGTCCAGCGCCAGGATGTTGATCGTGCCCCACGGCCCGTCGTGCGGCTGGAACCGGCGCACCAGGGCCAGCGCCGTCCTGCGGTAGTGCTCGTCGCCCTCCTGGGTCGGGGTGCGCTCACCCTCGACGCCTTCGTCCGAGGGCAGCAGGGCGGCGCGGTACAGCTTCTTCGTCTCGTCGGTGAGCAGTTCGGCGCGGGTGAAGCCGTTCTCCTCGGCGAACAGTTCCGCGCCGACGCCGACCAGCAAACTGTGCTGGGGCAACCGTTCCATCACCGCGCGGGCGATCGAGATCGGGTTGGGGAAGCCGCGGACAGCGCCAACGGCACCGAAGGCCCGCGTCGAGCCGACCATCACCGAAGCGTCGAGTTCGACCACGCCCTGGGCGTTGGGTAGCCCGCCGGTGCCGACGTAGTGGTCGTCGACGTTGTCCTCGCACCTGCGCAGGCCCGCCTCGACCGCGTCCAGTGCGGTGCCACCGGCGGTGAGCACGGCCATCGCGGCAGGTAAGCCGGCCTCACTGCGTTCGCTGCCGATGACGATAGGCCGACTCACGACACCACCTCCGCGCTCTGCCATGGGACATGGACACACGCCGCTGCCCGGCTGGCATCCCGGGGATCGGCCCGCAACCCCGGCTCGGTGCCACACGCGACAACCGCGGCGGGACACCGGTCGAGATAGCGGCACGGATTGGTGCCGGACGCGGCAATCTGCTCGATGATCCCGCTCGTGGCGGGCTCGACAGGGCCGTCGTCGGCGCGCTCGCCGGTGCCCACCAGCCGGGGCACCGAGCGGAGCAACAGCTTGGTGTACGGGTGGATCGGCTGGTCGAAGACGGCATCCGTCACGCCCGTCTCCACGATCCGGCCCAGGTACATCACCGCGGTCCGGTCGCTGACCTGCCGCACCACGGCCATGTTGTGCGAGACGAAGATGACCGACAGGTCGAGCTTCTCCTTCAGGTCGGCCAGCAGGTTGATGATGGTGGCCTGCACCGAGACGTCCAGCGCGGACACCGGTTCGTCGGCGATCAGCACGCTCGGCTCCAGGGCGAGCGCCCGCGCGATGCCGATCCGCTGCCGCTGCCCGCCGGAGAACTGGCGGGGCCGCTGGTCCAACGCGCTCTCCGGCAACCCGACCTGCCGCATCAGGTCCCGGTTGCGTTCGGCCACCTTGTTCCTCGGCACGAGTTGGTGGAAGCGCAGCAGTTCGGACAGCATCTGCCCGACGGTCATCCTCGGGTTGAGCGAGCTGAACGGGTCCTGGAACACCATCTGGATCGCGCGGTGCTGGGCGCGGTTCCTGCGGACCGGCAGGATCTCGTCCTGGTAGCGCACCATGCCGCCGTCCGGCCTGTGCAGCCCGACGATCGCGCGGGCCAGGGTGGACTTGCCGCAGCCGGACTCGCCGACCAGGCCGAGGGTCTCGCCCCGGTGCAGCACCAGGTCCACGCCGTCCACCGCGCGGTTGACCACGGGCTTCTTGCCGAACAGCCGGTCGGTCATCGACACGGGCGACGTGAAGTACTTGCACAGCCCGTCTACGGCCAGGATTTCGTCGGTTGGCATCAGCGCACCCCCTCGGCCGCGACCATGTCCGTCCAGTGCTCAGCCGTGTCGATCCGAAGGCAGGCGCTGTCCCGGCCACCGATGTCCAGCAGTTCCGGTTCCCGCTCCCGACAGGCGTCCACCACGAACGGGCACCTCGGCGCGAACGAACAGCCGACCACCGTTGTGCTCAGGTCAGGTGGCTGACCGGGGATGGACAGCAGCCGGTCCACCCGCCGGTCCGGGTCGGGCACCGAGCGCAGCAGCGAGAACGTGTACGGGTGCCGTGGCTCGGTGACCAGGTCCACCAACTGACCCGACTCGACCACCTTGCCCGCGTACATCACATAGAGCCGGGAACAGGTCTGGCCGACCACGGCGAGGTCGTGGCTGACCAGCAGCAGGCCGACGTGCTCCTCCCGGCGCAGCCTGCCCAGCACGTCCAGCACCCTGGCCTGGATCGTCACGTCCAACGCCGTCGTCGGCTCGTCGGCCAGGATCAGCCTCGGCTCGGTGGACAGCGCGATGGCGATGCAGATCCGCTGCCGCATGCCGCCGGACAGTTCGTGCGGGTAATGCGCGTACCGGCGTTCCGGATCGGGGATGCCGACCTTCGCCATCAACTCGACGGCGGTCGCGTGCGCCGCCGCGCGTGACCTGCCGAGCTTGCGCCGGGGGCCTTCGGCGATCTGGTCGCCCACCCGCATCACCGGGTTCAGCGCGGTGAGCGAGTCCTGGAACACCATGCTCATGGTGTCGGTCAGCAGGTGCCGCAACCGGTGTGCCGGCAGGCCGGTGACGTCCTGGCCGTCGATCAGGATCGTGCCCGACGCGATCCTGGCCGGCCTGGGCAGCAGGCCGAGCAGTGCGCGCAGCGTCAGGCTCTTGCCGGAACCGGACTCGCCGACCAGGCCCACCGCCTCACCGCCGCCGATGGACAGCGAGATGCCGCGCACGGCATGCAGTCGGGCGTGCGGCATCGGGATGTCCACGTTCAGGTCGTGAACCTCGAGGAGCGGCGCGGTCACCGGTTGGTCCTGTCCACGATGCCGTCCGCGATCAGGGCCAGCGCGATGCCGACGAGCACCACCGCGATGCCCGGAATCGTGGTGAGGTACCACTTCGTCAGGATGAACTGCTGTCCGTCCTGGATCATGGTGCCCCAGTCCGGGTTGGGCGGCGGCACGCCGAGCCCGAGGAAGCCGAGCGTGACGATGGCCAGCAGGGTCAGCACGATGTCGCTCATCGAGTAGACGAAGGCCTGCAGGATCACGTTGGGCAGCAGGTGGCGCAACAGGATCCGCCACGTCGGCAGGCCACTGGCCCGCGCCGCCATCGCGTACTCCTGCTCCTTGGCCACCAGCACCTGGCCACGCACGATGCGGCAGTACGCGACCCAGCCGACCAGCGTGATCGCCGTGTAGATGCTCGTCGTGCCAGGACCCATCGCGAACACCAGCGCGATGACCAGCACCAGGAACGGGAACGCGATCACGATGTCCACGATCCGGCCGATGATCGTGTCCAGCCAGCCGCCGAACCAGCCGGCCACCAGCCCGACGACACTGCCGATGACGAACGGCGACACCACCGCGAACACGCCGACCTCCAGGTCGGTCCGGCCGCCGTAGAGCAGCCTGGCGAGCACGTCCCGCCCGAACGAGTCGGTGCCGAGCAGGTGACCGGGCGAACCGGGCGCCAGGAAGGCCTGGCCGAGGTTCTGCACGATCGGGTCGTAACTGGTCAGCAGCGGCGCGCACACCGCAGCCAGCACGATCAGTCCGAACAGGACCAGCCCGGAGATCAGCGTGGCGTTCCACCGGCCACGGCTGGAACGCACCACCACCGAGGACTCCTCGGCGGGCTCCAGCGGGTCCAGCGCCATAGCGGTCATGCGAGCTTCACCCTCGGGTCGAGCGCCGCGTGTGTCACGTCGGTCAGCAGGTTGACGATGACGACCAGGATCGCGAAGACCAGAGTGATCCCCTGCACGGTGGGAAAGTCCCGGCTGAGGATCGAGTTGATCATCTGCTGGCCGATGCCCGGCAGTGAGTAGACGCGCTCGACCACCAGGGTCGAGCCGGTCAGGTAGGCGATGTTGACGCCGAGCACGGTGACCGACGAGATGGCCGCGTTGCGCAGCGCGTGGCCGAGTACGACCCTGGCCGTGCTGATGCCCTTGGCCTGCGCTGTGACGATGAAGTCACTGCCCAGCACCTCGATCATGCTGGCGCGCAGGCTGCGGATCAGGATCGGCGCCAGGGTCAGCGCGATCGTGATGCCCGGCAGGATGATGCTGCGGACGTGCTGCGGGAACGAGTTGCCGAAACCGGCCACCGGCACCCAGTGCAGCTTCAGGCCGAAGATCAGGATCAGCATGATCCCGACCCAGAACACCGGGAGGCCGAGGCCTGCCACCGGCACCGCCCTGATGATGTTGTCCGCGATCCCGCCCCGCCGTGCCGCCGCCAGTACGGCCAGCGGCACGGCGATCACGATGGTGCACACGACGCCGGCCACCAGCAGCCACAGCGTCACCGGCAGGCTGGTGCCGATCAGGCTGGTGACCGAGACGTCGTAGAAGTACGAGAACCCGAGATTGCCGTGGATCAGCCTGCCGAGGAAGGTCAGGTACTGGCTCCACAGCGGCCGGTTCAACCCCAGCTGATCCCGCAGTTCCCGGATGGCGGTGGGCGTGGCGTGCGTGCCCAACAGTGTCGCCGCCGGATCACCCGGGATCAGCCGGATGAGGAAGAACACGATCAGCGAGATGCCCAGCAGCACCGGTATCAACGACACCAGCCTGCGCAGGATGTAGACCACGTATCTCATCGGCAGCTCCCCTGTGTCGCGCCGACGATCACAGCGACACGTCCTCCAGGTGGTAGTAGCCGGTGGGCAACACCTTGAAGCCCTGGACGTTGCTGCCGCGCGAGTACGGGAACGGGGAGTAGAACAGGAACGCGAGGAACGCCGACGCGTCGGCCTGCTGCTGGATCTCGTCGTACAGCGCGGCGCGCTTGGTCTTGTCGAACTCCTTCTCGGCCTGGTGCACGAGACCGGTCAGCGTCTTGTCGTTGAAGCCCGTGTTGAACGAGTGGCCGCCGGACGCCGGGTCCAGTGCGTACTGGGCCAGTTCGTCCGGGTCGGCGAGGTCGTTGGTCCAGTAGGAGTGCGCGATCTCGTAGTTCAGCGCTGTCGTCAGGTCGTGCTGGGCGCTGGCGTCCACGTTCTGGATCTTCATCGTGATGCCCAGTTCCTTGACCGAGGCCTGCAGGATCTGGGCGATCGCCGCGTCCACGCTGTCCCCGGACATCGCGAGGAACGTCGTTGTGAAGCCGTGGGGCACGCTGGACTGCGCCATTTCCTGGCGGGCCTTGTCCATGTCGAACGTGATGCCGGGGCTGTTCTTGTCGTAGTACGGACCCGCCGGCATCATGAACGAGTTCGCCGGTGTGCCGTGTCCGAACAGGATGTTCTTGACCAGCGCCGCCCTGTCGATGGAGTACGAGATGGCCCTGCGCACGTGCACGTCCGCGTACGGCGTCCTGGTCTGGTTCATCAGGATGTAGTCGGTGCGCGTCGACGGGAACAGGTCGATGGCCAGGTTGGGCGTGGCCTGGATCTGCTGCAGGCTGGAGAACGGCGGCGCCTCGTTGATGTGCGCCTGCCCGCCCTGCAACTGGATGGCCCGCGAGTTGTCGTCGGGCACGACCTTCCAGGTGACGGTGTCCAGCGCGGGCTTGCCCTGCTGCCAGTAGTTCGGGTTCTTCTTCAGCTTGATGAAGTCGCCCTTCTGCCACACGTCCCACTGGAACGGGCCGGTGCCGACCGGCGCGGCGTAGAAGGCCGTGTTCGTCTTGCCGCCGTAGTCCTTCGGGATGATGCCGTTGTTCGGGCAGCTCAGGTCGGCCAGCAGCGGAGCCCACGGGTACTTGGTGGTCACCACGACGGTCAGCGGGTCAGGAGTGGTGACCTCCTTGATCGCGGTGTTGATGAACTCCCAGCCGCCCTTGGTCGCGCTGGACTGGTCGATGGAGAACTTCACGTCGGCCGAGGTCAACGGCTGGCCGTTGTGGAACTTCACGCCGGGCCGGAGCTTCAACGTGCAGCTGAGGTTGTCGGCCGACATCTGGTAGCTCTCCGCCAGCCACGGCTTGACGCCCTGGCCGTCGTCGGTCATCTCCACCAGGTTCTCGTACATCTGCTGGTAGACCCAGAGCGATGCGTTGCTGAACACGGTCGTCTTGTCCATGCCCACCGAGTCGTTGGCCCGGACGATGACCAGGTCACCGCCCTTCTTGGGCGCACCGCCGGACGCACCCGAGCCGGAGGACCCGGACGAGCCGCAGGCGGCCAGCAGCGGGGCGGCCGAGAACGCCCCGATGCCCAGTGCGCTGAGCTGGAGCAGCCGTCGGCGGCTGATGGCGGGCACTCGGATGCCCGCGGGGATCGAGGAGGCCGATGCAGATGCGGCGCTCTGGTCGGACATACCAGCTCCTAGTGGTTCCGGCCCTTGGAACACCAACTGTTGACTGTTGACAGTCGCTGGCGAAGGATGTGTTCCATACTTATTACACGCGGGTTTCCTGTCATACGTAAGGCCGATGCCCCACTCTGGGCATCAGATGCAATGAATCCAGAGGCTAGATGATGCAACTTGGTTTGGGTAGTGTCCAGCGGCGGATCAGTCGGACGCTACCGCTGCGCTGCCGCACAGGTAGCAATCGGTGACGGAGGGTAACTCGTGCAGCTGACGATCATCGGGGCCGGAGCGATCGGCGGCACGATCGGTGCCCATCTGGTTCGGGCAGGTCATCAAGTGTTGTTCTGCGACGCGGACCCCGCCCACGTCGACGCGATCAACCGGGACGGCCTGACGATCGAGGGCCCGGTGGAAAACTTCACCGTGTCGGCAACAGCCGTACTGCCGGCCGATCTCCCCGACCGGCTGGACCGTGTCGCCATCGCGGTGAAGAGCCACCACACGGCCGCGGCGGCCGAGGTACTGCGGGACCGACTGGCGCCGGACGGCTATCTGGTCAGCTTCCAGAACGGTCTGACCGCCGAAGCCCTGGCCTCCGTCGTCGGCAACGAGCGGCTACTGGTGAGCTTCGTGAACTTCGGTGCCGACGTGCTCGGTCCCGGCAGGATCATGCAGGGCAACATCGGCACGTTCCGGGTCGGCGAACTGACCGGCCGGATCACGCAGCGCCTGAAGGAACTGGTGGCGGCGCTCCCCTACGCCCAGGCCACCGACAACATCATGGGTTACCTGTGGGGCAAGGAGGCCTACGGCGCCATGCTCTACGCGGGTGCCGTGTCCGACCTGTCCATCGCGGACTCGCTGGAACAGTCGCGCTGGCGCCCGCTGATGCTGGCCACCGCGCGTGAGGTGCTCGCCCAGTCGCCGGTGCCGCCGGAGTCGTTCGACGGCTTCGACCCCGACGACCTGGCCGGTTCGCTGACCCGGCTGGTGGCGTTCAACCGGGCCAGTGCCAAGTCGCACAGCGGTATCTACCGCGATCTGATGGTGCGCAAGCGCAAGACCGAGGTCGACGACCTGCTGAACGACCTGGCGGGTCCGCTGACCACCTATGCCGGCGAGATCATCAAATCGATCGAGCGCGGCGAGCGCACCTGTGAGGTGGCCAACCTGGAACTGCTGGCCGCCTACGAACGCGCCGACCGGCTGGGCAGGCCGCTGAACGCCGTGGTCGAGTTGCTGCCGGCGCCGCTGCGCGCTCCGGCCGGACCACTGCACGGTGTCCAGATCGCGGTCAAGGACATGATCGACATCGCGGGTCGGCCGCGCGGCAACGGAAATCCGACGGACATGCACAGCGCGCCCGCCGACGACGACGCGCCGGTCATCAGCTCGCTGCGGGCTCTGGGCGCCGACGTGTTCGCGGTGACCTCGCTGTTGGAGTACGCGGCAGGTGCCGTCCATCCGGACGTGCCCGAGGCGATGAACCCGTTCAACCCCAAGCGAACCGCTGGCGGGTCCAGCGGTGGCTCGGCCGCTCTGGTCGGGGTCGGCGCCTGCGCGGTGGCACTCGGCACGGACACCGGCGGCTCGATCCGGCTGCCGGCGCACTACTGCGCCACGGTGGGCTTCAAGCCGAGCCATGGCGCGTTGCCGTTGGACGGCATCACCCCGCTGGCACCCACGCTGGACCATCTCGGCCTGCTGGCCAAGGACGTAGCGACGACCACTGAGGTGTTCGCGGCGCTGACCGGTGGCACACCCGCGACGGCATCGGCGCTGCGCATCGGTGTGGTGCCAGGACAGCTGGACAGGACCGAACTCGAACCCGACGTCGCGGCGGCGGTCCGCGACGCGATCGAGAAGTTGCGGTCGGCCGGCGCCTCGGTGATCGAGGTGGATGATTCGGCGTTCGCCGCGCTGGAGGCGACGTTCTCCGACATCCTGCTGTTCGAGGCATGGCAGGAGCACGGCGTGCGGATCACCACCGATGCCGGCCACTACGGCCCGGAAACGCTGCGGCTGCTGAAGTCCGGAGCGGGTGTGACGCAGGCTGCCTACGACGCGGCGCTGGCCGAGCGGGCCAGGCTGCTGCCGGCCGCGCTCGATGTCTACGCGGACGTCGACGTGCTCGTCACGCCGGCGGCGCCGTTCGTGGCGCCGGTGACGACTCCCCCGGTGGACACACCGCAGGGACACGCGGAAGGGCTGTTCACGGCAGTGCACAACCTGACCGGGGCGCCCGCCATCGTGCTGCCGTGCGGCTGGAGCACCGACGGGCTGCCGATCGGCGTGCAACTCTCGTCGCCGCCCGGCACCGACATGGCCCTGCTCGCCGCCGCCGGCTTTGCCGAGACCGCGCTGGGGATGGGTCAGCCTCGGCCCATGTAGGGCATCCCGTTCGCCATCACCGTCACGAACGGGACGTTGACGTCGGTCGGCAGGTTCGCCATGTGCAACACCGTCTCGGCCACTGCCGTCACGTCCATCACCGGCTCCGCGGCCATGGTGCCGTTGGCCTGGGGCATGCCGACGGTCATCTGCTCGGTCATCGCCGTCGCCGCGTTGC
>DASXYT010000195.1:0-7659 GCA_036502345.1 Pseudonocardiaceae bacterium | reverse complement strand
CGTCGTCGCAGCCCTGCGTGGCGTCGGCCGAGTCCTTCTCCAGCACCTGCTGCTCGTGCGCGGACAACCGGGAAAGGCTGTTGGAGTTGATGACCAGGCTCTCGTTGGCCATCCGGATCGGCAGCAGGTCGACGTTCTTCGTGACCTTGTACCACTGCTGGCCGTAGATGTTCGCCGTGGTGGAGAACGCGCCCGCCGCGGTGTGCAGTTGCAGTGCCTCGTAGGTGTCACCGATGGCGATCTGCACCGGGTTCGCGCCCAGTGACTTCATGATGTCGGCGTCCGCGGGCGCCGCCACGCGGATCTTCATGCCCTTGAGCTGCGACAGGCTGCTCACCGGCGAGTTGGTCACCAGGGCGGAGAAGCCCTCGGTGCAGGTGGACAGGATGTGCACGCCCGCGCTCCGCAGTGCCTGGTTCTGCGCGTCCCGCACGTCCGAGGACAGCGTGATGGCGTCGGCCTGCTGCCAGTTGGCGTCCCGGAAGGGCACATCGGACACGGCGAGGCCGGCGGCATCGGAGTTCACGGTGGCCAGTTCGGAGTCACCGGCCACGGACAGGTCGACGCTGCCGGATCGGATGGCCTGGAGGTAACCGGACTGGCTGACCAGTTGGGCGTCCGGGTAGACGGTGATCTGAACCGCTCCAGAGGTGTCGGCGGCGACCTTCTTGGACAGCTCCTGCGCCCACTTCGTCCACGGGTCGCTACCGGCGAGATAGTCGCCGAGGCGGAGCGTGACGTGCGGGTCGGACGAGCCGCTGCCGCCGCTGCTGCCGGAGTTGGTCTGGCCGATGCCGCACGCGGTCATGCTCACGCTCGCGAGGACGAGTGCCGTGACGGCGGAGACTCTCCTGACCAGACTCGATCGATGCTGTCGGTGGTTGTCCATCGTGACCACACCTTCATCCGTCGAGGATCCTGTCGACACGGTTCGCCGTCAGTCATGTTGACTTGACTTGACTGTATGACAGTTGATGCACGGGAAAGTTACGACCAGTACCGCATGGTGTCAACACTTCACGCGCAACCCTCCGACGTGCCGAGATCCGCCGTACCAGGATGGCAACACGCCGTTGACACCCCCTCAGCAGCTGGGTAGCCTTGGCGCTCATCAACAGCGATCTATGTCAATCAAGTACATACATGTATCGCGTCCACCGCCGACATCGATGACGCAGGAGGCGGCAATGCAAGCTCGTACCCATCGGTGGCGGACGAGACGATCAACGGCCACCATCGCGGCTGTACTCGTCGCCGCCATCTCCCTCGCAGGCTGCGGCAGCAGCGGCACCAGTGGCGGCAGCGCCAGTGGCAAGGGCGCTTCGCTCAAACTCGAGGACTACCTCAGCTCCCAGGAACCGTGGACGGGCTGGGCACAGAACCTGGTCACCAAGGTGTCGACCGACACCGGTGGCGCCGTGCAGATCAAGGTCTTCCCGGACGGCCAACTCGTCAGCCAGTCCGGTGCCCTCCAGGCGATCCGCAGTCGCAGCGTCGACCTCGGCGTCGTCCCGGACATCGCGGGCGGCGAACTCGCGCCCGGCTTCTCGGTCGCGGATGGACCGTTCTTCACGTCCACCTGGGACCAGTCGGCCGCGATCACCAAGTCCGACCAGGTGCGCGACTACCAGAACACCCTGCTCAAGCCGTTCAAGCTGCGGCTGCTGGCCAGCTGCACGGAAGGCTTCAACTACCTGCTCACCCAGCAGCCGATCCACTCGATGGCCGACCTCAAGGGCCTCAAGATCCGGGTGCCCGACCAGCAGTCGGCCGACGAGGTCTCGGCCATCGGCGCGACACCGGTCACCATCGCCATCGGTGACGTGTACGAGGCACTGCAACTACACACCGTCGTCGGCGCCTACTCGGCACTGACGAACTTCTACTCACAGCACTGGTACGAGGCCGCGAAGAACGTCGACCTCATCCCGCTGTCCATGTCCTATGTCGACCTGGTGATGAACCTCGACGCGTGGAACGGTCTGTCCGCCACGCAGCAGCAGAAGGTCTCGGCGGACGCCGCGGGGGCCGTCCAGGCCTGCTCGACAGCCGAACAGGGCGAGACGAAGAAGATCGAGTCGGAGATCGAGGCAGGCGGCGCCAAGCTCGTCCAGCCACCCGACATCCAGCCGTTCGTCGACGCCACCGCAAATCTGCGGGGCAAGCAGACCTCGGCCAGCAAGGCGGCCAAGGACCTGACGGCCCTGGAGAACACGGCGGCGGGCATCGACAACTGATCCACCGGCCCCGCCCGCACGGGCGGGGCCTCGTCGCACCCCGCGGAGGTGGCCACGCATCATGACCGGCAGGCAGGCACGCATGCTCGCGGCCGTCGACGTCCCCACCGAGACGGCGGAGCCCCCGGCGCGAGACGAACCACGCGCCTGGTGGACCACGGCGTTCTCGGTGGTGGAGCACATCGGCGGAGCGATCCTGGTGCTCGCCGTGCTGGCCGAGGTCGTGGTCACGCTGATCAGCGTCATCACCAGGGCCGTCGGCGGGCAGCCGTTCCAGTGGAGCAACGCCTCCGGCGCGGTCATGCTGAACATCGTCGCCTTCGTCGGCGCCGCCATCGCCTACCGGCGCAAGCAGTACCTGGTGATCGACTGGGTCGACCGGCTGCTGCCGGACCGAGGCAAACTGGTCGCCGACGGTGTCCGCGAGGCCATCGTGCTGGTCATCGGGGCCGTGCTGGCCAACGTCGGCCTGACCTTCGCGAAACAGGCCATCGACGACATCGACCCGACGCTGCACATCTCGGTGTTCTGGGTGAACCTGCCGCTGGCGCTGGGCATGGTGATGATCGCGCTGTTCAGTCTGGAGCGGTGCATCGCGCTGCGCGGGGCGGCGCTGGTCGGCCTCGGCGTCGGCCTGGTCGTCGCGATCGGCTACTTCCTGATCGCGTCCCAGGTGGCAGGCGACATGAACCAGACGCAGGCCGCCGCGACGATGGGCGTACTCACGGTGGTCCTGCTGGTCACCGGCTTCTCGCTGCCGTTCGTCTTCCTCACGGCCGCGATCGTCTACGTGCACGTCAGCGACCAGTTCCTCGCCGTGATCGCGTCCGACCTGCTGGACTCGTCGTCCAACTTCGTGCTGGTCGCCATCCCGTTCTTCCTGGTCACCGGCATGCTGATGAGCGACAACCTGACCGACCGGCTGACCGACGCGATCCGGGTGCTGCTCGGGCGGCTACCCGGCTCGCTACTGCACGTGATCGTGTTCAGCATGTTCGTGTTCTCCGGCATCTCCGGCTCCAAGATCGGGGACATGGCCGCAGTCGGCAACTCGGCGGTGAAGATGGCCAAGCACGAGAAGTACCCGGTGGCCGAGGCGGTCGCGGTGCTCGCGGCCGGTGCCGCGATGGGCGACACGATCCCGCCCAGTATCGCGCTGATCGTGCTGTCCTCGATCTCGTTCCTGTCGGTGAGCGCGTTGTTCCTGGCCGGTCTGATGCCGGCCGTGATCGTCGGCGTGTGTCTGCTGGTGATCATCTGGGTGAAGCACCGCAAGCGGTCCACGGCACCCGTCACGATGACCACCGGCCAGCGGGTCAGGACGATCCTCGGGGCGTTCCCCGCCCTGTCGGTCGCCGTGCTGCTCGTCGGCGGCATCGTGACGGGCATCGCGACGCCGACCGAGATCTCGGCGGTCGCGGTCGGGTACGCCGTGATCCTGGTGGTGGCCTACCGGCGGACGTCGGTGGCCAGCATGTACCGGATCGTCGTGCAGGCGGCCGTGCTGGCCGGTGTGGTCCTGTTCGTGACGGCGACGTCCACCCTGTTCGCCCGCGCGCTGACGATCGCCCAGGTGCCGCAACGACTCGCGGCCTTCGTCAGTGACGGTCACCTGCCCGGCGGCCAGTTGGCGTTCCTCATCCTGAGCACACTGGTGCTCGTCGTGATGGGCATGGTGATGGAGGGCCTGCCGGCGATCCTGGTGTTCGCGCCGCTGCTGGTGCCGGCCGCGATCACCCTGCACGTCAATCCCATCGAGTACGGGATTCTGATCGTGATGGCCATCGGGCTCGGCGCGAACTGCCCGCCGATCGGTGTCGGCGTGTACGTCGGCGCACAGATCGGCGACGTGGGCCTCGGCGAGGTCGGCCGCAGGCTCATCCCGTATCTCGCCGCCGTGGTCGTCGGCATCGCCATCGTGATCGCCCTGCCGAACGTGGTGCTGTGGCTACCGCGCTTGTTCCACTTGGCTTAGTAGGAGGGAAAATCATGACACTCATGATCGTGAACCCGGCTGGTGCGCCGCCGGAGCTCAGCCACCGGTTGGCGGTGCGCCCCGCCGACCTGACCGGGCTGCGGCTCGGCGTGCTGGACAACGGCAAGGCCAACGCGGACATGTTGCTGCACGCGCTGAGCGCGAAGCTGACCGGGCGGTTCGGTGTCGTCGAGACCGCCTACCTGTCGCGGCGGCAGCCGGGCATGGATCACCGCAAGCGCCGCCCCGGCGAGTACGACGAGTTCCTGGAGATCCTGACGCAGCAATGCGATGTGGTGATCAACGGTGTCGGTGATTGAGGCTCCTGCTCGTCGTGGTGTATCCATGACTCCGTTGAACTAGAGAAGCGTGGTATTCCGGTCGCCACGGTCATCAGCGAGGCGTTCCTCGCGATCGTGCGCACCGAGGTCCGGATGTTCGGGCTTCCGCCCTACGCCGTCGCGTCCGTGCCCCACCCGTTCGGCAACCGGACGCGGGACTGGGTCGACGAACGTGCGGACCTGATCGTGGACAAGATCATCGGGCTGCTCACTCCTGGTGGGGAGAATGGATGAGGGAGCGGCGATGACCCTGTCCGACGACGTACTCGACGCAGGCGACTCCTGGTTGGCCGCCGTCGAGTACCTGGAGCGCGAGCACCTGACCGACGGGCTGCCGGTGATCCCGCCGGTGCCCGAACTGGTCGAGCGGGCGGTGGCGTGGACCGGCCGGTCACCCGACGAGGTGATCGGCAAGGTCGCACCACAGTGGAGCCCGGCGACCGTGGCGAAGATCGCGGCGAACGCGGTGATGGCGGGCTGCGAACCGAAGCACCTGCCGGTCGTCATCGCGGCGGTGCAGGGGATCACCGACCCGGCGTTCAACCTGTACAGCGTGCAGGCGACGACGAACCCCGGGGGGCCGTTCGTGGTGGTGAACGGTCCGTCCAGGGACGCGCTCGGCGTGCACTACGGTGCCGGCGCGCTCGGCCCGGGTTTCCGCGCCAACGCGACGATCGGCCGCGCGCTGCGGCTGGTGATGATGAACATCGGCGGCGCGCGGCCGGGGGAGTTGGACCAGGCGACGCTCGGCTTCCCGGGCAAGTTCACCATGTGCGTCGCGGAGAACCAGGAAGCCAACCCGTGGGAGCCCTACCACGTCGAGCGTGGCTGGAATGCCGATGACGACACGGCGATGGTGTCGCACGTGAACGCCACGGTGAACGTGTTCGACTCCGAGTCGCGCACGCCGGAAGGCCTGTTGCGCACGCTGGCCGGCTCGATCGGCATCCAGGGCACCAACAACTTCGTGTCCGGCGGTCAGGGTGTGCTGTTCGTGCTGCTGTCCCCGGAATGGGCGTCGACACTGGCCGGTGGCGGCTGGACGAAGCAGACCATGCGCGAATACCTGTGGGACACCAGCGCGATCCCGCTGGACCAGTTCTCCCCGGACGTGGCGAAGGCCATCGAGACCAAGTACCGCAAGGCATGGCTGGACGACGGCAGGGTGCGGGTCACCGAACTGGTGGAGCGTATCCACTTCGTCGTGGTCGGTGGCCACGGGCGGCACACCACGCTGGTGTTCAGCCCGCACAACGCGCCTTTGATGAAGAAGATCGCACCCCCCGCCGAAATCAACTGATATCGGCGGGGTTGCGACTATTCCGCTCCTGGCCTCGGGCCGACGTAGACGCTGCGCTGGCGGGGGAGTGGCGGGCGGCCGTACTCCTCGATCGCGTGCGCGATCCAGCCGACCGAGCGGGACGTCACGAAGATGGCCTCGCCGGCACCGTGGATCATGTCGGCGACGTAGGTCAGCGCCGCGATCGCGAAGCCCGCGTTGGGCGGCGGCAGCCCGCGCCTGGACTGGGTGCGGATGACCTCCTCGACGGTGGCCAGCCGCTCCGGCGCGCGGGCGCAGGCCCGCACGTGCTCCAGGATCTGCGACGCGCGGCTGTCGCCGTCGGGGTACATCACGTGACCGAAGCCGGGGATCGGCTCGCCCTGGCGCAGCCGCTTGGTGAGCGCGACAGCCACCGTGGACGGCGACTCGACGTTGCGCAGGAAGTCCTCGATCGCCAGGTCGGTGGCACCCTTCACGGGGCCACTGCCGACATCGGCGCCGAGCCGGACGATTCCGGCTGGTCCGACGCCGGCACGGGCCGCCGACCGCACCAGGTGCGTCGACGACGCGAGATCGTGGTCCAGCGAGAGGATCATGGTCGCACTGAGCGCGTTGAGCTCCGCCTCGGTCGGCTCCCGGGCGCACAGCCTGGACCAGAACGTGGAGACCAGGTCGTTGGGGCGGTCGTCGCGCAGGCCGACCACCGGCTCGGAGTGCGCGGGCAGCGCCGACACCATCGTCATCAGCAGCCTGCGGGCGGATGCGGCCACGACGTCCGGATTGGCGTCCCGGTTGGGCGGTTCGACCGCGTCGATACCGGAGGCCACCAGGCCCAGTCTGTCGATCGGCAGCGCGGCATCGGGCAGCACCTTGAGCAGTCGCTTGCCCATCCGCTCCATCGTGGGATCGGAGGCCCACGGGTGTCCCCGGGCTTGGTCGGAGCCCCACAGCAGCTCGGCGGCGTCCTCGACGGTGGACTCCTCGGCGAGCTTGCGGGCCGGGATGCCCCGGTAGTACAGCTCGCCCTCCTCGATCAGGCTGAGCTCGGTCTCGATGGACGCCGAGCCGGGCTTGTGGCCCAGCCGCGCGCGGGCGGCCAGCCGCTCAACGGCAGCGGGATCGAAGACGCTGCCGCGTCCGTTGGGGCTGTGCCGGCTGGGCAGCCTGCCCCGGCTCACGTACGCATAGACGGTTTCCCGCTTGACGTTGAGCCGGACGGCGACTTCGTCCGCGGTCAGCCAGCGATTCTCGTCGTTCACGGAGATTTGAACTTCCTTGGCTCGGACAGTCTGGACGAACCACAAGACTACTTGATAGACCCCGATCAATGCATCATGGTCGCGTTATGAACTTCGCCGCTGTGTGGCCTGCGTCGCGGAAGGACACTCAAGGAAACTTGCTTGCCGGCAGGCATCTTACTGGTTAGTGTCAGCGGGTGAGCGCACATCGCACCGTGATCATCGTCGGATCAGGTCCCGCCGGATACACCTCGGCGCTCTACACCGCGCGAGCCGATCTCGCACCGCTGGTGTTCGAGGGCGCGCAGTACGGCGGGGCGCTGATGAACACGACCGAGGTGGAGAACTTCCCCGGCTTCACCGACGGCGTCCTCGGCCCCGACCTGATGCACCAGATTCGTGCCCAGGCCGAACGGTTCGGCGCCGAACTCGTGGCCGACGACGTCGTGTCGCTGGAACTGACCGGTCCGATCAAGACGGTGCGCACGCACGACGCCGAGTACACAGCGGACACGGTGATCCTGGCGATGGGTTCCGCGTACCGCAAACTCGGCGTGGCCCGCGAGGACGAACTGTCCGGGCACGG
>DASXYT010000194.1:0-27201 GCA_036502345.1 Pseudonocardiaceae bacterium | reverse complement strand
GGCCGGCTGGGAGGGCATCAAGCCGGGCTGGGTCCGGGTCAGCTTCAACTACTCGCTGTCCGACACCGTCGTCGACTACATCGTCGACGCCGTGACCTTCGTGGCCACGCACGGCTGGTCGCTGCTGCCGCACTACCGGTTCGACCCGACCAAGGGCCTGTGGCGGCACCGGGACGGCATCGTCGAGCCGTCGCTGCGGCTGGACCAACTGCACTACGACGAGGCCGGTGAGCTGACCTACCCGCAGCGCCACGAGCAGGCACCGGAATCGGCGCTGGCCGGCTATCTCGCGCGGGCCAGGGAACTCGTCGCCGATCTGCCGGCCTGCCCGCCCAACGGTGCCGGCGTCGCAGCGTTGTCCGCGTCGTTCGAGGAACTGCGCTGGTTCGACCTGCCGGACGAGTGCCTTGCCGGCTGGACGAATCGGGCCCCGCGCGCACCCACCTCTCTTCACGCAACGTCAGAATAGTTGCGCCGGTTCCGCTCAATCTTCTGATTTGCGCAGCTTCACCCAATTGTGGAGTACGTCAGCCCAGCGTGAACGGATCTCTGGTGCCGCCGGTCAGTTCCACCCACACCGATTTGGTCCGCAGGTAGGCGTCCACCGCCTCGGTGCCGTTCTCCCGGCCCATGCCGGACGACCCGTAGCCGCCGAACGGCACGCTCGGCGCGACCACCCGGTACGCGTTGATCCACACGGTGCCCGCGTTGATCCGCGCCGCCACGCGGTGTGCCCGGTGCACGTCCTTGGTCCACACCGCACCGGCCAGGCCGTACGGGGTGTCGTTGGCCAGTTTGACGGCGTCCTCCTCGTCGGTGAACGAGTAGGCGGACAGCACTGGGCCGAACACCTCCTCGCGGACCACCGTGGAGTCCGGGCCGACGCCGGTGAGCACGGTCGGCTGCACGAACAGGCCGCCCAGACCCGCGTCGGGGACACCGCCGTAGGCGATGGTGGCGCCCTCGTCCTGCGCGGTCCGCAGGTAGCCGAGCACCTTCTCGTACTGCGGAGCGTTGGCCACCGGCCCCATCTCGGTGGCCGGGTCGTTCGGGTCGCCCAGTTTGATGGCCGCTGCGCGCTCCGCCACCAGTCGGACCAGTTCGTCGTGCACGTCGGCGTGCACGATCAGCCGGGAACCGGCCATGCAGGTCTGGCCGGTGGCCGCGAACACGCCTGCCACGATTCCGTTGGCGGCAGCGACGAGATCGGCGTCGGCGAACACGACCTGTGGTGATTTGCCGCCCAGTTCCAGGGTTACCGGGTTGAGATTCGCCGCGGCCGCCATCGCGACCGCCTTGCCGGTCGCCGTGGAACCGGTGAACGCCACCTTGTCCACACCGGGATGCCCGGCCAGCGCCGCGCCGACTTCGCGCGACCGGCCTGTCACGACGTTCACGACTCCCGGTGGGAAACCCGCCTCGGCGAACAGTTCCGCGAACCCGAGCGTCGACGCGGGAGCGTGTTCGGACGGCTTGATGACGACCGTGCACCCCGCGGCGAGCGCGGGCGCCAGCTTCCAGGTGAGCAGCAGCAGCGGCGAGTTCCACGGTGTGATGGCCGCGACCACGCCGATCGGCTCCCTGCGGGTGTACACGAGATAGTTCGGGTTGGGCGACGGGATCTGCCTGCCTTCGATCTTGTCGGCGATACCGGCGTAGTACTGGTACCAGCCGCCGAGACCCTTCAGCTGCCCGATCATTTCGCGGTAGAGCTTGCCGGAGTCGTTGACCTCCAAGCGGGCCAAGCGTTCCGCATGGTCCGTGATGAGCTGACCCAAGCGGCGTAACAGCGCTGCCCTATCGAACCCCGTCATGGTTGTCCATGTAGCGTTCAAAGCAGAACGAGCGGCAGCCACCGCGGTGTCCACGTCCTCCGGACCGGCGTCAGGGATAACCGCCCAGGCCTGACCGGTGTACGGGTTCAGCGATTCGAACGTCCGCCCAGACCTCGCATCCGCTGGTCTGCCACCGATCAACATCTGAAATCGCAGCAGGTCGGTACCCATGAGTAAGTTCCCTTCCTCACCCCGATCTTACAATGCGACCCGGTAACCTTCTACAGATTTGTAGATCTCAGTGGCCGGCCGGCCACTGTGGACTTTGGAGGTAGGCACATTTCGAACGCAGCGCTCACACCACCGTCTCCCGCACTCAACGACGATGAACCCGGCAGCCTCTTGACCTGCCCGGAGCCCGTCCTGGCCGGGGAGAAGCCGGCCACCCAGGTGTTCCTGGTCAAGCTGTTCACCGTGGTGCCGTTCGTGGCCGTGCTCGCGGCGGTGCCGCTCGCGTGGGGATGGGGCCTGAGCTGGACGGACGTAGCACTCTCAGTGGTGTTCTACTTCCTGACCTGCCTCGGAGTCACCGTCGGCTTCCACCGCTACTTCACCCACGGCGCCTTCAAGGCCAAGCGCTGGATGCGGGTGGCACTGGCCGTCGCCGGCAGCATGGCGATGGAGGGCCCGATCATCGGCTGGGTCGCCGACCACCGCCGGCACCACGCGTTCTCCGACCGCGAGGGCGATCCGCACTCACCGTGGCGGTTCGGTGACACACCGGGTGCGCTGGCCAAGGGCTTCTGGTATGCGCACGTCGGCTGGCTGTTCGACCGCGAGATCACCAACCCGAAGCGGTTCGCGCCCGACCTGCTCGCCGACAAGGACATCCGGACCGTGGACCGGTTGTTTCCGGTGCTCACCGTAGTGACACTGCTCACCCCGGCACTGCTCGGCGGCCTGATCACCATGTCCTGGTGGGGCGCTGTAACCGCGTTCTTCTGGGCCAGTCTGGTCCGGGTCTGCGTGCTGCACCACGTCACCTGGTCGACCAACTCGATCTGCCACATGATCGGCAACCGGCCGTACAAGGCCAGGGACAAGTCGGCCAACTTCTGGCCGCTGGCGATCCTGTCCTGCGGCGAGTCGTGGCACAACTCGCACCACGCCGACCCGACCGGGGCCCGGCACGGGGTGCGCAGGGGCCAGGTGGACATCTCCGCCCGGCTCATCTGGCTGTTCGAGCAGGCAGGCTGGGTGTCCAACGTGCGCTGGCCGAGGCAGGAACGCCTGGCCAGGCTGACTGTCGCGCCCGTCGAGGACAGGGACAGCGAGCTCGTCTGAGAGTGATCCGCGCCCGGTCGGCTCAGGCCGGGCGCGGTGCGTAGTCGGCGATGCCGTCGCCCACCAGTTCGAGCGACTCGGCCAGCCACGCGTTGAACGCGGCGGTCTGCCTGCGCTTGGGATGTGACCGGATGTAGGCCAGCACGTCGGTCGAGGCCAGCAGGCGGAACACCAGGATCAACTGGGCCGCGGCCACCCTCGGCGCGACAGCGTGCTGGCCAGCGCCGGTCTCGTCGGCCAGGTGGGCTGCGACAGCGTCCTCGAACCGCTCCCACATCAGTCGCATCCGCGACCGGAGCACCGCGTTGTCGCCGACCATCCGCAGCAGCCGGTCCAGATCGGCGACCGCCTGGGCACCGGATGCCGACATCATCTCGCGCAGCAGGTCACCCATGGCGTCCAGCGGTGTCTGCCCGACGGCCCGGTCCCGGATGTGGGCGACGACCGTGTCCCGCACCCGGTCCTCGTCGGCGAACACCAGGTCGTCCTTTGTCGGGAAGTAGACGAACAGCGTCTTCGCGGAGATGTTCACGGCGTCCGCGATCTCGGCGACGGTCACGTTGTCGAAACCGCGCTCGGCGAACATCGTCTCGGCGACCTCCAGGATCGCCTTGCGGGTCATCAGCTTCTTGCGTTCCCGCAGGCCAATTCCCTCGTGCTCGACCATGTTTCTCACGATACATCGTCGCACCAGGAGAAACGTCACCGAGTGAATATTTCCTCAGATTGTCCTGATGTTGCCGCCGTCGACGACGAATTCGCCACCGGTGAGATAGGACGCGCGATCCGAAGCGAGGAAGCCGACCAGTTCGGCGACCTCTTCGGGCCGTCCCGGCCTGCCCAGCGGCACGCCACCGATCGCCGAAAGCAGGTCCAGCCGCGCGGTCTCCAGATCCGTGCCGGCGTCCTTGGCCAACCGGTCGATCAGGCCCCGAGCACCGCTGGTCTCGATGAAGCCCGGCGTCACCGTGTTCACCCGCACCCCGTGCGGTGCCATCTCGGCGGCCAGGCCCTTGCTGTAGTTGGTGAGCGCGGCCTTCGCCGCGGCGTAGGCCGGTGCTGTGCCGTTCGGCCTGCGCCACTGGACCGACGAGATGTGGATGATCGAACCGGCACCCCGGCTCACCATGCCGGGCAGCAGAGCCCTGTCCAGCCGGACCGCGGTGAACAGGTTGGTGTCGATGGCCCGCTGCCAGTCGTCGTCGTCCAGGGCGAGCGCGCCGCCCGCCTTCGCGGACGCGCCGACGTTGTGCACGACGACGTCCACTCCGCCCAGCCGGTCCAGCACGTGTGCGGCGATCGCTGCCGCGCCATCGGCCGTGCTGGCGTCCGCTGCGACGAACAGGTCGTCCGGCGCGTCGGGTGCGGTGCGGGCGGTCGTGACCACCGCGGCACCGGTATCGGTGAACCACTTCGTGATCGCCTGGCCGATGCCCCTGGTGCCGCCGGTGACCAGGACTCTGGTGGACATCTGGATCTCCTTCAGTCGGTCGCTGTGCGGAAGATGGGCCAGCCGATCTCGGTGCGCCAGCGGGTGGCGTCGGCCGTGTCCAGCCGGTTGACCACGTACGTCTCGCGGAGCGGCCCTGCGACGCCGATGGCGTGCTCGGCGACGTGGGTGCCCAGCGCGCCGTAGGTCCGGTCCACGTCGGCGTGCGACCCGTGGTGCACGGCGATCGCCAACTCGACGGCGGGCAGTTCGACCGGCCGCACCCTGCCGATGCCGGCCGGGCGTGCCGACGTGGGAACGAACAGCGTCGCCTCGCCGCGCTCCAGTTCGAACAGCTCGGCGGCGAAGTCGCCGCTCACCGGGCCGGTGGCCCGCACCCCACTGGTGAGCAGAGCGGACCGCACCTCGGCGAACGCCGCCGACCACCACGAGCCGAGGTCGTCCCCGATGGTGTCGGTGATGGCCAGCGCGAACGTGGCCGGCACCTCGCGGTACTCGATCGCCACGTCCGCCGGCGTGCTGAGCAGCGCCCGCAGCGCGGCGACGGCGTCCTGCGTCTGGTGCAGCTGGTCCTCCATCCGGGCCAGATGGTCCAGGATCAGCGCGTTGCGCGTGTCGGGGTCGGGTGCCTCCAGCACGGCCCGCAGCTGCTCGACCGGCATCTCCAGGTCCCGGAACCGCCGGATGATCTGCGCCGTCGGCACCTGGCCGGTGCTGTAGAAGCGGTAACCGGTGGCCGGATCCACGTCGGCGGGCGCCAACAGGCCCACCCGGTGGTAGTGCCGCAGCGTCTTCACGCTGAGGTGCGTCATCCGGGAGAACTCGCCGATCGTCAGGTTGACCTGCATGCCACCAACCTGCACGTTCCCCTCGGGGGAGGGTCAAGCGGCCCCATCCGAAAGCGGTGCCGGGCACACCCGTTGGGATGTGCCCGGCACCGCTTTCGTGAATTTCTTCTCAGACGGTCGCCGGTGTGTGGTGCACCTCGAGCTCGTGCACGACCCGCTCGGTGGTCAACTCGTGCGCCGTCAGGTCGACCAGGCCGATCAGAGCCACGGCCAGGGCGTCGATGAAGACCAGCGTGGTCAACGCGGTCCCACTGAACAGCAGCGCCGCCAGCAGTGCCCACAGACCGAATACCGCGAGAACACCGTGACCCACCATGGCGCCCGTGCGGTTCGTGACGACGAATCCCAGTACCGCCAACAAGGTCACGGCCGTGAACACGCCGAACCCGACCCAACCCGCGACCGGCGCCGACCAGGCAACCGCGGCCACAGCGAGAAAACCACCAGCGACAACCGCAAGGACGTCAACGCCGAAGCGAGTGCTCAACGACATGACAAAACACCTCCGCACCACCGCGAACGGCGGCTCCGCTCTTTCGTGAGCGAGTCGGGCAGGCCGGGCGCTGGGCGCGAAACCTGGGCGGCTCCCTGGTCCCCGTTTTTGGAAACCACCCTGCACAACAGCGACCGCGCGGTGATCACTTCCCGACGGTGGTGTCTGCTACGCCACACCGAGTCTCAGCGGTCGGCCAGTGCGGGGAGCAGCCAGTGCGGCACCGGCTCGCCTGCCGTCTCGCAGGTCTCCACCATCTCCAGCGTCCAGGTGACGGTGTGCGCGAGCACCCGGCCGGGCACCTCGGGGTCCTCGGCCTCGGCCGCGATCTCCATTTGTGTCCTGGCGTCCTGCGGCCGGTCGGCGGCCAGCGCCAGCAGGACCCGGGTCGCGGTGCGCTGGGCCGGATCGAGGTCGTCGACGGACCGCACCTCGCCCTGCTCGTCGGCGAGCGAGATGACCCGGTCGTCGTCCCTGTCGCTGCCGGTCATGGTCAGCAGCATCTCGAAGTTGGCCTCGGCAAGCTCCATCACGGTGTCCCGCAACGTCCGCCATGAGGAGCCGGCCAGCCGCTCGAACATCAGCATGGCCTCGCCCTCGTCTCCGTGGCGGACCGCGGCCAGCGCCTCGGCGATGGCACTGCGTAGCAGTTGTCGATCCCTCATACGGATTCGAGTTCCCCCTGTCGGTCGGACGAAACGTTCTGCGGCGAATCCGTCCGGTCAGCCGTCGCGTTTGCCCCGTTCCGCCTATGGGCAGTCAGTACCCGTCGCGGGTCTCAGCTGTCCCGCCGAGATCGAAGGAGACACTCGACCATGGGTAAGCACCCGATCACCAGCCCGCTGGACGCGGGCGCACGCGATGCCACCGGCGCAGTCCTGCAGGACACCCTCGCCGACCTCATCGACCTGTCGCTGACCGCCAAGCAGGCGCACTGGAACGTCGTCGGCTCGAACTTCCGCAGCGTTCACCTGCAGCTGGACGAACTGGTCGTGACCGCACGGCAGTACGTGGACGACGTGGCCGAGCGGGCCAGCGCCATCGGGGTCTCCCCCACCGGGACCGCCAAGGCCGTCGCAGCGGGCTCCGGACTGCCGGACCACCCGACCGGCTGGCAGTCCGACCGGGAAACCATCAGCCACATCGTCGCGGCGCTGGCAGCGGTGAGCAAGCGCCTGCGGCCGCGCATCGAGGAGACGGACAAGACCGATCTTGTCACACAGGATCTGCTGATCGGGATCGCTCGTGCGGTCGAGGAGGCCCACTGGATGTGGCAGGCTCAACTCGCCTGAGCTGGCGAGTCCCCAGCCTGACGGAGGTCCACCGTGTCGTTCGAGCTAAGTGACCTGCTCTCCGCCGACGATCCGCCGGGGGACGGCGGATACACCGACGGCCGGCCGCGTTACGGATTCTTCACGGACACCAGCGTCTGCATCGGCTGCAAGGCGTGCGAGGTGGCCTGCAAGGAGTGGAACTTCGTCCCCGAGGACGGCCTGAACTTCACCGGGATGTCCTACGACAACACCGGCACGCTGGGCGCCGACACATGGCGCCACGTGGCCTTCGTCGAGCAGCGCAAACCTGCCGAGAAGGAGAAGGAGACGGTCGACCTCGGGTTGCCCTCGTTCAGCAAGCCGGGCGAGGGGCCGGACGGCCAACTGAGCGAGTTCCGGTGGCTGATGTCCAGCGACGTGTGCAAGCACTGCACCCACGCCGCCTGCCTGGACGTGTGCCCGACGGGTGCGTTGTTCCGCACCGAGTTCGGCACCGTCGTGGTGCAGCCGGACATCTGCAACGGCTGCGGCTACTGCGTCCCCGCGTGCCCGTACGGCGTCATCGACCAGCGCGAGGAGGACGGCAGGGCGTGGAAGTGCACGCTCTGCTACGACCGCCTCGGTGCCGGCATGACGCCTGCCTGCGCGCAGGCGTGCCCAACCCAGTCGATCCAGTTCGGCGAGTTGACGGAGTTGCAGCAGCGGGCCGACGACCGGCTGGCCACGCTGCACGACCGTGGCGTCCCCGAGGCCCGGCTGTACGGCCGGGACGAGGACGACGGGGTCGGCGGCAACGGAGCGTTCTTCCTGCTGCTGGACGAGCCCGAGGTCTACGGGCTGCCGCCGGCTCCCGTGGTGACCACCAGGGACCTGTCGTCGATGTGGAAGCATGCCGGCGTGGCGGCGGCGACGCTGCTCGCCGGGTTGGCGGTCTCGTTCCTGGGCAGGCGGCGGTAATGGCGGAACAGCAACAACAGCGGCGCAGGCGGGGCGGCGGCAGGCGCGGCGAGCAGTCGATGGTGCCGGACGCCGATTTCCGTTCGTACTACGGCCTGCCGATACTCAACCCGCCGAGGTGGGCGGCCATCGACATCGCCGGCTACCTGTTCCTCGGCGGCCTGGCCGGCGCCTCCTCGGTGCTGGCCGCGGGCGCCGAACTGACCAACCGTCCCGCGCTCGCGATGACCGGCAAGGTGGGCGCGCTGGTCGCCATCTCCGGCTCGGCCTACGGGCTGGTGCACGACCTTGGCAGGCCCGCCCGGTTCGTCAACATGCTGCGGGTGATCAAACCGAGTTCACCGATGAGCGTCGGCTCGTGGATCCTCAGCGCCTACGGGCCACCTGCCGGGCTGGCCGCGATCACCGCGGTGTCCGGCAGGTTCACCGGCATCGGCAAGGTCGCCACCATCACCGCCGGCCTGGTGGGACCGGCTGTCGCCGCCTACACCGGCGTGCTGATCGCGGACACCGCCGTGCCGACCTGGCACGAGGGCTTCCGGGAACTGCCGTTCGTGTTCGTCGGCTCGGCGGCGTGTGCGGCCGGCGGTCTCGGCATGATCGGGGCACCCGTGGCGCAGGCGTCGCCCGCCCGGCGGGCCGCACTGCTCGGCGCCACGCTAGACGTCGTCGCCACCAAGCGGATGGAACGCCGGATGGGCATGGTGGCCGAACCGCTGCACACCGGAACCCCGGGCAAGCTGATGCGGGCCGCCGAGATCCTGACCGTGACCGGCGCGCTGGTCGGCGGGGTGCTCGGCAGGCGGTCCAGGGTGGCCGCTGTGCTCGGCGGCGCCGCCCTGCTGGCCGGTTCGGCCTGTACCCGCTTCGGCATCTTCCATGCCGGCGTCGAGTCCGCGAAGGACCCGAAGTACACGGTGGTGCCGCAGCGCGAGCGCTTGCGCAAGGCGGCCGAGGCTGAGCAGCACGCCTAGGCTGCCCTGATGGAGGAGGTCGGCGACAAGCCCGACGAGTCGGAGCAGGCCAGGCTGAGCAGGAACATGGCCGAACTGCTCCAGGAGTTGCGCGTGGCGCAGGCCGGCGTGCAGATCCTGTTCGCGTTCCTGCTGTCCGTCGCGTTCACCAACCGGTTCGCCAGTGCGTCGGCGTTCGAGCGCGGCACGTTGATCACCACCATCGTGCTGGCCACCGCGTCGGCCGCGCTGCTGATGGCGCCCGCCGCGTGGCACCGGCTGTACTTCCGGAAGGGTCGCCGGGAGGAGATCCTGTACTGGGGCAACCGTTTCGCGCTCGTCGGCCTCGCGTCGCTCGCCGCCGCGATGACGGGCGTCATCCTGCTGGTGGTGGACGCCGTGGCCGGTATCGTGCTCGCGGTCGTGATAGCGGGCTGCGCGGCACTGCTGTTCGGCATGCTCTGGTTCGCGGTGCCCCTGGCCCGCCGGGCCAGGGGCCTGATCGACGACGATTCCGAGGGCAGAGCGGCGCGCTGAGCCCGTCAGTTGCTGTCCGCGGTGGCGGCCATCCTGATGTGCACGTCGTAGGGCGCTCGGTGGCCGGGCGTGATCCACGTGGTCAACTGGTCGGTCAGGGCCCCCAGCACCCGCCAGCCGAACGTGTCCTGGTCGATCGGCCTGCCGTTGTCCGAGGCCACCGACGCCAACACGCCGACCGAGCGTGGCGCCGCCTCGAACTGGCAGGTCAGGAACTCACCGTCACGCGCCCGCAGCACCAGTGCCGAGCACATCTCGTCCACCGCGAGCTTCACGTCCTCTACCTCGTCGAGGTCGAAGTCCTCGCGCAGTGCCAGCGTCGCGGCCAGCGATCTGAGCACGAACAACTGGGACAGGTCAGCGGGTAGCCGGACCTCGACGTTCATGCCGGCTACGTGACGACCGTCCTGTAGGTCTTGTCGTTGGGACACACCGGGTCACCTCACCATCGGATCAGACACGACTGTCCCTGCACTGCCTGAATACCCATGGCTGCCCGGCCGAAACCCTCAGGCCATCGCGTCGAGCGCCGATGCGAGGTCGCTGACCAGGTTCAACAGTCCCGTCAGGCCGGTGACCTGGATCGGACGCGACACAGCGCGGGACGCTGCGACAACCCACACAGTGGCGTCCTCGGCGATGGCCCGCTGCCGGGCGGCGAGCAGCACGCCGAGGCCGGCGGAGCCGAGGAACGCGACCTCGGTGAGATCGAACACCAGCGGTCTTCTGGCCGCGTCCGCCGTGCCGTCGAAGTGCCGGTTCACGTACTCGGCCAGCGTCGGCGCGGTCCGCATGTCGATCTCACCCCGGACGGCCAGCACCGTCCCGACACCCACTGTTCGCACGTCCACCCACAGCTCGCCGATGGGCGGCTGGACCGTGGACGGGTCGCTGTCCCTGGCTGGAGGGTCGGCTGCGGGCACTGCGGGCCTCCTGAGGCGTTACCGATAGCACTACTCGCAGGCAGCCCGAAGCCGGGGCGACCGGGGTAGGACCCCGGGCTGCCTCGGCTGGGTGTTCAACCGGTGCGACTCTAGCGTTGTCGATGATCGGTCCGACGGTGCGGCACAGTGCACACTTGTAGGAACACACACAGGGTCGAGTGGAGGACATTGCATGACCGGGGTCGGCGATCTGATCGCGGAACGCTATCGGGTGGTCGCACAGGTCGGCAGCGGGTCGATGGGCGTGGTGTGGCAGGCGCAGGACGAGTTGCTGCACCGCGACGTGGCCGTCAAGGAACTGCTGTTACAGCCTGGCATCAGCGCGGAGCAGGCCGACGAGGCGCGCCGCAGGGCGATGCGGGAGGGGCGGATCACCGCCCGGCTGCACCATCCGAACGCCGTTTCGGTGTACGACGTCGCCGAACACGACGGCAGACCGTGCCTGATCATGGAGTTCGTGCCGTCGGTGAGCCTGGCCGACCGGCTGGCCGAGCGCACGGCACTGCCGGTGACCGACGTGGTCAGCATCGGCAGGCAGGTGGCCTCCGCACTGGTGGACGCGCACAAGGCCGGGATCGTGCACCGGGATCTCAAGCCCGGCAACGTGCTGCTGACCGAGGACGGCACGGCGAAACTCACCGACTTCGGCATCTCCCGCGCTGTCGGCGACGGCACGGTCACCGCGACCGGTGTGCTGGCCGGTACTCCCGCCTATCTGGCACCGGAAATCGCGAAGGGACACGACGCCGACTTCCGCAGTGACGTGTTCTCGCTCGGCGCGACCCTGTACGCGGCCGTCGAGGGCACACCGCCGTTCGGCCTGACCGAGAATCCCATCGCGTTGCTGCACAAGATCGCCACCGAGGACGTGACGCCGCCGAAGCAGGCAGGCGACCTCACGCCGGCGCTGCTGTGGATGCTGCGCAGCGACCCGGCGGAACGGCCCACGATGGGCCAGGTCCAGGCCGCGCTGACCATCATCGGCGCGCCGGAGCCACGCAGGCCGAAGCCCGCACCCACGGCCGCCGATGCCGTACGGCGGCGACACAGGACACTGCGCTCGGTGCTGGTCGCCGCGGTGCTGATCGCGGCCGCGATCCTGATCGCGCAGTTGCACCCCGGCGGCAAGGGTGCCGCCAACACAGCGGCGTCAGGGCCTGGTTCGGTGTCGCGCACGACGACGGCGGTCGCGCCTACGACCACCACCGCTCCCCCGACCAGCACCAGCGCGCCGACCACGACCACCACCAGCGCACCGCCTGCCACCACGGCTCCGGCCATCACACCGCTGTCCACCATCGAGGCCTACTACCGGTTGGTCCCCGGCAATCTGACCGCGGCCTGGCCGACGATGACGGCCGACTACCAGCAGAACCACGCAGGCGGGATGAGCGGCTACCAGAGGTTCTGGGCGCCGATCAGCAGCGCCCGGTTGACCGATGTGAGCGCCACGGCGCCGAACAGCGTCACCGCGACGATCCACTACCTCTACCGGGACGGCCACACCGTCGTGGAGCGGACCAGCTTCGGCATGGTGCTCCAGTCCGGCCACTGGAAGATCGCCAGTTCCGCTGTGCTGAGCAGCCACTCCGAAGGAGCGTCATGAGCGAGACCTACGTCGACGTGCTCGTGGTCGGTGCCGGCCTGTCCGGCATCGGCGCCGGCTACCGCCTACAGACCCAGGCACCGCACAAGACCTACGCGATCCTGGAGGCACGGAACGCCATCGGCGGCACATGGGACCTGTTCCGCTACCCCGGCGTGCGCTCCGACTCCGACATGTTCACGCTCGGCTATCCGTTCCGCCCGTGGACCAATCCCAAGTCGATCGCGGACGGCGATGCCATCGTCGACTACATCCGTGCGTCGGCGACCGCTTACGGCGTCGACAAGAAGATCAAGTTCGGCCACCGCGTGGTGCGGGCGTCGTGGTCGAGCGGCAAGGCGCTGTGGACGGTCGACGTGCGGGTCGGCGACGAGAGCGTCACCTACACCTGCTCGTTCCTGTACCTGTGCAGCGGCTACTACAGCTACTCCGACGGCCACGAGGTCAAGTTCGTGGGGCAGGGCGAGTTCCAGGGCGACATCGTGCACCCGCAGCACTGGCCCGCCGATCTCGACTACCGGGACAAGAACGTCGTCGTGATCGGCAGCGGCGCCACCGCGGTCACGCTGGTGCCGGCGATGGCCGAGCAGGCCGCCCACGTGACCATGCTGCAGCGGTCCCCCAGCTACGTCGTCTCGCGGCCGACCGCCGATCCGCTGGCCGACAAGCTGCGGTCGTTGATGCCAGGACACCTGGCGCACCGGATGATCCGGGGCCGCAACGTGGTGATGTCGACGCTCTTCTACCAGATCTTCCGCCGCTGGCCGAAGTGGTCGGCGGAGCGGCTGCGCAAGGGCGCCGAGGACCAGTTGGCCGGCACGGTGGCCATCGACCCGCACTTCAGCCCGAAGTACAACCCGTGGGACCAGCGGCTGTGCCTGGTCCCGGACGGCGACCTGTTCACGGCGCTGCGGGAGAAGAAGGCCGACGTGGTCACCGACCGCATCGAACGCTTCACGTCGACCGGCATTCTGCTCGCGTCCGGCAAGGAGTTGCCGGCTGACGTGATCGTCACGGCCACCGGCCTGAAGATGGTCGCGTTCGGCGAGATCGAGCTGACCGTGGACGGCAAGCGCGTCGAGGCCAACGAGACCACTGTCTACAAGGGAATGATGTTCAGCGGCATTCCCAATCTGGCCTGGTGCGTCGGCTACACCAACAACTCGTGGACCCTGCGCGCGGACCTGACCACGCAGTACGTGTGCCGCCTGTTGAATCACATGGACCGCCACCACTTCAGCCAGTGCGTGCCGGCGGTGCCGACAGCCGGATCGGCGGGGTCCGACAGGCCGCTGCTGGACCTCACGTCCGGCTACATCCAGCGAGCCGCCGAGAGGCTGCCGCACCAGGGCCAGCGAGCGCCGTGGCGGTACCGGCAGAACTACCTGCTCGACCTGGCCACCATGCGCCTGAGCAGGGTGGACGACAACGTCATGCGCTTCAGCAACGGCGTCCCCGACAGCCAACTGAACCGCAAGCAACCAGCCTGAGGGCAATGGTTTGAGCGCAGCTCCCCCTTCGCTCCGATCCCAAGCGCCCCTTACGGTTGAGGCGCCGCCGCAACCGTAAGACAATGGCGGATCGGGTCGAAGGGGCAAGCAGCCCAGCGCATGGACCGGGCCCAAGCGCCAAAGCCAAGCGAAGGTTTCACTCGTCGTGGTACCGCAGCTGCGAACTACCCGCGATGCCGTCCGCGCCTCGGCCGTAGCTGGAATATGTGTGATAGACCACATCGTGGTCCCTCGAACGTGTAGTCCTCGTCGATCCGCACCATGGGCAGCCTGCGCCGGTCGCCGTGCGGCGCGTCCAGTGCCCTGGTGAGCTCCTTCTCCTTGGCCAGGTGCGCCTTGCGGACGACCAGCCATTCCTCGCGGGTGACGATCTCGGGTAGTCGCATCGTCTCTGACTCCTTCACTTGCGGTGACCAATTTGGATCCCCGTCAGTGGGTCGGAGCCGACGACGCGGTCTCGACATCGACATTTCGGACACACTGAGTGACCGATGATCAACAGTATGTCAGCGCGGACCTGTTGCCACATCACGGAACGGAATCGTCACTGGTCACAGCGGGTGCATGGATCTACAGTCGGCAACTGTGACGGATCCCGACCACAGGTCTGGTGACCTGGTCGGCGTCGACGAACTGCTGGAGTCCACTGAGGATGCCGGCACGGTTCGAAGGCGTCGCCGCTGGGGCAGAATCGCTGTTCAGATCAGTGTCGCCGTGCTGGCGCTGCTGATACTGGGCGCTGCCGGAATCCTGTGGAACGTCACCAACTCGGTGACCGGCGCGGTACGCACCGTGCCCGTCGACGCGCTGGCGCCCGCCACCGCCGACACCAACGGCAAGCCGATGACGATCCTGTTGCTCGGCTCCGACCTGCGGCTCGGGGACGACGCGACGGCCGGGGTGAGCGGTCAGCGGGCGGACGCGATCATGCTGATCCGCTTCAACGCCGCCCGTACCGGCATCGACGTGCTGTCCATCCCCCGTGACTCGTGGGTACCGATCCCCGGCAAGGGCACCGAGAAGATCAACGCGTCGCTCAACGGCGGGCCTTCCCTCGCGGTGAAGACGGTCCAGCAGCTCACCGGCATGTCCATCGACCACGTCATGGTGATGGACTTCGACGGCGTCCGCGACCTCACCACCGCCCTGGGCGGCGTCACGGTGCTGAACGAGCACGCCATCACGGACCCGAGGAACGGCAACCACTTCCCCGCAGGCCAGCTCACGCTGTCCGGTGACCGGGCGCTGCTCTACGTGCGGATCCGCTACGGCCTGCCCGGCGGTGACTTCGACCGGATCGACCACCAGCAGCAGGTGGTGGCGGCGATCGGCCAGAAGCTGCGGTCCGAGGACCTGATCGGCAAGCCGCTGCTGGCCGAGCAGGTGGTGCGGATCGTGGCGCAGAACCTGACCGTGGACTCCGGCCTCACGTCGCCGCTGATGACCCAACTGCTGGTCGACATCATCGCCACGCCGGCTCAGGGCACTCACTTCTACACCGCACCCTCGGCGGGATTCGGCACGTCGTCGGACGGCCAGTCCTACGTGAAGCTGGACAAGACCAAGCTGGCCGCCGCCGTCGCCGCGATGAAGGCCGGCACGCCGGTGCCGCTGCCGGGAACGGCGATCGGCCTGCCGTAGCCGGCCGGCCAGGTGTGGTTACACGACTGTCATTGCGTTGTCAGTCAAGGGAAACGCGTCCGGCTCAGGGTTTACTCGTTCCGACGACGAGCCCTGGAGGACATCGGTGAGTGACCAGAATGCAGGCATGTCCCGTCGAACTGTGTTACGTGGCGCGGCGACCGCGGTCGGAGCAGCGACCGCCGCCGTCGCGCTGCCGTCGATCCCGGCCGCCGCGGGTGAGTCACCGGCCACCAGCCGGGTGAGGTCGCTGGTCGACCTGGAAACCGCGACCGTCCCGCAGTTGACCGCGTTGCTGGACTCACACCGGCTCACCAGCGAGGAACTGGTCACCGCGTACCTGGAGCGGATCGCCACGCTCGGCACTCTCAACGCGGTCCGGGCCATCAACCCGAACGCGCTCGCCGAGGCACGGGCGGCCGACGCGGCGCGGAAGAAGAAGGGGCCACACGGGCCGCTGCTCGGCATTCCCCTGCTGCTCAAGGACAACATCGACGTCAAGGGCATGACGACCACCGCGGGCTCGGTAGCGCTGGCCGACTCGTTCCCGGCCGTGGACGCACCGCTGGTCACCCAGCTGAAGAAGGCCGGCGTGGTGATCCTCGGCAAGGCCAAACTGACCGAGTTCGCCAACTTCCTGACCAACGGCATGCCGGCCGGCTACAGCTCGGCAGGCGGCCAGGTGCTCAATCCCTACGACGTGTCGCAGTCACCGAGCGGTTCGAGTTCCGGACCTGCCGTGTCGGCAGCCGTCGGCCTCGCCCCGCTCACCGTGGGCACCGAGACGTCCGGCTCCATCCTCAGCCCGTCGGCGGCCAACTCCGACGTCGGCATCAAACCGACGGTCGGGCTGATCAGCCGCACCGGCATCGTGCCGATCTCGGCCAGCCAGGACACCGCGGGGCCGATCACGAAGTCGGTGTTCGACGCCGCCGCGGAGCTGACCGCGCTGACCGGCAAGGACCCGCTCGACCCGGCCACCGCCGCGAATCCGTTGGTGGGCCACGACTTCACCGGTGATCTGCGGGCCGACGCGCTCAGCGGCGCCCGGATCGGCGTGGTCGCAGGGCAGGTGCCGGCAGCGGGCACCGACAACCGGACGCTGTGGGATGCGGCGAACGCCGTGTTGACCGCGCAGGGTGCCGTGCTGGTGCCGGTCACGCTGAACACCGGCAGCACCATCGTTGGCGGGTCGACGGTGCTCAATTATGAATTCAAACGGGACCTGAACATCTATCTGTCCCGGCTGCCGCGCTCCGCGCCGATGAAGTCGTTGGCCGACATCATCGCGTTCAACGACGCGCACGCCGAGGCGGCACTGAAGTTCGGCCAGGTGCTGGCCACCATCTCGCAGGCCATGGACCTGGACCCGGACAGCGCCGACACCGCGAAGTACCTGGCCGACCGGGCGCAGGACCTGGTGGACAGCAAGGACCGGATCGACGCGCTGCTGGCCGCGAACGACCTGACGGCACTGCTGTTCGCGAACAGCGGCAGCGCGGGCATCGGCGCCAAGGCCGGCTACCCGTCGATCACGCTGCCGGCCGGCTACCAGGCCGGCAACCGCAGGCCGTTCAACATCGCGTTCCTCGGCCCGGCGTGGAGTGAACCAACGCTGGTCGGCTACGCGTACGCCTACGAGCAGGCGACCGCGCTGCGCCAACCACCGTCGGCGATCAATCCCTCTTTGTTCTAAACGGAAAAGAATCAGCGGCGGCCCGCCGGCGAGCGGGCCGCCGGGTGGTCGAGCTCACCCCGTTGACACCGATCGCACGGTGGCGGGCCGGCAAGCAGCGGATAGCCGGTGGTGGTGTCACGGCCTACGGTCCCGGCGGTCCCCGTCCACGCGCCGATCACCGGCGTTGAGTGGGTACGGTGGGCCGTGCGCGGCACGCCGGCTTCACCGTGCTCACCACCGACAGGATCCAGACCGTGCGGCGGCGACGACACGACAATGCCGTGTCGTCGCGTCACCTCGCGCGTTTCTCGCCTGGGCAGGCCTGGTGATCACCGTCGTGTGCACCGGCCTCACCATTCTGTTCGCTTAGTCGACCAGCGCTTGGTAAACCAACTGGCGCAACTGGGTGCGCAGCGGGTGGGTGCTGGAGGGCAGCAACTGGGTCATGAACACCGCCGTGATGTCCTCGACCGGGTCCACCCAGAACGTGGTGCTCGCGGCGCCGCCCCAGGCGAACTCGCCGGGCGCGGCCAGCGACTTCGCCTTCGCGGAGTCCATCAGCACCGAGAAGCCGAGCCCGAAGCCGACACCGTCGAAGCTCGACTCGGCGTACAGCGGCCTGCCGACCTGTTCCAGATCGTGGCCGCCGGGCAGGTGGTTGCGGGTCATGTGGGCCAGCGTCCGCGAGCCCAGCACCCGCGCCCCGTCCAGTTCACCGCCCCTGGCCAGCATCTGGGTGAAGCGGTGGTAGTCGGCCATGGTGGAGATCAGGCCGCCACCGCCGGAGAGGAAGTCCGGCTTGTGGTTGCTGACCTTGCCCAGCCCCTCCTGGCGGACGGCCTTGCGGGTGCCGCGCTCGGGTATGTACAGCGCGGCGAGCCGGTCGGCCTTGTCGTCCCCGACCCAGAACCCGGTGTCGGTCATGCCGAGCGGCGTGAAGATGCGTTCCGCGAAGAACTCGTCCAGCGGCTGACCGGAGACCACCTCGACCAGCCTGCCGAGCACGTCGGTGGCCACCGAGTAGTTCCACTCGGTGCCCGGCTGGAAGACCAGCGGCAGCTGCGCCCACACGGCACAGCACTGCGCGAGATCCATGCCGGGCGGCTGACCCCATTCGAAGCCGGCCGACCGGTACATCGCGTCAACCGGATGCGCGTGGTGGAAGCCGTAGGTCAGGCCCGCGGTGTGGGTGAGCAGGTGCCAGATCCGGATCGGCGACAGCGCGGCCTCGGTCGCCGGGGCCTGGGACGTGCCCCTGCGGTAGACGCGCATGTCGGTGAACTGCGGTAGCCACTTGCTGATCGGGTCGGTGAGCTCGAACGCGCCCTCCTCGTAGAGGATCATCGCGGCGACCGACGTGATGGGCTTGCTCATCGAGAAGATCCGCCACAGCGTGTCCGACTCGACCGGCAGCCCGGCCTCCATGTCCCGCCGGCCGTAGGTGGACAGATGGGCGATCCGACCGTGCCTGGCCACCAGCACCGACCAGCCGGGCAGCATGCCTTCGTCCACGTAGCGCCCGAGACGGCGATCGAGCCTGGCGAACCGTTCGGGGTCAAAACCCAGTTCAGCCGGATCGGAGTCCACTTCCAGTCGCACCGCGTTGCCTCCTTCGACCTGGACCGTTACCGGGCCAATCATGCAGGAGGTACATCGATCAAGGACAGCAACGTGGTCCGCACCGGAGCGAGGACAGGTCGTCTCGCCGACCGCTCAGGCGGCGTCCGGCACGGCAGACGTCGATTCCGCGCGGGCCTTCACGGCGGCGAGGGTGTGTTCTATCGACTCGACGTTGAAACCCGGCCGGTCGGCGCGTCCGGTGACGCGGGGGCCGAGGAAACGGCGGACCACCCAACTGCCCACCCGATACCACTGTTCGGTGAGCCGACAGCCGGTCGCGGTGGGTGTGATCAGGTACGACCAGCGGGACACCCGCACACCGAACGGGGTGCGGACGTCAAAGGTGAACAGTCGGCCGGGCTCACAGGCGACCACCCGGACCCTCGTCCACCAGAGTTTGTCGCCGTTACGGTTGGTGCCCCGGAACCTGGCGCCCTCGGCCGGGCCGGTCGCGCCGTCGACCCAGTGGCCGCCGATGTTCTCGGGGCTGAACTGGTCCATGCGCGGCAGGTCGGTGACCATCGACCACACTGCGTGCGGGTCGGCGGCGACGTCGACCGTACGGGAGATCGATGGTTCCATGAGTCAACGGTGCCAGCGCCGATCTCCCGCGACAATGCCAGCGGCACAACCCGGCACGCCAGGAGAAACAGCCGTCATCGTGGTTCGGCGGGTGGGTCGTCGGCGGTGGCGATGGCTCGCTGCGCCCACGCCACGTCGTGCCACGCGCCGTGTTTCCAGCCGATGCGCCGATAGGTTCCGACGGGTTCGAAGCCCATGGCGCGGTGCAGCCCGACACTCGCGTCGTTGGGCAGTGTCATGCCGGCGATCGCCGTGCGGAAGCCGCGCTCCGCGAGCCGGGCGAACAGGGCCTGGTAGAGCGCCCGACCGCCGCCGGTCCGCCGCCTGCCGCGTTCGAGGTAGACGCTCACGTCGCACGCCCAGCGATAGGCGGCCCGCGCCCTGTGCCGGCCGCCGTAGGCGTAGCCGACGACGGCGCCGTCGTCCTCGAGCACCAGCCACGCGTGCGTGGCCTGCGCGGCGGCGATCCGCTCGGCCATCTCGGCAGGCGACGGCGGTTCGGTCTCGAAGCTGATCGCCGTGTCGGTGACGTACGGGGCGTAGATCGCGGCACACGCCTCGGCGTCCCGCGCCGACGCGTCCCGGATCTGCTGGCTGACGTCCATACGTGATCATAAAATAAGTTGCTCCTATGCGGACCGTTGGTCAGGCTCCCCGCGTGACGCAACCCCAGTTCTCCCCGCTGTACGAGGACCTCGTCTTCCACGGGCCGCTGTCCGAGGCACGGGCCGGCCAGTTGATCCGCTCGCTCGGGCCGCTCGCCGGTCAGCACGTCGTGGATCTCGGCTGCGGGTGGGCGGAGTTGCTGCTGCGTGCGCTCGCCGCCGAGTCGACCGCCACCGGCCAGGGCGTCGACCTGGACGAGGTGGCGATCGAGCACGGCAGGGCGAACGCGGTGGCCCGCGGGCTGGCCGACCGGGTGGTGCTCGACGTCGGTGACGCCGGGGCCTGGTCGGGCAGCGCGGACGTGCTGATCGTCAACGGTGCGACGCATGTGTGGGGTGGCGAACCGGAACAGCACACGGTCAACGCCTTGGCGGCCGGCCGGAAGCTGTTGCGGCCGGGTGGCCGACTGCTGCTCGGTGAGGGCTTCTGGGAACAGGAGCCGACCGAGGCGCGACTGCGGGCGATGCCGATCCCCCGGGACCAGTACCTGGCACTGCCCGACCTGGTCGATCTGGCGCTGGGCAACGGTTATCGGCTGCTGGCGGTCTCGCAGGCGAGCTTGGACGAGTGGGACGAGTTCGAGTCCCGGCATGGCGTCGGCTGGGTGCGCTGGCTGGTCGACAACGCCGACTCCCCGCACGCGGCCGATGTCGCCGCGACCGCCGACTCGCACCGCACTGCCTGGCTGCGCGGCTGGCGCGAGGTGATGGGATTCGCCTATCTCACGCTGCTACTCGCCTGACGCCGGCTTCTCGCTCGGGCTGTAGAACGCCGCCAGCACCCGGATCGGCACGCCGTCCGGATCGTGCTTGCTGGCCGCGATGTCATCGACCAGCGCGGCCAGCCGATCGCGGAACCCTGCTGCCTCGGCTGGTGAGACGCTGACCGAGTTGACCATGGCCACCACCTTTCGGAAGGACTCCTCCGGCGGCTGGTCGTCGAACCAGGCCCGGCCCGTCCTGACGGCCGCGACGAACTCGTTGCGGTAGTCGTCCATGGCGGCCGCCAGGGCGGTGGCGGCATCGTCCAGGCCCACGTCATCGGGACCGAACATGTCCGGATGCATGTAGATCGTCTGCTGACCCGCCCGGTAGCGGTGCTCCACGATGCCGGACACCACCCTGGTCTCGGCCACCTCGATCAGCCCGCGCGCCTCCAACTGCTTGATGTGCCGGTACAGCTTGGTCGGCGGCTCGTCCAGTTCGGTGGCCAGTTCCTTCACCGTCCGCACCTTCGGTGCCGTGTGCGCTCCGTCCATCAGGATCCCCAGGATGGCCAGCCGCAGTGGGTCGGACAGCGCCTTCAGGGTCTCCACGTCCCGGACGACGCGCGTCGACGGCGGGTCGGGCCGGCTGGGCTCAGGGCTGGACATGCCGACATCTTGCCACCCGTTCACCCTCGTGCCATCATTCACGTCAACGTGAATGATGGTGTCATGGTGAATGGTGACCGAGGAGTGAACGAGATGGCAGACCAGCAGCCGTTACGCCGCAACCGGCGGTTCCAGTACCTGTGGCTCGGCTCGACCGTCGGCTACCTGGGCATCGAGACGGCCGACATCGCCTACCCGCTCGCGGTGCTGGCACTGACCGGCTCGCCGGCGGCGGCCGGCCTGTTCGGCGTCGTCCAGCTGCTGGCCACCCTGGTCGTCGGCCTGCCGGCGGGTGTCCTCACCGACCGGTACGACCGCAGGCGGATCCTGCTGCTGTCCGAGGGCACCAGGGCATTGGCCGCGGCCAGCGTGGCCGTCGCCCTCGCCGACCACCGGCTCGGTCTGACCCAGTTGCTCGTGGTGGCCGGCGTGCTCGGCGCGTGCAGCCCGTTCACGGCGACAGCGAGGATGTTGCTGGTCAGGACCGTGGTACCGGACGAGCAGCTGACCGAGGCACTCACCACGGAGCAGATCCGCGACGGGCTGACCCAACTCGTCGGACCACCGCTGGGCGGCCTGCTCTACGGGCTGCGCCAACTGCTGCCGTTCGCGGTCAGCGCCGTCGCGTTCGCGGTGTCCTGGCTGACCGTGCTGCAGGTCAAGGTGCCGCGCCGCGAGCCCGCTCCCGCAGGCGCCGGCTCCCCCGGTGCGCTGGCCGGGCTGCGCACGATCTGGCGTGACCCCACGTTGCGCGCGGCGACCCTGCTGGTGGCCGTGCTGAACACGGTCGGCGCCCCGGTGCTGCTGATCACCACCGTGCTGCTGCGCTCACAGCACGTCTCCCCCGCGCTGATCGGTGTCGCCGTGGCCGGCTACGCGGTCGGTGGGCTGACCGGCGCCGCGCTGGTCAAGCCACTGCACCGGCGGTGGCAGCCGGGCCAGCTGCTGATCGGCGTCGCCCTGATCGAGGCGCCACTGCTGTTCGGGCTAGGCATCAAGCTGGGACCGTGGTGGGTCGGCGCGCTGCTGCTGTGTGCCGGGCTGGGGATCCCGGCCCTCCAGGTGCTGGTGGACGTGTTGATCTTCCGGCAGGTGCCGGACGAGCAGCGTGGCCGGGTCATCTCCGCGACCATCACCCTGATCGGCATCGGCATGCCGGTCGGCACCGGGTTGGCCGGCCTGCTGCTGCAGTACCTCGCGGCGCCGTACGCGATGGCCGTGCTCGCCGGCATCCTGGCCCTGGCGGGTGGGTACGCCGCCACCCGCCGCCACCTGCGCACAGCCCGGTGGCCGATTTCCCCGGCATCGGATGTCAAGACGACGGAGGCCGCTCCGACCAGTGCATGACGGCACCCACCGGAGGCGCCGCACAGGGAAGGACCCCGCCATGCTGATCCGCCTGCACACCTCGATGAGCCTCGACGGATTCTCCACCGGTGCCAATGGTTGGCCCGCCGTGACGAACATGCCCGACTTCGTGCCCGGTGTTTCCTATGGGCACGAGCCGTTCTTCGACCAGTGCGACGCGGTGCTGATGGGCCGCAACACCTACGAGCCCGGGGCCGATGCGGCGAACTGGCCGTGGCCGGGCAAGCGTGTCCATGTGCTGACGTCCCGCCCGCTGACCGTTCGCGACGGCACCGACGTCGTCGCGTGTGACGGCCCGGAAGACGCCCTCGCTCGGCTGCGGAACAGCGGGCTGACCGGCGACGTGCACCTGCTCGGTGGCCCCAGCACCATCCGTGCCATGTACCAGATCGGCGCGATCGACCGGCTGGAGATCCTGGTCCTGCCACTGCTGCTCGGCACGGGAACACCGTTGTTCCCGTTCGGCGACACGGCCGACCGACTGCACCTCGACGAGCGGACCGGCTACCCGGACGGCACCACCAAGCTGTGCTTCACGCCGACTACGACGTGACCGTTTCCTTGGCCACGGGCTGAATGCTGATCTCGCCGGACATTATCCCAGCCGGTGTCCAGCTGCACAGCCAACCGAATCGTTCGAATTCCGGCCGGAATCGGCTGTCCAGACTCCACGCCGCTCCACCGAACGCGAGCAACAGGGCCAGCGATGCGAAAATGTAACCCACCGACGGGCCGAGGTCGGTGATACCGGACTCGTTCCACGGCAGGCCGAAGCCTTCCGCCGACGACCAGATTCCCAACGACCACACGGCACTGCCGACGAAGACCAGGTTGGAAAAACGCCGAACAACATGCCGAGAGCGATCAGCGTCTCGATGACTGCGGTGACGATTGCGAAAGTACCGGGTTGCGCGCTGGCCACGGAGTGCCACAACAGGATCCACTGATGCACGATCGGGGTGTGGATGTCCGACGCACCACCGAGTTCGTCGCCGAGGGTCTGGCCGTGCACAAAACCGGGCAGCCATTTGAAAATGGCATCAATGGCCCAGATTACGCCGAAAGCGAGCCGCCTAACCTGATGTCAATGTGATGAAGTCCGCAGCGGATTTCGCCATCCCGGAAACATGGTCATACGCAGCACCATTAAGGGGTGGCGACAAAGTCCACCTCGCACCTTACGTGCGCGGGGACCGAAATGAGTACGGCGTCCCGCAACGCATCGGCGAGGTTTTCGTCGGCCAATGTCACCACGACGCGCACCCACGGCTGGGGATCGTGACCTTCGGTGATGTCCGCTGTGCCGCCGTACAACCGGATCAACGCGGTGAGGCCGGCAACAGTGCCCCGACGGCGGTGCGCGGCCATCGCATCCGCCAGTTGCCTGCGGCGCTGGTCCGGCGGCAGCGCGTCGTCGCCGCCCAACAAGGCGGCCAGCCAGCGCAGCATCGGTTCCGGCGCTCGCACCGGATCGACGTACACCTCGGGTTCCTGGACCACCTGCCGCAGCGGCGCGAACATGGCCTCCACCACGGCACCGAGGGGTTCGTTCACCATTGCTCGACAGTCACCTGGTGGTCGACGGAGTAGGCGAGAGCGCCGGGCGCGACTCCCAGTCGTGTCACCGGTTCGCCGCGTCCCCGGGTGTCCGGTGTGGTTCCGAAGATCTTGGCGTCCTCCACCCGGTCCACACCCTCGACACGTTGCAGCACAGCGAAGATGTCCCCGATGTGCACCGTTCGCCCGAACGGCCAACCCGATCCGTCCGGTCCGCCGACAATCGGATCGAGGTATTCGTACAGCGCCCGCAGCGCCGCCGACCGGACCTGTCGCGCGTTGCTGCCTCGTGTCCGGCGGACCGTCGTCCGCACCGTCACGCCGCGGTATCCCGCCGGGCCGACGGACAACCGCGTGCCGATCACCCGCCGCTCGTCCAGGTGGTCGGCGACCCGGCTCCGCACGTCCTCGGGCACCAACAGGCCGGCGGCCGTCACCTGGCCGAACTCGTGGCGTTCGGCGTCCGGCACGAGCAGGACCCGGACGGTGCCGGTCACGTCGACGGTGCAGTGGACCCTGGCCAGTTCCGGCGCCGCTTCCCTGGCCAGGTACTCGTAGTCCTCGGCGGTGACCGCGCGATCCCGTGCCCGGAGCGCGAACGGCGCCCGGTGCCAGAGGTTGTCGACGGTCTCGGCGTCGGCCGCACCGCGGCCGGGTGACGTGTTCCGTACCGAAAAGCCAGGCACCTGGGACAGCCGGTGCAATTCGTCGACACCGACATCGCCTGCCGCTCCCCCACCGGACCAGTAGTCCAGCACCCGCACCAGCGCACCACGCGGTGGCACGGCGCCGCGCTGCCGCTGGGTGCCGTCCGGTTCGGACACCCGTGGTCCGAAGCGGAGCGTGCCCGCCTGCGCGTCGAGCATCACGTGGTGGTCGTCGGCCATGCTGTCGATGAAGGTCGACACGATCGTCCAGGTGTCCCAACCGTCCTCGCCGCCCACCTGCACGACGGGTGTCGGGTTGGCCAACACAGGTCGATGCCGCAGGGTGAACCGCTGATCCGGCTCGCCGGTCGACGCGCCGAGCGGTTCATCTCGCACCAGCACTCCATGCTGTGCGTCGCCGAACCCGCCGACGACGCGGACCGAGACCTGTCCCGGGTGCGCCGGTTGGAGGCTGTCCGATCGGCAGCGCAACCAACCTGCGGTGCGGCCGGCGATCACCGACTCCTCGTGCCTGTAGGGCACGTGCAGCAGGACGGTGTCGGCCGGTAGCCCATCGGAGTCGGCATGGCATTCGACCCAGCCGTCACCAACCCAACAGTCCCAGTGCGCGGTCGTCGGCAGGTGGGGCACCATGATTTCGACCAGGCAGCCGGGCTGCGGCGCGTCGAGCCCTACGTACAGTCCATCCTGCTTCGCGTCCACATCAACCACCGTGGCGGGAGCTATGCGCAGGTCGTGCCGCGTGCCGAACACGATCTTGCCGTCGTCGGTGGTGACCTGGGTGCCACGCGGTATGTCGATCACGTCCGCTGCGGGTTCGGCGATGCGGAATTCCAGGCTGGTGGTGGCCGCCCGTGCCGGTGTGGGCCGTAGGTCGAGCAGTTCCAGCAGTGGGCCGCGCAGCAGGTCCGGTATCTGGTTCACCCGGAAGCTGATCTCGTCGGCGATGAGCGCCGCTGCCTGCACCGCCGCGTACCCGTCGCTGCCCGGCCGCAGCACCGGCCCGTCCGCGTTGGCCAGCCGTAGACCGTCGTCCAACAGGTCCTGGTACCGGCGATCGGCGGGCTCGGTCATGCCGGCCAGCATCTCACCCTGGCGGGACAGCGGACACAATGGTGCGATAGCACCTGGTGATTGGGGGATTCGGCAATGACAACTGGCGGGATCAAGGTCGCGCTGGCCGCCAGCGACGAGGACTACGACCCGGACGATCCGGGCTGGCGGCAGCAACTGGGCGCGTTGCACCGGGCGCTGGTGGACGCCGAGGTCGACATCCACCTGCGTGCCGAACCGGTCGACGGCGAGAAGGGCGGCGTCACCGAGTTGGTGCTCACCCTGGGCACGTCCGGCGCGATCAGCGCCGCCGTCGCCGTCATCCAGAGCTGGCTGAGCAGGGAGCGCAGGCGACAGGTGACGGTCACGATCGACGACGGCAACCACCCCGTCACCTACACGGTCGACGGCACCAGCGCGAGCGACACCACGATCAAGGAGATCATGGTGGCCGCGCTGGCACAGACCCACCGCGATGGCTGACCGCCGCTACCGAGCACTGCTCGTCACCAACTGGGAGTTTCCCGACGATCCGACCGGGCTGCCACCGCTACGCGGGCCACAGGTCGACGCGGGGATCATGCGTGCCGCGCTGACCGACGAGCGGACCGGCCTGCACACCGCGGCCGACGTCGAAGTCGTTGCCAACGCTGGCAAGCAGGAGGTCCTGCTGCGGCTGGAGGACTTCTTCCGGGATGCGGGCCGCGACGACCAACTGCTGCTGTACTACAGCGGCCACGGCCAACTCGACCTCGCAGGCCGGCTGTTCCTGTGCGCCAGGGACAGCAAGGTCGACCGGCTGCTGGCCACCGCGGTGGCGGCCCGGGACATCAGCGACCTGATGGACGAGTCCAGGGCCAGGGCGAAGGTCGTCGTGCTGGACTGCTGCCATTCCGGTGGCTTCAAGGGCGGTGCCGACCTGCCGGAGGGCCTGGCAGGCCGGGGCCGCTTCGTGCTGAGTAGCTCGCTGCCCGGCCAGCGCACGAAGGACGCCGAGGACGACACCGCAGGCAGCCCGTTCACCAGGTTCGTCGTCGAGGTGCTGTCCTCGGGCGCACCGGATGACGACCACGACGGCTACGTCTCGGTGGACGACCTCTACCACCACGTCACCAAGCGGATGAGCGACGCCGGGCTGTCCACTCCGCAGCGCAGGTTCGACGACGCGGTCGCCAGTGTTGCCGTGGCCAGAACCCCGAGCCAGGCGCCGACGCCGACCGTGACTCCGCCGATCGAGCCGGCACCCGCCACACTCGCGGACTTCCTCAAGGCGGACGGCTTCGAGCGCCGAGGCCGGCCGGAGT
>DASXYT010000193.1:0-37774 GCA_036502345.1 Pseudonocardiaceae bacterium | reverse complement strand
CGAACTGCCGTCTCCACTCGATCCGCTACTGGAGGGTGAGCTGCCACCTGTGCCGCCCTGCGTGGGGGTCGTGACCGGTGTGCCCTGGCCCGTCGTGGTGCTGCTGCACGCGGCCAGGCCCAACGCTGCCATCGCGACCAGCGGGAGGATGGCAAGACGACGGTTCACGACACTCCTCGACACGGGTGTAGGACGCACTGGCTCGGGTTGCGGTTCCGCTATGCCAGCTCGCCGGTTTTCGCCTGCATGGACTGCTGGACGAGCGCTTCGGTCTCGGCGTAGTTGGTGCTGGCCTTCTGGTACGCCTGGATCATGTCCCGCAGGGTCTTCGTCAGATTCTGGATAGCGGGCATGATGCCCTGCGGGTCCGTCGCCACGTTGTGCGTGAACGGCGCGATGACCTGCGCACCAGGGGTCTGACCGAGTTGCGGCGACTGCTGCAGCTCCTGCGTCCTCGACTCGAGTGCGGTCAGTTCGTCCAGGGAGCTGCGGCACGAGTTGATCAAAGTGGCGGCAGCGGTGGGGTCGATGTGGAACCCTTTGCCTGCCGCTGCCGCGAAGCTCTTGGCGCTGCTCTGGATCTGGACAGCCTGCTTGGAAACCAGCTCCATCCTGGCAGCCAGTTCGACCGGTTGGCCCTCACCGTCTGGGCTCTCAAGCATCTCGATCTTCTCCCCGAGGCACGCTGAACACCGACGTTGCCACCCAAACGGTACCGCACGTCACCGTCTGCTGAACCGTGATCGGCGCAACTGGATCTGCGCAGGTGGGAGGCATCGCCGCAATTACCGTCGCGACGGACCGGCGGGCTGGCTGACCGAGCCGAGCATGCCGATCAGCTGCTGGGTGATCCTGCTGGTGTCGCCCGGTGAGTACGTCGTCCACTGCTGGCCGTCCGGGCCGGGTCTGCTGTGCCCGAAGTACCGGCCGTCCTCGGTGTCGAACCAGCTGAGCACGGGGGTCATCAGCTCGCGGCCGAGCCGGTCGCGGCCGTACACGGTGAACATGCCGATCCGGGTCCGCTTGCGCTCCCACATGGTCTGGGCCGCCCGCCGCTCCAACTCGTAGCCACCCTGCTGCGGCCGCACCGGCTCGAACACGCCCCGGAAGCCCTCCTCGGCGCCGTGCCGGGCGACGGCCGCCTGCCGCGACGTGTCCACCTCGGGGAACGTGACCGACCGGCCGGGGCCGGGCTTCTCGTCGCCGATCAGCTTGACGGCCTCGGCCACCATGGCCTCCGGCCGGAACACCTCGAAGGTGACCGTCTGGTTGCGCAACCGGGCCAGCAGGCCGGTCCGCCCGTTGTTGGCCGCCCTGGCCAGCAGGCGTTCGTCGTCCTCAAGGATGCCGGCCACGTCGATCGCGTGCTGGAACCGGCCGAGTGTGACGACGGCCTCCTCGACCTCCGGTTCCAACCGTCCCCGGTACGCCAGGTTCCGCGCCGCGAGGTCCTCGAACACGATGCCGCGCAACCGATCCCGGTCCTGGATGGTCGCGCCGACGCTGGGCACCTCGAAGATCCGCACGGGTGTGCCCGGCCGCAACTGTTCCCACAGCAGGTCGATCGCGGCGAGCGACAGCGTGAACGAGAACTCCGACGGCATGACCAAGACCCCCAACGGGCACAACGGACAACGGTGCAGAACGTACCGGAAACAGTCCGCTACGCGCGCAGGTCGACGACCACCTTCACGTCGTCGGGCTGCCGGTCCAGCGCCTCGGTCCACTTCTCCAGCGGCACCCGCCGGGTGATCAGCTGCCGCAGCCACTCCGGGTCGGCCGCGGCCAGTGCCGCCGCTGCCTGCCGGTAGTTGCCCAGGCTGGCGTTCACGCTGCCGACCAACGCGTCGTTCTCCAGCACCAGACTGTCGTTGATGGCCGACGCAGGGATCGGGATCGCGGCCTGGGCACCGGACAGGCCGGTCAGGACGGTGACCGCGTTGCGGCCGGTGTGCCGCAGCACCTCGAACACCAGCTCACCGGCGCCGGTGCACTCGATCACCACGTCCGGCTTGGGCACCCCGTCCAGGTCGTGGTGGTAGGTGGCGCCGATCTGCCGGACCAGGTCAGGCTTGCGCCCGTCGGTCATCCGGTCCAGCACGTGCACGTCCAGCCCACGCTGCACGCCGAGCAGTGCGGCCAGCAGCCCGATCGGGCCCGCGCCGGTGACCAACGCGGTCTTCGGCGCGAAGTACGCCCTGCCGCCGACCTTCTCGGCCTGCTCCCACGCCTTCGCCACCACCGACGTCGGCTCGGTCAGCACGCCGACGTCGGCAAGGCCGGCGTCCAGCCGGATGGCGAACGACGGTTCCACCGTCCACCTCGTCGATCCGTAGCCGTCCCGTTCCTTGATGCCACGCTCGGTGTACTGCCCGTTCAGGCAGAAGTCCCAGTGCCCGGCCGCACACGCACCGCACGGCACCGGGTCGGGCCTGCGCACCACGCCGACCACCAGATCGCCTGCCGCGAAGCCGGAGTCGGCCGGCGCCGCGGTGACCCGGCCGAGCGACTCGTGGAACAGCACCAGGCGGTCCGCGCCCGGCGGTACCCAGCCGTAGCCCTTGACCGCGATCTCCACGTCCGTGCCGCACACGCCGACCAGCAGGCCGTCCACGGCGAGTTCGCCGGCCGCGGCGACCGGTTCCGGCCGTTCGCTGACCCCTGCCGAGTCCGGGTTGCCCGGCACCACGGTGGCTGCCCTCATGAGATCGCTCCTGTCCATGCAGCGCCGCCGTTGCGCCTGCTCCTGTGGTGCCTGTGCGGTCGTTCGCCGTAGAGCACCGCAGCGCTGTTCACCAGACCGAGGTGCGAGAACGCCTGCGGGAAGTTGCCGAGGAACCGGCCGGTCACCGCGTCGTACTCCTCGGACAGCAGGCCGACGTCGTTGCACAGCCCGACCAGCCGGTCGAACATCGCCGTCGCCTCGTCGCGCCGGCCGGCCAGCGCCAGCGCGTCCACGTACCAGAAGGAGCACACCAGGAACGAGCCCTCTCGGCCACTCAGTCCATCCACATCGGACTCGCCGGCACCGGTGCTGTACCTGTCGATCAGGTCGCCGTGCTTGAGTTCCTTGCCGATCGCCTCGACCGTGGACAGCATGCGTTCGTCGTCGCCGGGCAGGAAGCCGACCGCAGGGATGAGCAGTGTCGCCGCGTCCAGTTCGTCACCGCCGTAGTACTGGGTGAACGCGCCACGCCGCTCACTGAACCCGTACTCCAGCACCTCGTCGTGGATCTTCGCGCGCAGTTCGCGCCACCGCTCCACCGGCCCGGGCAGTCCGTCCTCCTCGACCGCCCGCACCGCCCGGTCGAAGGCCACCCAGAGCATCACCCTGCTGTGCGTGAAGTGCCTGCCGGGGCCACGCACCTCCCAGAGTCCGTTGTCCGGCTCCTGCCAGATCTTCTCCAGGTGCGTCATCAGGCCGCGCTGCATCGCCCACGAGTCCGGCCGCTCCGGGATGCCCCGCTCCCTGGCCAGGTGCAGCGCGTCCATCACCTCGCCGTACACGTCCAGTTGCAACTGCCGGTAGGCCGCGTTGCCGATCCGGACCGGCTTGGCCCCCTGGTAGCCGGGCAGCCAGTCGGCCTCCCACTCGATCAGGTGCGTCTCGCCGTCGATGCCGTACATGATCTGCACGTCGGCCGGATCGCCCGCCACCGCCCGGACCAGCCACGTCCGCCACGCCTCGGCCTCCGACGAGCAGCCGAAGTTGTCGAACGCCAACAGGGTCAGCGTCGCGTCCCGCAGCCAGCAGTACCGGTAGTCCCAGTTCCGCGAACCACCCGGCGTCTCGGGCAGCGAGGTCGTCGGTGCGGCCACGATCCCGCCGGTCGGTTCGTAGGTGAGCGCCTTGAGAGTCAGCAGCGACCGCCGCACGATGTCCACGTGCGGGCCGTCGTAGTGGATCTGCTGGGACCAGTCGCTCCACAACTGCTCGGTGTGCCGCAGGTCGTGCGCCGTGTCCTGGGGGAGTGGCTGCTTGTCCGGATCGGGCAGGTACTCCATCACCCACGCCATCCGCTGGCCCGCTCCGATGGTGAACCTGGCCTCGTGCGCCCGCTGGTGCGGCACCCGCAGCGGCAGCAGGTCCCCGCGCAGCGTGACCGCACGAGGGCCGGCCAGCGCGAGCAGGTATTCCTTGCCGTGCTTACGCATCCGCCGCACCCACGGCACCGAGTCGGCATACGCGAACCGGACCACCCAGCGCAGCGTGACCTCGACGTTGCCGCTGACACCCTCCAGGATCCGGACCACCCTCGGCTGGTCCTCGACACCCTGCTCGTGCACCTGCGGGCGCAGGAAGTCGGTCAGCCGGACGACGCCGTCCCCGGTGGTGAACTCGGTCTCCAGGATCATCGAGTTGTCCCGGTAGCGCCGCTTCGTCTCGGTGGCCGTCGCCGTCGGCGCGATCCGCCAGTGGCCATGGTCCTCGTCACCGAGCAGCCTGCCGAAGCAGGACGACGCGTCGAACCGGGGCAGGCAGAGCCAGTCGATGGATCCGTCGATACCGACCAGAGCGGCCGTCCGCAGGTCCGAGAGCAGGGCGTAGTCCTCGATCCGGCCGGGCCCGGAAGGCCGCCCGTCGCTTACCGCGTTGGTCACGGGGGCGAGGCTAGCCTGCGTGGTGGCGGCCGTGCAGGACCTCCCCGTCGTCGGTCCGGTGAACGTCCGCTTGTGCCGACAGCGCTTCGGCAAGGAGTTCGGCCGGCAGAATCGCACTCACCGGTCCATCCGGATTGATCTCGAGTGGATAGCCGCGCAGCAGCGGCACGATCTCGTCGCCGCGCATCGGCAGCCACGCCAGCCAGTCCGACGGCACGTGCTCGGCCGACGTGCACGCCGGCACCACCAGCCTGCCGGTCTGCCCGTCGGGCAGGGCGATCAGCGGGGTGCCCTGCCAGGTGCCGTCACCCGGGTCGAACACCAGCAGCGTGGCGGCCAACACGGCGGCAGGCAGGCAGGACACCGGCCGATGGCCCGCCTTGGCCAACTGGATGAGCAGTTCCAACTCGGTCAGCGGCTCCGGCCAGCCCAGCGCGGTCGGCGATGGACGGTAGGTGTCGTTGCACGCGAAGCGATCCTCGATCTGGCCCGCCGAGTTCACCGGATACGCGCCGACGATCGCCCACTGCGGCACGTCGGCGGCACCGACGAACGCGGGATCGAGTACGTACAGCCAGGAGTTCGGATTGGCCCGCGCGCTGGCCCGCATGTCGTCCGTGACAGGAGGAGCGCCCGAGGGCGACGTCATGTAGTTGGTCCTTTGCCCCGACTTTTCGTGATCGCGGCAGTATCTCGGCCCAGCCGCCATCCGGCCAGCGCGGTTACCGAGCCGGAACATCAATTGCGCCGTCCAGAGCAACGGCAGTGGGGTGGGCGGCCGGTTGGCCACCCACCCCACTGGTCACGACATCAACTCATCAACTGGTGCTCAGCGCCGTGTCGTCGACCACGAACGACGTCTGCAGCGAGGTGTCCTCGGTACCGGTGAAGGTCAGGGTGACCGTCTGGCCCGCGAAGCTGGACACGTTGAAGCTGTGCGATGCGTAGCCGGCTGCCTTGTTCAGGTTCGAGAAGGTGCCCAGCGTTGTGGTGCCGAGTTTGACGGTCAGCTTGTCGAACTGCGTCGTCGTCGTGGTCTCGGCGGTGTCGATGTGCAGGAAGAACGACAACGTCGCGCTGCACCCGGACGGGATGGTCACCGACTGGGACAGCGTGTCGGTGTGCGTGGTGCCGTACCCGTCCATCCAGGCGTCGAACGTGCCGGCGTGCGCCGGTTCGGACGGCCCGTTGGCGCCGATCACGGCCGGCGATGCCGACCAGGTGACGTTGCCGGACTCGAAGCCGGGATTGCCCAGCTTCTGCCCCGGCGAGGCACAACCGACGCCCACTGCCGAGATCGTCCAGGTGAAGCTGGTGGACGCCGTGCCCGCCGCGCTGTCGTGCACGGTGGCGGCGACGGTGAAGGTGCCCGCCGTGGTCGGCGTGCCCGAGATCAGGCCGCCGCTGCTGACGGACAGCCCGGTTGGCAGGCCGGTGGCCGTGAACGTGTAGGGCGCGGTGCCACCGGACGCGGACAGTTGCAGGCTGGCCGCGGTGCCGACGGTGCCGCTCTGGCTACCGGGGTTGTTCGCGGCCAGCGGACCTGGTGCCGCTGCTCCGGCGGTGAACGCCGCCGTGCCGTTCGGGGTACCGAGACCGGTCGGACCGTCCCAGCCGACACCGGCGGTGCACTGCACGGTGGTCGCGCAGGCGCCGTTGCTACCGCTGGTGACGTCGAACAGGTTGGCGGTGTGCGAGTACGGGTAGGCCGCCGGGGTGTCGGTGGCGCCCGGGGTGCCGGCCAGCGCGTACACCGACGCGATGATCGGCGACGACACACTCGTGCCGCCGTAGACCTGCCAGCCGGTGGCGCCGAAGGTCTGGAAGACCGCGACACCGGTGTTGGGGTCGGCCACCGCGGACACGTCCGCGTCGGCACGCCTGGTGCAGCCGGTGGTCACACTGGCCTGGAACGACGGTTTGGCCTCGTCGGCCGAGCAGCCGCTGCCAGCGCCCGACCAGGCCGTCTCCGCCCAGCCACGAGCGTTCGTCGATGTGTTCAGCGTCGTACCGCCGACCGCTGTCACGAACGGACTCGATGCCGGATACGAGATGCCGAAGCCGTCGTCACCCGTGGATGCGGTGACCGCGACACCGGCATGGTGGTAGAAGTTGGCGTCGTTCGTGGGGTCGCCACTCTCGCCGCCGCCATAGCTGTTGGACACGTACCTCGCGCCCATGGTGACCGCTCTGTTCACCGAAGCACCCAGGTTCGCGATGGTCGCGCTGGACGCCTCCACCAGCAGGATGTGGCACAGCGGGCAGACCGCCGACACCATGTCGACGTCAAGGCTGATCTCGCCTGCCCAACCGGCGTCGGATGCCGGCAGCGGGCTGGCGGCACCGTTCTGGTTGACCTTCTTGAAGCAGCCGTTGGCCGTCGTGCAGGCCGGCAGGCCGAACTGGGTCCGGTAGGTGGCCAGGTCGGACTCGGCGTTCGGGTCGTCCATGGCGTCCACGATGGCGACGGTCTGTCCGCTGCCGCCGGTGGCGGACAGCTTGTAGGCACTGTCCAGGTTGGCCGGGCCGTAACCGCTCGGGGTGACGTTCGGGGTGGTCAGGGAGTGCAGTACACCCGTGTCGGTCCGGCGGAGGGCGAAGCAGGCCGCCATTCCTGGTCCGACGTTCTGGGCGCACGAGTGAACGGTCGTCGGTGTTGCCGGCGCCGTTGCGGATGATGTCACTGCCAAGCTCGGTGCTGGGGCGGCGACGGCTGTGGCTGACGCGAACGTCAGTGACAGCGTGGCCAGACCAGCGAGCGTCAGCAGCCCTCGCGTGACACTGCGCAATGTTCCTCCAACGCACTGGAACGGTGCCCAACGAGCGGGGTCACCCGTTGGTGTCATGTGTGTACAGCCCGTGTGAGGTCTGTGGTGTCTCTGGCGTGTCAGTGGCACAAAAGTGCCGGTAAGGTTCTGGTTGCTCGGATGGGTAGGAGCTGCCGAAATGGGACTGACCCGGATCGAGGATCTGGTCCTGCTCGGGCTGGACGAGGCCGCCGCCCGGACCTATCTGACGTTGCTGGCCAAGGGGTCCTGCTCCGACGAGGTGGTCGCCGAGCTGATGGCTGAATCGGCGGCCGCGGTTCGCGCCTCGTTCGCGGCGCTCAACGAAGCAGGCCTGGTCAGCCTGGTGGACGCCGGTGCCGTGGCATCACCCGTTCGGCCCGGTCCCGGGCTGGACATGTTGGTCCGCCGCAGGGAGACCGAGCTGCGGCAGGCGCGGATCAGCGCGGTCGACGCCTACGAGTCGTTCCTGCGCGCGGCAGGCGGCGAGCCGGTCGGCCACCTGATCGAGGTGATCGGCGGCACGACGGTGTCCGAGCGCATCCGGCAGTTGGAGCGCGGGGCGCACCAGGAGATCCGCGGCTTCGACTCGCCGCCCTACTACGCGGACGCCGACGCGAACCAGATCGAGCTGGACAACCTGTCCAGGGGTGTGCGCTACCGGGTGGTCTACGCGACTGCCGCCCTGGAACGCGCCGACTACCTGGCGGACAACGTGCTGCCCGGCGTGCGGTCGGGCGAGGAGGCCCGCACCCTGCCGCACGTGCCGGTGAAACTGATGCTGTTCGACGACGACTGTGCCGTGGTGTCGCAGTCGCTGCCCGGTGAGCCGACCGACCGGTCCGCGCTGCTGATCCGGCCGTGCAGCCTGTTGTCCGCGTTGACCGGACTGTTCGAGATGTGCTGGCGCGCCGCGCTGCCGTTCGACGTCCGCGACCGGCCGACGGAACAGTACTTACAGCCGCACGAACGCCGACTGCTCGGCCTGCTCGCCGCCGGCATGGGCGACGACCAGGCGGCTAGAGCTTTGGGCGTGAGCCGGCGAACGCTGTTCCGCTACCTGGAAGGCATGATGGCTCGGACCGGTGCTGCCAACCGGTTCCAATTGGCACTGCACGCCGCACGCAACGGATGGATATGACCGAGACGGATCCGCGGGAGCTGCGGGAAGCGGTGGCCGATGTGGTCCCGTGGCTGACGGAGGACGCCGACCAGCCGGATCGGCCGATCCTCGCCAAGGCGGTCCGGCTGAGCCTGCGCGTGCTGCCCGTCGTGGCGCCCGGGCGCAGCGTCGAAGTGCGGGTACCGCCGTTCGCCGCCGTGCAGTGTGTCCAGGGTCCCAGACACACCAGGGGGACACCGCCGAACGTGATCGAGATGGACCCGCGAACGTGGCTGGAACTGGCCACCGGCCTGGTGTCCTGGGCCGACGCGGTCGCCGCCGGCCGGGTGTCCGCGTCCGGCAGCAGGGCCGATATCGCCTGGCTGCTGCCTGTCGTCCGCGTCTGACCACTCGCGCGGGACCTACACTGGACGTGGCCCACCAAGCCGTCCTAGGGAGTTCCTCGGTGGTCACTGACCAGCACGTTGCCCGGCCAGACGACACACACGACCAATCGCCCGACGAGCCACGTGAGGAATGTGGCGTCTTCGGTGTCTGGGCCCCCGGCGAGGAGGTGGCCAAGCTCACCTTCTACGGGCTCTACGCGTTGCAGCACAGAGGCCAGGAGGCCGCCGGCATCTCCGTCTCGGACGGCCAGCAGATCGTGGTCTTCAAGGATCTCGGCCTGGTCAGCCAGGTGTTCGACGAGCAGGTGTTGGTGTCCCTGCGCGGCCACCTGGCTGTCGGCCACTGCCGCTACTCGACCACCGGCTCCGGCACGTGGGAGAACGCACAGCCCACGTTCCGCAACACCGCCACCGGCAGCGGCCTCGCGCTGGGCCACAACGGCAACCTGGTGAACACGGCCGAACTGCTGGCCCGGGCCAGGGAGATCGGCGCCGACACCGGATCGGCCACGGGTTCCCGTGCCGACCTGGCCCGCGCCACCACCGACTCGGACCTGATCTGCGGCCTGCTGGCCGCTGCCGCCGCTGACACGGGTGTCGAGCAGGCCGCGCTGGAACTGCTGCCCACCCTGCGTGGCGCTTTCTGCCTGGTGTTCACCGACGAGTCGACGCTCTACGCGGCCCGCGATCCGCAGGGCGTGCACCCCCTGGTGCTCGGCAGGCTGGAGCGCGGCTGGGTGGTGGCCAGCGAGACGGCCGCGCTGGACATCGTCGGCGCGTCGTTCGTGCGCGAGGTGGAGCCGGGCGAACTGCTGGCCATCGACGCCGACGGGTTGCGCTCGTCCCGGTTCGCGGTGCCGGAGCCGAAGGGCTGCCTGTTCGAGTACGTCTACCTGGCCCGCCCGGACACCACCATCTCCGGCCGGTCGGTGCACGCTGCCAGGGTGGAGATCGGCAGGAAACTGGCTGCCGAGAGCCCGGTGGCCGCCGATCTGGTGATCCCGGTGCCCGAGTCCGGCACGCCGGCCGCCATCGGTTACGCCCAGGCGTCCGGCATCCCCTACGGCTCGGGCCTGGTGAAGAACGCCTACGTGGGGCGCACGTTCATCCAGCCGTCGCAGACCATCCGGCAGTTGGGCATCCGGCTCAAGCTCAACCCGCTGCGGGACGTGATCCGGGGCAAGCGGCTGGTCGTCGTCGACGACTCGATCGTGCGCGGCAACACGCAGCGCGCCCTGGTCCGGATGCTGCGCGAGGCAGGCGCGGTCGAGGTGCACGTGCGGATCGCGTCGCCGCCGGTGCGCTGGCCCTGCTTCTACGGCATCGACTTCGCGTCCCGGGCCGAACTGATCGCCAACGGCCTGGACATCGATGGCGTGCGCCGCTCGATCGGCGCCGACTCACTCGCCTACGTGTCGCTGGACGGCCTGGTCGCGGCCAGCGAGCAGCCCAAGACCCGGCTCTGCATGGCGTGTTTCGTCGGCGAGTACCCGATTCCGCTGCCGGACGAGGCACTGATCGGCAAGCATCTGCTTGAGGACCTGGACGCGGCAGGCCGCGCGCTCGATCCCGGCGCCGTCGGCGCGGGTTCCGCGTCGGTGCCGAGTGGGTACGGTGCTGAGGATGCCGTCCGCCGTCCCTGACACCCGTTTCGACCACCGGAGAGTTCCAGCCGTGATCACGCAACCTGACCGGTCCAACGCCAGCTACGCGGCGGCGGGGGTGGACATCGCCGCCGGTGAGGAGGCGGTGGAGCAGCTCAAGCCGTACGCGGCCAAGGCGACCAGGCCGGAGGTGCTCGGCGGGATCGGCGGCTTCGCCGGGCTGTTCGAACTGAAGCTGGACAGGTGGACCGAGCCGGTGTTGGCGTCCTCGACGGACGGCGTCGGCACCAAGATCGCGGTGGCGAAGGCGCTGGACAAGCACGACACGGTGGGCGTCGACCTCGTCGCCATGGTGGTCGACGACCTGGTGGTGTGCGGTGCTGAACCGCTGTTCCTGCAGGACTACATCGCCGTCGGCAAGGTCGTGCCCGAGCGGATCGCGGAACTGGTCAAGGGCATCGCCGAGGGCTGTGTCCAGGCGGGCTGCGCGCTGCTCGGCGGCGAGACGGCAGAACACCCCGGGCTGATGGCGGCCGGCGACTACGACATGTCCGCCACCGGGGTCGGCGTGGTCGAGGCGGCCAAGCTGCTCGGCCCGAACCGGGTGCGGCCCGGTGACGTGGTGATCGCGATGGGGTCCACCGGCCTGCACTCCAACGGCTACTCGCTGGCCAGACACGTGCTGTTGGATCTGGCGAAGCTGTCGCTGTACGGGCACGTCGAGGAGTTCGGCCGGTCGCTCGGCGAGGAACTGCTCGAACCGACCCGGATCTACGCGAAGGACTGCCTCGCCCTGGTCGCGGAGAACGACGTGCGGACGTTCGCCCACATCACCGGTGGTGGCCTGGCGGCCAATCTGGCCAGGGTGCTGCCCGACGACCTGACCGCGGTGCTGGACCGGCAGACCTGGACGCCGGACCCGGTGTTCGCGTTGATCTCGCAGCGCGGCCGGATCGAGAAGGCCGACATGGAGCAGACGTTCAACATGGGCGTCGGCATGGTCGCCGTGCTGTCCGCTGAGGACTCCGACCGGGCGCTGGCCATGCTCACCGCGCGGCACGTGCCGGCCTGGGTGCTCGGCGAGGTGCGCCGCACCAAGGACATCGCCGACCAGTTGACCGGCCCCGAGCAGCGGGTGCTGCTGCACGGGAACCACCCCAGGTTCTGACGGTGGCGATCCGGGCCGACGGCGTGGACGAACTCGCGGCGGCGCCGATCACGCACCGGGTCCGGCTGGTCCTCATCCTGGGTTCGCTGTCCGCGTTCGGCCCGCTGTCCATCGACATGTACCTGCCCGCGTTCCCGTCGCTGTCGAAGGATCTGCACGCGGGCCCGTCGGCTGTCCAGTTGACACTGACCGCCTGTCTGATCGGCCTGGCCGTCGGTCAACTCGTGGCCGGGCCGCTGTCCGACACCCTCGGCAGGCGCAGGCCGCTGCTGGTCGGGCTCGTCTGCTACACGGTGTTGTCCGCGGCGTGTTTCGTCGCGCCGTCGGTCTACGCGCTGGCCGGCCTGCGGCTGCTGCAGGGGTTCGGCGGGTCCGCCGGCCTGGTGATCGCGGGCGCCGCGGTGCGGGATCGGTACGCGGGCGTTGCCATGGCCCGGTTCCTGTCCACGCTGATGCTGGTCAACGGGCTGGCGCCGATCGTGGCCCCGGTGATCGGCGGCCAACTGCTGCGGGTGACGTCGTGGCGCGGGGTGTTCGTCGTCCTCACCGGATTCGGCCTCGTCCTGCTGGTCGCGTGCATCGCGTGGTTCGACGAGTCGCTGCCGCCGGAGCGGCGCAGGCCGGGCAGCCTGCCGGACACGATGCGCTCGTTCGGCGAACTGCTGCGGGACCGGAAATTCGCCGGCTACGCGTTGGCGGGCGGCCTCGCGTTCGCCGCCATGTTCGCCTACATCTCCGGGTCGTCGTTCGTGCTGCAGGACATCTTCGGCCTGTCCCCGCAGCAGTTCGGGTTGGTGTTCGGCACGAACGCGTTGGGCATCGTGGTCGTCGGCCAGTTGAACCGGTGGCTGGTGAACCGGTTCGCGCCGCGCCTGCTGCTGGCGATCGGCCTGGCCGCCGCCACCGCGGGCGGCGCGCTGCTGGTGGTCGCCGTGCTCGCCGGCTGGGGGCTGCCCGCGCTCCTGCCCGGACTGTTCGCAGTGGTCGCCAGCATCGGGATCGTGTTGCCCAACACCAGAGCGCTGGCCACCGCCGACTATCCGGATCTGGCCGGCACATCGTCGGCGCTGCTCGGTGTGTCGCAGTTCGCCATCGGTGGCCTGGTCGCCCCGCTGATCGGTCTCGGTGGCACCGGGACCGCGCTGCCGATGGTCGTGGTGATCGCGGCACTCACCGTCCTGGCACTTGTGGTATTCGTCCTGATGACACGGCCGCGACCGGCTAACGTTTCGGGCTGACCACCACCGGACCGTCGCCGAGGGGACATCGTGAATCCGAACGAGCTGCTGTCGGAGTACATGCAGGAGGTCGATGCGCTGGCCAAACGGGCGCAGGAGGCCAAGAAACAGCTCAAGCAGCTCTCCGGCACGCTGACCAGCAGTGACGGCGCGGTCACCCTCACGGTGAATGCCGCCGGCGCGTTGCAGTCGCTGTCCTTCGGGGCACGCGCTGAGGACATGCCCAAGGAGCGGCTCGCCGCGCTGATCCTGAGCACGGCCCGCGCGGCGCAGATCCAGGCGGCGCAGCAAGTGACGTCGATCCTGGCGCCGATCGTCGGCGAGAACAGCGACGCGATGCGGTTCGTGCAGGAACAAATTCCGGTGCCGCCGGAACCGGAAGGCACCCTGCCGACGTCCGACCCGCGATCCCGGCCGATTCGGCGGGACAGCGACGACGAGTACGACGCGAACCCGGTGACGCGGGAGGGGGACTGGTAATGAGTGGCGGATATGAGGTCCAGCCCGCATCGCTGAGCGAGCACGAGCAGGACATCAGGCAGGTCATGGAGCAGGTGTCCGGTGCTGTGAGCTCGGTCCGCGACCTGTTCGACCCGCAGGCGTTCGGCATCATCGGCACGGTGTGGGCGACGGGAGTGAACGCCTGGATCCAGCAGCACACCAGTTGTGTCGACTCGGCGGTCAAGGCAGGCGACGCGGTCGCCGACAGCGTGGCCAAGATGAACCAGAACTACCAGCAGAACGAATCCGACGTCGCGCAGAGCTTCACCTCGATCAGCAGCAACATGCAGGGGGCATGAGGACATGGCCGACGAGGGCAACCCGCTGGTCGCGACCATCGACACCGGTTCCTGGGGTGGTACGGCCAACCTGGAGTCGACGACCTACGAAGAGGGCGACCGGAAGGGCCAGTTCAGCACCGACGCGCTGAGCAAGGACACCGAGGGCGCTGGCCTGTTCTCCGACGCGGCATCCACCATCGGTGACGCCAGCAGCGGGAACTGGGGCGGCCTCGCCATCGACGCCGTCGGCGACGGCATGGACGCCCTGGGCATGGCCATGGACCCGCTGGGCAGCCTGGCAGGCGCCGGCATCGGCTGGCTGATCGAGCACATCGGCTTCCTGAAGAAGTTCCTCGACCTCCTGGCCGGCGACCCGGAAGCGGTCACCGCGAAGGCGCAGACCTGGACGAACGTGGCCAAGGCCCTGTCCGATGCCGCCGACCAGTACGAGCAGTCGGCGCAGAAGCTGAAGTCCGGCAACACGAGCGACGCGGTCGACGGCGCTTCGGCGACCGGCGCCAACCTGTCGCAGGTGCTGCACGGCGCCTCGTCGCACGCCACCGACGCCGCCACCGCGATGAAGGTGTCCGCCACCGCGGTCGGCACGACGCGCGGCATCATCCGGGACACGTTGTCCCAGTTCGCAGGCGACGCCATCGTGAAGTGGATCGCCGCGACGGCAGCCGCGTTCTTCACGTTCGGCGCCACCGAGGCCGCGTTCGTGGTGGACGAGGTGGCCGAGGGCGCTTCGCTGGCAGCGGAGAACGCCAGCAAGGTCAGCAAGCTGCTGGAAGCTTTGACCCACCTGAAGGGTGGCGCCAAGGACTCCGAGGACGCGTTGAAGAACGCCGCCACCGACCTGGACCGTGGCGTGAAGGACACCGACTCGATCGCCCACGACGCGTCCGACGCCGCACCGAGCACGTCGCCGGAAGGCCACACCGCGCCTGCCGACACGAGCGGCAGCACGACCCCGGCGTCCGACACGCCGTCCGACCCGTCCGGACCGTCCTCCGCGGACGGTCCCACGGCGCCCGCCGACACGGGTGGTGGCGGCACCACACCGTCCGAGGCGCCTGCCGACCCCGGCTCGCCGCCGAGCACCGACGGCCCGACCGCGCCCAGCGACGAAGCGGGCGGCGGTAGCACCACCCCGTCGGAAACCCCGGCGACTCCTGCCGCGACCAAGCAGCACTACTGGCAGAAGGAAGACGAGAAGCCCTCGCACGACGAGGTCCAGGAGCACGTCGACACCCAGAAGCAGAAGGTCGCCGACCACAACGACCAGGTCGCCGCGCACAACCAGAAGGCCGACCAGCTCAAGCAGGACACCGAGGAGCACAACCAGCAGGCCGTCGACAACCAGCAGAAGCTGGCCGCCAACAAGCACGCCACCGACATGAACCAGCAGGCCATCAACCGAGCACGGGCGCAGGGCAAGGACCACAGTTCGCTCAACGCCCAGCACCGCCAACTGACCGACGAACACAAGTCGCTCACCGCGGAGGACCAGCGCCTGTCCCAGCGCCAGGGCGAGCTGAACCAGCGCAATCAGGACCTGCACCAGGAGGGCACCGACCTGAACAAGCAAGCCACCGACCTACGCACCAAGCAGCACGAGGTGGCAGGCGAGAAGGGCGACGACATGCTGCGCCGGGGCAGCCTGGAGAACGAGAGCCTGGACGGCAACAAGCTGGTCAACGGCCTGCGCACGGCGCACAAGATCTGGGAAGGTCCGGTCGAGGGCATCCCCATGGGCGACATCGCCAAGGAGCCGTTCGCGCAGCAGCTCAGCGATCAGCAGACCCGCAACGACGCCGTCGGCTACGAGTCGCAGACCCAACAGCAGGAGTTTGCCGAGGAACAGGAAAAGTCGACCGCAGAGCCTGCCTGGCCGACCGCCGATCAGCCGGGCTAGGTTCGGCTGGCGCACACCGACAACTCGGGGGACCGTCGTGGCAGATGACGAGCGCATCGCCCAGGCTCGCAAGATCGTCGCCGACTTCAACGGCTATGGCTACAACATGCGCAACAGCGCGGCCACCTGGGGCTCGGCGGTCGTCGGGATCCTGGCGATCCCGGTCGGCCTGCTGCTGTGCGTCCCGGCGACGGCGCATGCCTTCGGTGAGCCGCATCCGCAGCCGATCGCTCTACTGGGCTCGCTGTTCTTCGGCACCATCGGCTACTTCGCGGTCAAGCGGATCCGCAGGTACAACGAAGCGAAGCGGTTCCTGGCCGCACACGCGGGAGGCTGAGCCAACAGCTCAGCCGACCACCCTGGCCAGGTACGACGACACGTGCGGCTGCAAGGGCTGGCCCATCATCGCGCGTTGCTCGACGTAGGCGAGATCGCCGTTGTTCACGATCCCGTACAGCCGTTCCGCCGCGTTGACCTCCTTGGCCGACGCGGTGCGCGTGACGATGTCGGTGGCCAGCTCCCAGGACGTCAGGGTGCGTGCCGTGCCGTAGTAGATCTCGGTGACGCCGGTCGCGTGCGCGAGCAGCACCTCGATCGTGCCGTCCGCCTGCGGCCGCCACCAGCCGCTCTCCCGAGCGGCGGGGCGGATCACCGCGCCGTCGTCGTCGAGCAGCCAGGACCGCGACTCGTAGGACAGGAACGGCCTGCCGTCGTGCGCGAACACGATCTGCTGGCCGAACGTGAACGGGCCGTCGATGGTCGGGTACACGACCTCGCCGCCACCGCGCCACACGCCGACCAGCGGCAGCAGCGGCAGGCACTGCTCGTGGAGTTCCGGACCCTCGCGCAGGTTCGCCGTGTCGGCGGGCACGGGCAGGTCGTCGAACTGGGGCAGGTTGAGGTGCCGGGTGTGCCGGGCCCGTTCGGCCGCGGCCTGCACCGCCGCGTCGCCGCTGACCCGCTCCTGGTCTTCGTTGTTCGTCATCGCGCAACAGTGTGCCGGTCAGCGGTCGGCGCGCGACAACCGGTACACCGCACGGCATGCGAACCAGGCGAGACCGGCAACGACCAGTACCAACAGCGCTGTGTAGAACTGCTCCACGGCAGCAGGATAGCGACACGACGACGCGGGGGCGGCGAACCGCCCCCGCGTCGTCGATCTGAGTCGCTGGTTCAGCCCACGCCGATGGCGACCTCGTGCAGGCCGGGGCCGTCCGCGTGCACGGAGGCCTCGCCGTTGCCGGTGCGGTGCAGCGCGCGCACCGTCCAGTCGCCGGGTGCCGCGTAGAAGCGGAAGTCGCCGTCACTCGACGCGACGACCTCCCCGGTGAAGTCGCCGTTGCCGTCCAGCAGCCGCACGAAGGCGCCGCCGACGGGCCGGCCGTCCGCGGTGACCTTGCCGGCCAGCACGACCTGCGTGGTCAGGTCGACGCCGGCCAGCGACGCGGTCTGCTCGGGAGCACCGCAACCATCTGTCATGTCAGGACTCCGATCCCAGTTTCACCGGCACGCCCACCAGGGAGCCGTACTCGGTCCATGAGCCGTCGTAGTTCTTCACGTCGGGCAGGCCGAGCAACTCGTGCAGCGCGAACCAGGTGTGCGAGGAGCGCTCACCGATCCGGCAGTACGCGATGGTGGCCTTGCCGTCCTCCAGGCCTGCCTCCGTGTAGAGGGTGCGCAGGTCGTCGTCGGACTTGAAGGTGCCGTCCTCGTTGGCCGCCTTGGCCCACGGCACGTTCAGCGCGCTGGGCACGTGGCCGGCCCGCTGCGCCTGCTCCTGCGGCAGGTGGGCGGGGGCGAGCAGCTTGCCGGAGAACTCGTCCGGCGACCGCACGTCGATCAGGTTCTTGGCGCCGATCGCGTCGACGACCTCGTCCCGGAAGGCCCGGATCGAGTTGTCCGGCGTCTGCGCGGTGTAGTTGGTGGCCTCGCGCTTCACCTCGTCGGCGTTGAGCGGGCGGCCGTCCAGTTCCCACTTCTTGCGGCCACCGTCGAGCAGCTTGACGTTGTTGTGGCCGTACAGCTTGAAGTACCAGTACGCGTAGGCCGCGAACCAGTTGTTGTTGCCGCCGTAGAGCACGACCTGGTCGTCGTTGCCGATTCCCTTGTCCGACAGCAGCTTTCCGAAGCCGGCCTGGTCGACGAAGTCCCTCCGGACCTGGTCCTGGAGCTCGGTCTTCCAGTCGATCTTGACGGCCCCGGGGATGTGGCCGCCGTCGTAGGCGCTGACGTCCTCATCCACCTCGACGAACACCACCCCCGGTGCATCCAGGTTCTCTTCCGCCCACTGGGCGGACACCAGCACGTTGTCACGGCTCATCGAAGCGACTCCCACAATCTTCTGGTTGCTAGTTGTTCGACAATCGAACCCGCCGCAGCAGCAGGTACATCTCGCAGCCGAGGCAGAAACCGACCGCCGCGTTGAGCAGTGCGGCGACCAGTGCGAGCGCGGTGGCGACCACGCCGAGCGCGGTCAGCCCGGTGGCGTAGCCGAGCACACCGATCACGGCGAACGCCAGACCGACCGCCTGTGCGAAGCGCGGCGGCGCCGGGTCCTCCCGTTCGGTCACCGGACCCAGCCGCGGTGCGACGAGGTACCGGAAGACCAGGCCGTAGGGCGCCCGGCGCAGCCCGGCCAGCGCGCCGACGGCGAACACCACGGCCTGCGCGAGGAGCAGCGGCCACCAGCCGGTGATCAGCACGACGGCCAGCACGACCGTGGTCACCCAGGCGCCGAACCGCGGGCCGCGCACGTCGATCTGTGGCCGCGAGGTGCTACTGGACTGGCGAGCGGCTTGTTCGGTGGACACTGCGGCCTCCTGACCCCGGACAGGAAGCTGCACTGTCCGTGACGGTCGTGGATTGCTGACGGCGTTGCGCGTGGCAGCCTGCGTTCGGCTGCTGCTGGAGAGCGGGTCCCGGGTCGGTCAGCGGACCGGTCGACACAGGCTGCTCTCGACGCGGCGGAAGTCCACCGCGCGCCGCTTCGTCAGCATCGCCTGCACGGCCGCGAGCCTACCCCGTTCTCCCTGCTCCTGGGAGTGGTGTCCACCAGATGGACGGCCTGGCGCGTCTCACGGCAGGTGCGGGCGCAGCGCGTCGATCAGGGTGGCGCCCTTCGGCACGCCGCCGACCCGCAGCAGTTCGGTGCCGTCGCTGGTGAAGGCCACTGTGGTCGGGGTACGCAACACACCGAGTGACACGGCCACCTCCGGCCGGTCGGTCACGTCCAGCTCGACGTGGCTCAGCCCGGCCGTGCTGCCGGCCAACTGGTTCAGTACGGCGCGAGCGTGCCGGCAGGGTGCGCAGAACGTCGTGGAGATCTGGACCAGGGTCACCGCAGGGCCGGCAGCCAGCGCGTTACGCACGGCGTCGGGCAGACCGGCACCGGGTGACGGCTCGCCCGACGAGCGGATCCGACCCTCCCGCGAGCGCAGCCACCAGGCCAGCACACCGGTGACCACCAGTGCGCCGAGCAGCGCGAACAGCCCAGTCATACGTCCAGTGTTACACCAACTGAATCACTGGTTGACGGCGTTCCCGGACAGCAGGATGTCGTCCGCCTTGCCCTGCACCACGATCGCGCCGCTCTCCACGTCCACGCCGGTGGCCCGGATGGTGAACGGCAGCGGCAGGTTCGACGAGCTCAGTGACGTGCGGAACTTCGGCGCGAAGCCCTGCAGGATGCTGGTCGGCAGCGTGCCGGACACCAGGCCGTTGGTCAGCTGGAGCTTCTTCGGCGTGATGACCACAGCACCGTTGGACAGCGACAGCGTGCCGAACGCGTTCACCTGGGTCTTCTCGCCCGCCAGGTCGATGGACGCGGTCAGTTCGAGACCCGCCATGGTGGCTATCGGGTTCGGGTTGCCGGGGTCCTGCAGCTTGTCCTTCTGGTTCTCCGCGTCCTGCGCACCGACACCGAGCACCGTGTCCAGGGACACCGGGTTGATGGTCAGGTCGGGCAGGCCGAGCAGCCTGCCGATGTCGCTGGCCTTCACCTTCACCTGGCCGTCCACCTCGTCCACCCGCACCGACGAGACGTTGCCGGACAGCAGGTCGGACAGTTTCACCCGGACGTCGTGCAGATCGGCGTCGATTTCCAGGTCGCGCAGCGAACTGTTGACCGGCACGCCGTTCGCGCTGACCGAGATGTCCTTGTAGTCACCGGCCAGCGCCTGCGTGATGAACGGGAAGCCGTGGATGTCCACCGACGGGTCGCTGGTCAGGTTCAGCTCCGTCCGCATCTTCTTGGACACCTGGTACTCAGCGGCGGCTGCCAGCCCGTAGTCGGCGGCGACCAGCACTCCGACCAGCACAAGGAGCGTGATGACGGTGACTTTCACGGGCTTTTTCACGCGAACGGTTCATCCTTCTCGCTGGAGTTCGGGGTGGTCGGTCCCGAGGCGATCGTCGCACCACGGGCCGGCCTTGTTCGAACGGGTACCCCCGGCACACGCTTCCGGCCCAACCAGGTCCCGAAAGACGCCACCCGGCCGATCCGGGATGGGGCCAAATGTGTGACGCTGGCGTCACGACCTGGGCTGTTGGGGGGCACAGTAGGTATTCTCCCCGACATCTGGCGGCAACGGCGCCGCACCACCGGCTATCGCTGTCGGGTGTCCCGGTGTGGACGTCCGGACCAACCAGGAGGTGCGCGCCATGGGCGTCGATCTGCTGCTGTTGACCAATGATCCGGACCCCACCGCCGTGCTGCCCGCACTCGGCCTGCTGTCGCACAAGGTGCGCGCGCACGAGCCCGACGTGGCCGCACTGCTGGAAGCGGGCCCGTACGACGCGGTGCTGGTGGACGCCAGGGTGGACCTGGCAGGCGCGCGCAGTCTCTGCCGCATGCTCTCCAGCAGCGGTGTCGAGGTGCCCGTCGTGGCGATCGTCACCGAGGGCGGTCTGGTCGCCGTGAACGCCGAGTGGGGGATCGACGAGATCCTGCTGCCCGGTGCCGGCCCCGCCGAGGTGGACGCCCGGCTGCGGCTGGTGCGCTCGCGTGGTGCCGACCCGGCAGGTGCCGGCGACGGTGCGCTGCAACTCGGTGAGCTGGTGATCGACGAGTCCACCTACACGGCCCGCCTGCGTGGCCGCCCGCTCGACCTCACGTACAAGGAGTTCGAGCTGCTCAAGTACCTCGCGCAGCATGCCGGCCGGGTGTTCACCAGGGCCCAGTTGCTGCAGGAGGTCTGGGGCTACGACTTCTTCGGCGGCACCAGGACGGTGGACGTGCACGTCCGGCGGCTGCGCGCGAAGCTGGGCACCGAGCACGAGCAGCTGATCGGCACCGTACGCAACGTGGGTTACAAGTTCGTCCGGCCCGGTCGGCCGACACCTGCCGGTATGGGCGCCGTGCTGCCGATCCGCCTCGACTCCCTGGATGTGTTGTCCTGACAGTGCTGCCACAGCGGCTACCGTCAGCGGCGTGACCGATTTCGCATGGGTCGACCAGCCCGATCCCGTCGGTGTGCGCGATCTGTTGGACGCGGTGTCCGCCGCGGACGGCAGGCCGTCGCTGCCCGACGACGGGAGCCTGCCCGGCGAGTACCGCGGCGGTGACCGGCTGCTGGCCGTGCGGGACGGTGCCGTCGTCGGCTTCGTCGGCCTGAACACCGGTGGTGACGCGTTCGGCAGGCAGGTCGCGGAACTCGTGGTGCGGCCGGCCGACCGGCGTGGTGGCATCGGCGCCGAACTGACCAGCCGCCTGCTGGACCACGTGGGCATCACCGAGGGCACCGAACCGGGGGACGCCCTGCGCGTCTGGGCACACGGTGACCAGCCGGCTGCCGCCGCGTTGGCGAAACGGTTCGGCTTCCGGCGGGCCAGGGAGATGCGGCGGCTGCGGATGCCGCTGACCGGCGAGATCGCCGCGCCAACCCTGCGGGACGGCATCCGGTTGCGCGCCTTCGTGCCCGGCCAGGACGAGGACGCCGTCATCGACGTGAACCAGTTGGCCTTCGCCTGGCATCCCGAGCAGGGCGCGATGACAGTGGACGACCTGCGCGCGGACGAGGCCGAGTCCTGGTTCGACGCGGCGGGCTTCCTGCTCGCCGTCGACTCCGACGACCGGGTCGTCGGCTTCCACTGGACCAAGGTGCACCCGGACATCGACGGCTCGCCGATGGGCGAGGTCTACGTGGTCGGCGTGCACCCGGACGCCCAGGGCGGCGGGCTGGGCAAGGCACTGACCCTGGCAGGCCTCGGCTATCTGCGCGACGAGCGCCAGGTGGACCGGGTGATGTTGTACGTCGAGTCGGACAACGAGCCGGCACTCGCCGTCTACGGCAAACTCGGCTTCACCTTGTGGGACGCGGACGTCCAGTACGCGCACTGACCGTGGGTGCCGATGACGACGAGTGACACTGTCGACTGAATCCACTCCGGACCCGGGAATTGAGCTCCCCCGCCGGGTATCGGTCCGGTCGAACACTCCATTACGTACTGCAAACGAGCAGGTCACGGAGTGGGTGCTGTATCACACCAATGGCTGCTTGAACAGTCACCTGGCGTGCCAAGTTCACCTCTAGTTCACCTGATCCCGGCCATCTGTCCACCGTGGCTGCCTACCGTCCGTGTCAAGCGACGACATGGTCGCCACTCGCCATGAACGCTCTGACGTTGGAGGATCACAGGTGAAGATCAAACGGCACGGCGCTGCTGTGCTCGGCCTCGCGGCTGCCGGCACCCTGCTGCTGGCTGCCTGCGGCACCGACAACAACGCGACCCCGCCTGCCGCTTCGTCGTCCGGCGCCAGCAGTGCCTCAGCGGCGCCGTCGGCCATCAAGTGCCCGACCGGTTCGGTGAACCTCACGCTCGCCGGCTCGACCGCACAGGCCAACGCCATCAGCCTGTGGGCCAAGAACTACGAGACCCAGTGCAGCGGCGTCAACATCAACAACGGCCTCGGCGGCTCCGGTGCCGGTGTCACCCAGTTCGAGTCCGGCACGGTCGACTGGGCCGGTTCCGACTTCCCGCTGTCGGCCACCGACCAGCCCAAGGCCGACGCACGCTGCAAGACCGGCCCCGCGATCGACCTCCCGCTGGTGCCCGGCCCGATCGCCGTCGGCTACAACCTGCCCGGCGTGACCAGCCTGAACCTCTCCGCCACCACGCTGGCGAACATCTTCGACGGCAAGATCAAGAAGTGGAACGACCCGGCGATCGCCAAGGACAACCCGGGCACCACGCTGCCGGCCACCGGCATTCAGACCTTCCACCGGTCGGACAGCTCCGGCACCAGCTTCAACTTCACCAACTACCTGGCCAACGAGGCCAAGACGGCCTGGACCTTCGGCGCCAACAAGCAGTGGCCGGCACCGGGTGGCCAGGGTGACAAGGGCTCCGCGCTGGTCTCCCAGGACGTGAAGAAGACGGCAGGCGGCATCGGCTACTTCGAGCTGTCCTACGCGACCCAGCAGCAGATCCCCTACGCCAAGGTGAGCAACGCCGCAGGCCAGTTCGTGGAGCTGACCCAGCAGAACACCACGAACTTCATCGGCAAGGCCGCCGTCGCCGGCACCGGCAACGACCTGAAGCTGAACTTCGACTACACCAACAGCGACGCGGACGCGTACCCGAACGTGCTGGTGACCTACGAGATCGTGTGCTCGGCAGGCAACGAAGCCAGCAAGTTGGAGGCGTTGAAGGACTTCCTGTCCTACGCGGCCAGCACCGAAGGGCAGAACGCGATCGTTTCCCAGGGCTACGTCCCGCTGCCGGAGATCGTCCGCACGAAGGTGGTCAGCGCGATCGACGCCCTCAGCTGAACACCGTCAGCAGCAGATCAACGCTGACGGGCTGATGCCTACCCGCCCGCCCGGTGGTCGGACCATCCGACCGCCGGGCGGGCACCGGTGGTTCACCACTACGAAGGAGTCCGACATCGCCACGACAGGTCGGCCCCCCGCACCAGTGGGGGCGCCGGAGGACGACGACCAGTACCGCGGCTCGACGAGCCTGCTCACCGCCCGCAAGTCCAGGGGCGGCGACACGATGTTCCGCTGGACCGCCAAGGGTGCCGGCATCCTGGTGCTGGTCCTGATGGCCGCGGTCGCCGCGTTCCTCATCATCAAGGCGGTGCCCGCCGTCGCCAACGACAAGGCCAACTTCTTCACGACGTTCCAATGGGACCCGCAGGGCAGCGGCAAGTTCGGTATCGCGGCGCTCGCCTTCGGCACGCTGCTCGCCTCCGTGATCGCGCTGATCATCGGGGTGCCCGTCGCGGTCGGCGTCGCGCTCTACATCAGTCAGTACGCGCCCCGGGCGATCGCCCGGCCGCTGGCCTACGTGGTCGACCTGCTGGCCGCGGTGCCCAGCGTGGTGTTCGGCCTGTGGGGTGCGATCTACCTGTCGCCGAACCTGATCCCGCTGTCCACGTTCCTGTCCAAGTACTTCGGCTGGTTCCCGCTGTTCGCGTCCACCAACGAGACGTACGGCAAGTCGATCCTGGTCGCCTCCGTCGTGCTCGCGGTGATGCTGCTGCCGATCGTGGCCGCCATCTCGCGTGAGGTGTTCGTGCAGACCCCGACGGAGCACATCGAGGGCGCGCTGGCGCTCGGTGCCACCAAGTGGGAGACCATCCAGACCGCCGTGCTGCCCTACGGCCGTTCCGGCGTGGTCAGCGCGGTCGTGCTCGGCTTCGGCCGTGCGGTCGGCGAGACCATTGCCGTGGCCCTGGTGCTGTCCAGCACCTACGGCATCAGCTGGCGCATCCTCGACCCGGGCGGCAACACCATCGCGGCGAACATCGCCAACCGCTGGGGCGACGCGAACGACTCGATCAGCCAGGGCGCGCTGATCGCGTCCGGCCTCGTGCTGTTCGCCATCACCCTGCTGGTCAACTTCGGCGCCAGGTACATCGTGCGGCGCGGCACCAAGGAGGCGAAGGCATGACCGCCCTGCTGGACGCGCCGCTTGGCACGCCGAGCCTGTCCCGGCGCAAGCTCCCGTGGTGGGGCCTGATCGTCACGGCGGTGGCCGCCGTGCTGGTCACCGTGCTGCTGTTCACCCTGACCCCGATCTACGGCCGGGTCATCTTCGTGCTGGTCGCCGCCGCGATCTACGTGGTCGCGCAGACCGTCGTCTCGGTGTCCGTCGAGGGCTGGCGGCACGCCAAGAACCGGCTGATGACCAGCCTGCTGATCGTCGCGGTGATCCTCGCCCTGCTGCCGCTGGCCGGCGTGCTCGGCTACACCATCGCCAAGGGCCTCGCCCGGTTCGACGGCACCTTCTTCACCCACTCCATGCGGGCGGTCGCCGAGTCCGACCCGAACGGTGGCGCGTACCAGGCCATCATCGGCACGCTGGAACAGGTCGGCATCGCGACCGTCATCTCGGTGCCGTTCGGCATCATGGTCGCCGTCTACCTGGTGGAGTACAGCAGCGGCAGGCTGGGCAAGGTCGTCAGCTTCTTCGTCGACGTGATGACCGGTCTGCCGTCCATCGTGGCCGGCCTGTTCATCCTCGCGCTGTGGGTGCTCCTGTTGCACCAGGGCAACTCCGGTTTCGCGGGCTCGCTCGCGTTGACGATCCTGATGTTGCCGACCGTGGTGCGGTCCTGCGAGGAGATGCTCAAACTCGTGCCGGTCGCCCTGCGCGAGGCGTCCTACGCGCTCGGTGTGGCCAAATGGATCACGGTGGTGCGCATCGTGCTGCCGACGGCCCTGCCCGGCATCATCACCGGTGTCATGCTGGCGGTGGCCAGGGTGATGGGTGAGACCGCTCCCGTGCTGCTCACAGTGTTCGGCAATCCGGCCATCAACGACAACCCGTTCAAGGGGCCGCAGGCTTCGCTACCGTTGTTCGTGTACAACGAAGTGGGGCAGTCCTTCGACAACGCGGTCAACCGGGCGTGGACCGGCGCGCTCGCACTGATCATCATCGTGCTCTTGCTGAACCTGATCGCCCGTACGGTCGCGCGCTTCGCGCGGGTGCGTGGTTAGTCACTCGCCAGGGAAGGTGGGCCACATGGCCAAGCGACTGGATGTCAAGGATCTCAACCTGTTCTACGGCAAGTTCCACGCCGTCGCCGACGTCGGCCTCTCCGTGCCGCCGCGCAGCGTCACCGCGTTCATCGGCCCGTCCGGCTGCGGCAAGTCCACCGTGTTGCGGTCGCTGAACCGGATGCACGAGGTCACCCCCGGCGCCCGGGTCGAGGGCAAGGTGTCGCTGGACGGCGAGGACATCTACGCGTCATCGGTCGACCCGGTGGTGGTGCGCAAGACCATCGGCATGGTGTTCCAGCGGCCCAACCCGTTCCCCACGATGTCGATCAGGGACAACGTGGTGGCCGGCCTGAGGCTGTCCGGCTCGCGGGACCGCAAGCAGCTGCACGAGCTGGCCGAGCGGGCGCTGCGCGCCGCGAACCTGTGGGACGAGGTGAAGGACCGACTGAACAAGCCCGGTGGCGGCATCTCCGGTGGGCAGCAGCAGCGGCTGTGCATCGCGAGGGCGATCGCCGTGCAGCCGGACGTGCTGCTGATGGACGAGCCGTGCTCGGCGCTGGACCCGATCTCCACGCTCGCCATCGAGGACCTGATCGGTGAGCTGAAGAAGGACTACACGATCGTCATCGTCACGCACAACATGCAGCAGGCGGCGCGGGTCAGTGACCAGACCGCATTCTTCAACCTGCGCGGCGCGGGCCAGCCGGGCCACCTGATCGAGATCGACGACACGGAGAAGATCTTCTCCAACCCCGGCCAGAAGGCGACGGAGGACTACATCTCGGGACGCTTCGGCTGAGGCCGACAGCACAAAGCCCCCAACCCGTCCGACGGGTTGGGGGCCTTTTTGTGGCTCAAATGTCGTACTGATCCGAACCGGGCATCCGCCCGGTGACAACGAAAACCGTCCGCTTGGCGACGGACACCGCGTGGTCGGCGAAGCGCTCGTAGAACCTGCCGAGCAGTGTCACGTCCACCGCCGTGGTCACGCTGTGCGGCCAGTCCTTGTCCATCAGCACGGCGAACAGGTCGCGGTGCAGGTTGTCCATCTCGTCGTCGTCGTCCTCGACCTGCTTGGCCTGTTCGATGTCCTGCGACCGGATCACCTCTTCGGTCTTGCGCGCCATGTCGACGGCGACACGGCCCATCTGCTCGAAGTAGGGGCGGACCTCGTCCGGCAGCACCGGGTTCGGGTGCCTGCGCCGCGCGGCCTTGGCCACGTGCAGCGCCAGGTCGCCCATCCGCTCCAGGCTCTCCGCGGCGTGGATCACCGCGAGCACCGTACGCAGGTCGGTGGCCACCGGCGCCTGCAGTGCGAGCAGGGCGTAGGCCTCCTCCTCGTACGCGGTGCGGGCGATGTCGACCGCCGCGTCGTCACTGATCACCTGTTCGGCCAGCGCCAGATCGGTCTTGAGCAGGGCAATGGTGGCCCGCTCCATGGCAGTGCCGACCATCGCGCACATGTCGGCGAGACTGGTGGCTAGTTCGCCGAGTCGATCATGGTAGGCCTCACGCATGACGTTGAGCCTAGTTGTGGCGTGTCTCCAACGCGGCATCGCCGGATGAACCCCGAGTGAACCTGGGGTGACCGACCAGGTTGATCATGCGCTGATCAGCTACAGGAGGCGTTCGCCGCGTTCACATAGGACAGGCCGGCCGGTGCCTCCGATGACGACGCGCTGTTCGCCCCGTTGGTCGTCACACCGGCGTGCGGTGCCTTGACGTCGTGGTCGAAACCGGGGCCGATGATCAGCTGGATCGCGCCGCCCATGCTCTGGTCCACCTGCAGCGAAGCCGACGGGATCGAGGACGCCAGCAGCTGGGCCTGGGCCTGCTGCGCCGACGCGTACCTGATGACCGTCTTCGTCACGTTCGCCGGGACAGGGCCGCCGATCTCGGTGATCTTGTAGCCGTACGGCCTGAGCTGGTTCGCCGTCTGCGTCGCTGCGCCTGGTGCGCTGTCGCCGATGCCGTTGATCACCTGGAGCTTGATCTGCTGTGCCGTCACCGGCGTGCTCGACGTGCTCGGGGTGGTGGCCTGGCTGGACGTGGTCTCGCCGGGCAGCGCCGAGTTGTCGATGATGGCGGTGAACAGCTGCCGGCTGGTGGTCGCCTGGATCGTCTCCTCGCCTGCCGGGTTCAGCTTGGCCGCGGTGGGCAGCGTGACGAACGTGATCCGGCCGAGGGCCAGGCCCTGCAGCGACGTGGCCAGCTTGGCCAACTGGCTGACGCCCATGTTGTCGCCGAACGTCGAACTGGTGAACGTGCCGAGGAAGTTGTTCAGCAGGTTCGCGTTCATCAGCAGGTTCTGCTGGCCGATGGTCTTGCGCGCCATGGCGGCCAGGAAGCTCTGCTGCCGGCTGATCCGGCTCAGGTCGGCGATCTGCTTGTCACCGACGATCTGGTCGGCCCGCACGTAGTTCAGCGCCTGCGCACCGGTCAGCGTGACCGGGCCGCTGTTGCCGATGATCGTGCCGAGCGCGGCGTCCTTCACCGGTGCCTTCACGCACAGCTGGACGCCCTGCACGCTGCTCACCAGCGCGTTGAACCCGCTGTCGTCGACACCGACGAAGTGGTTGATCCGCAGGCCGGTCAGCTGTTGCACGGTGTCGGTGACACAGCGCGGGCCGCCGGTGGCGTACACCGAGGACAGCTTCACGCCGGTCTGTGCCGGCACCTGACCGCTGACCTGGTTGGTCTGGTTGTTCCACTGCTGGCACACCGGCCGGTCCACCTGCAGGTTCGGCGGGAACGACACGACGGCGACACGGCTGCCGTCGGTCGGGATGTGCACCACCATGATGGTGTCCGTGGTCTGGCTGCCGCTGGCCTTCGCGCCCGGCCTGCTGCTGGTGCCGACCATGAGGAAGTTCGAGTCGCCGTACTGCTTCGCGCTCTCCAGGATGGCCGGCGAGTTCTCGTCCAGTGCCGCCACTTCCTGGATCCCGCCGCCACCGGACCCGCCGCCGTGGATGGCACGCCAGCCGAAGAACGAACCGAGCAGCACCAGCACCGCGATACCCGCGGCGGCTGCCTTCGCGCTGACCATGGACCGGCCGCGTGCCGGGAGCTTGGCCTGCAGCTTGGGCAGCGGCACCTTGGCCAGCCGCCTCGGCGCCTCGGTGGCCCGCTGCTTACCGGCGTCCGCCGGGCTGACCGGGCCCGCCTTGGTCAACGCCTCTTCGAGGTCGTCGTCCTTGGCCAGCCACGGCATGATCTTCATCCGCTTGCTGCGCCGCTCGGCCTGCTCGGCCGCCATCTCGTCGTGCACGGCGGAGAACCTGGCCAGCGTGGCGTCGATCGTGCGCTTTTCCTCGATGGCCTCGCTGATCGGTTCCATCTCGGTGGTCAGGCACGATGGGTCGATGTCCTCGCGCCGCTCCGGCCCGGCGACGGCCGGCACTGCCGGCGTGATCGCCGTGACGGCGTTGCTCTGGTCCTCGGGGGTCGGCGCCGGTGCGCTCGGGGCCTTGGCCGGCACGGCCAGCGCGGTCGCCGCGAGACGACCGACCGGGGACATGCCCGGCCGGCTCGGCTGGCCGACCGGGTTCATGCCGCTACGGCTGCCCGGGCCCACCGGTGTCATGCCGGAGCGGCTGTTCGGGCCCACCGGCGCGATACCCGGCCTGCTGCCCTGGCCGACCGGCGTCACGTTGGTGCGGCTGCCGGGACCGACCGGGTTCATACCGGTGCGGCTGCCCGGGCCGACGCCCGTCGGCGGTGCGACCGGGGACATGCCGTTCTGGGTGCCGGGGAGGCGGCTGCTGACCGCGGTGTCGGCGGCCGACGGCGGTACCGGCTGCGGCCCGGAGGGCTGCTGCGGACCTCGGGGCTGCCCACCACGGGGCAGGCGGCCGGTGCCGGGCGGGCGACCGCCGGGCTGGCCAGGTGCCGGCATCGAGCCGGTGCCGGTCGAGCGGGGTGGTTCGGCCCTGGTGACCAGCGGCTGCGAGTCACGCCGGTTCTGCTGTTGGTTCCAGGCCCGAGGGCCGCTCCGGGTCGGCGGCTGCTGCGGCAACCGGTCGGCCGGTGGCTGGCTGCTGCGCGGCTGGCCACGCCGAGGGGCGTCGGCCCGTGCCTGCGGCGCCGGGATCTGGTTCAGCGACGGGTGGCCGCTCTGCGGCTGGGCTGCCCGGTTCTGGCCGGGGATGCGCTGCGGGCCGCTCGGCTGGCCGGTACCGACCTGGCCGGTACCGGCTTGACCGGTGCCGCGCCGGGTCGTGCTGGTTCGGGAGTTGGGTGCCGCCGCCGGTCGGGCCGGCATCCGCTGGGAGCGCTGCGGGGCGTCAAAGCCCGTTTCGACCGGTGTGAAGGTGTCCGAGGGTCGAGACGGTGCGATGTCGTTACCTGACTGCGTCCGTCCAGTGCCCTGTCCCTGCATACGGTATTGGGGTGGGAGGGCACGCGGCGGCTGCGCGGCGTTGCCGGCGGACCTGACGGGGGCTTGCGTCTGGTCCGACTGGGCACGACGACGGCCTTCGCGAGCGGACGCGGCCGGCGGTTGCTGGGCGTGCCTGCGGCCACCGGTGGACTCGGTGGGTGCCACGTGCGACGGGGGAGGGACGGGCGTCAGGTCAGAACGGGAACTGCCGTGTTTGGCGACCAGGTCCGACACGCTCACTCCGCCGGAGTCCTCCATCGAACGACGTCGACGGCGGTTGGGGCGGTCGGAAGAATCCTGATCGGGGACCGAGGAGGACGCACCGTGCCGGCCGGCATCGCCGCGGCGGGGCTCGTCAGGCACTCGTTCTCCTTCCCAGCTACGCATCAGTGTTCGTGGTGTGGGCGCGCGCTGTCCAGACAGCTCTGCGCCGGGCAGTGCCGGACACCAGCCCCGCCCGGTATCCGCGTCACCCTGCGGAGGCGATAGTACGGTCGGCTGGTGCTTCTGACGACAGTGCCAGGAAACACTTTCACTATAAGTACGCGATTGTGCCTACCCCGTTAGGCCGAACGGGCTAAGAATTACCGTTCAGGCGTAACCGCCAACCGGGGTTCGGCTATCGGTTGCCCGTTCGCGGCCGGGCCGGCGAGCAGCACCCGACCCGAATGGCGGTAGGCCACCGCGTTGCGGCCGGACTGCTTGGCCGCGTACAGCAAACCATCAGCGCGCAGCAGCTGTTGCTCGGCACTCGTCGGTGCCCGGCCTGCCGCGCTGCCGCCTGCCGGCTCGTGGGCCAGACCGATGCTGACGGTGACCCGTAGCCCTGGCACCAGCGCTGACCAGGGGTTGTGTTCCACCCGAGCACGCGCGGCCTCGGCAACTGCGAGGGCGGTGGCCGCGTCGATGCCCGGGACGACCAGGACGAACTCCTCGCCGCCGTAGCGGGCGCAGAAGGCGCCGTCGGGCAGTCCGTCGGACAGCAGGTCCACCACCCGCTGCAGCACCCGGTCCCCCACGAGATGCCCGAACGTGTCGTTGACCTGCTTGAACCAGTCCAGGTCGACCAGTGCGACGGCCAGTCCCTGCCTGGTGCGGGACGTGTCGGCGAGCAGCGACGTGAGGCGCTGGTCGAGGTAGCGGCGGTTGTAGCTGGCGGTGAGGCTGTCCCGGATGCTCTGCTCGCGGGCCTCGGCGTGCTCCCTGCGCAGCCGGTCCACCTCGCGACGCAGCTGCTCAGGCACGGGAGCCTGTTCGATCCGGTCGGAGTAGACGAGGTCCAGGGCGGACCGCAGGTGCTCGTACGCCTGCTGCCACTCGCCCCGGGACGCCAGCAGCGCCCCGATCGACTCGTGCAGCCTGATCAGCTTGGAGCTGTCGGTGAGGCCACCGGTGCCGAGGCTGTCCTGGCTGTCCGGGGCGGCAGGCTGCATGCCGACGGCGAGGCCCGCGATCGGGGCCGCCACGTCGCGGTGGGCGGTGTCGTGGGCCGTGTCCGGGCGTGCGGCACCGAAGCCGTTGCCGACGTCGTTACGGGACAGTGGGTGGGGGCCGGCGGGCCGTGTCGGCGCGTCGTAAGTCACCCAGCCGTCGCCGTCGTGGATCGGCTCCGGTTCCGCGATGTCGGGTCGCAGCACGGTCACCGCGCTTCACCTCCCTACGTCCCAAGGTGTCGACCTAAAAGAGGGTCGGCTTGAGATGGCGGGACTAGCCAGTGTCGGATTTCGCTCGACTGGCTGAAGGGAGGTTGCTCCAATGCGGTGGTTGAACGTGATTTGCGTCTCGATCGGGTGAAATTGGATCGCGAAAATTTCTCCGAACGGGTCGAGTTACCGCATGGTAATCATGCCACTACGCAGGGCATTTACCGTGGTAAGAGCTCTGACTACCCACCGGAGTGCATCAACTCGGCCCCGGCCGGCACGCTCGCGTCCTCGGGGTCGTCGAGCCAGTTCGCCGGCAGCACGACCTTGCCCGGCGAGCCCTGCCGACCGCGTGGGCCATCGGCCTCCGCCGGGTACGGCGTGTCCAGCCCGGGACCGTCCGGGCCGCCCAGTTCGCCGAGCAGATCGTCCAGCTCTGTGATGCTGCCCACCATCGCGAACCGCTGGCGCAGGGTGGCGCCGACCGGGAAGCCCCGCAGGTACAGCGCCATGTGCTTGCGCAGGTCGCGCAGGCCCTTGAGTTCGCCGTAGTGGTCGGCCAGCAGGTGCGCGTGCCGGCTCAGTACGGCGGCCACCCCGCCCAGCGTCGGACCGTCCGGGATCGGCTCACCCGCGAAGGCGGCCTGCAGGTCGCGGAACAGCCACGGGCGGCCGAGGCAGCCCCTGCCGACCACGACACCGGCGCAGCCGGTCTGCTCGACCATCTTCATGGCGTCCTCGGCGGCGAAGATGTCGCCGTTGCCCAGCACCGGGATGGTGGTCACGGCCTCGACCAGGCGGCTGATCATGGACCAGTCGGCCTGCCCCGAGTAGCGCTGGGCGGCCGTCCTCGCGTGCAGCGCGACCGCCACAGCGCCTTCTGCCTCGGCGATCCGGCCCGCGTCCAGGAACGTGTGGTGCTCGTCGTCGATCCCGATCCGGAACTTCACGGTCACCGGGATCCCGGCTGGCTCGGCTGCCTTCACCGCTGCCGCCACGATGTCGGCGAACAACCTGCGCTTGAACGGCAGCGCGGCGCCGCCACCCCGGCGGGTCACCTTCGGCATCGGGCAGCCGAAGTTCATGTCGACGTGGTCGGCCAGGTCCTCGTCCACGATCATCCGGACCGCCCGGCGCATCGTCTCCGGGTCGACGCCGTAGAGCTGCATCGACCTCGGGTACTCGCCGGGATCGAACGTGATCATGTGCATGGTGGTGGCGTCGCGCTCGACCAGCGCCCGGCTGGTGATCATCTCGCACACGTAGAACCCGGCCCCGTACTCCCGGCACAGCCGCCGGAACGCCACGTTCGTGATCCCGGCCATCGGCGCGAGCACCACCGGCGGATCGGCCTGATAAGGCCCGATCCGCAACGTTCGATTCACGCTCCCCATCCCCCCATTGTGCGGGCTCAGCCGTGCGCGAGTTACATCGGCGGTGGCTTCGCTGTGCCCTACCTGGCCGGCGACAGCGAGTTCGACCTGGCCGGGTTCAGCCACCGGGTGCGGGTGGCGCTGCACTACGAGTGCGACGCGCTGCGGCTGCCGGTGCCCAGGCTGATCATCGAGCCGGGCCGGTCGCTGGTGGCCACCGCCGGGGTGACGCTCCAGTTGCCCGATGGTCACGCCGTGCCGAGCGTGCACGTCGGCGGCGAAGTGGACCATCCGCCGCACGGCCTCCTCGTAGGCGGCCACGTCCCGCACCTGCGAGCCGATGTGGCAGTGCAGCCCGGCCAGCCGCAGGCCCGGCGTGCCCAACACCCTGGTCACCGCGTCGGCCGCGGCACCGGTGGCCAGCGGGAAGCCGAACTTCTGGTCGTCGACACCGGTGGTGATGGCCCGGTGGATGTGCGCGTCGACGCCCGGCGTGACCCGGATCAGCACCGCCTGGCCGTGCGCTGCCAGCGCACTGAGGTGGTCGATCTCGTCGGTCGAGTCGATCACGATCCGACCCACCCGGTAGGCCAGCGCGGCCTTCAGGTCCTCGGCCGTCTTCACGTTGCCGTGCAACAGGATCCGCTCCGCGGGGAAGCCGACCGACCTGGCCACGGCGAGCTCGCCCGCCGAGCACACGTCCAGCGAGAGGCCCTCCTCGGCCAGCCAGCGCAGCACCGCCCGGCACGGCAGTGCCTTGCCGGCGAACACCACCTCGGCCTCGGGCAGGGCAGCACTGAACGAATGCGCCCTGGCCCGCACGTCGGCCTCGTCCAGCAGGTTCACCGGCGTACCGAAACGGGCAGCGAGGTGCGTGGCCGGCACGCCGGCGAACAGCAGTTCGCCACCTGTCTCGATCCGCGTACCGATGGGCCAGACCCCTTGGGCCAGCGGCGGTTCTGCCGACCTGCCAGTGTCACGGTGTGCCTCCCGATCAGAGGTGTGTGCTCCGTTCAGCAGATCGCTGATCGCCTGCCGGGTCGCCGACGCGGACGCGAGCCTGACACCGCACGGCTCGCTGTTGCCGCGATCTTGACGGTCGGGTAACCCAGGCCACAGTTCGTCGAATCACCGTCGAATCGGTTGCTGACCAGCGTGACCAGGTGCTGGAAGTTTCATGACCGAAAGCGACCCTTGACGCAGTACAGCCAGGGGGACGGTCCGTGGGCGGGTGGTGACTTCTTGACACCGCCCGCTCACCGGCCGGTACTTGTGCGCCATGCACCCCTTTCGCACGACGATTGTCGCCGCCGGTGCGGTGGCGGCCGTGCTCGGCGGGACCGTGTTCGCCGCGGCGCTGCCGAGTTCCGCGGCACCGAGTCCCACTGCGGCCACCGCTGCGGTGGGTGCCGGCTTCTGGCACACCAGCGGCAACAAGATCCTCGACTCGGCGGGCGACGTGGTCCGCATCGCCGGTATCAACTGGTACGGGTTCGAGACCCCCGACGAGATCGCGCACGGCCTGTGGGCGCAGGACTACCACGCCGTCGTCGACGCCATCAAGAACCTCGGCTACAACACCATCCGGATCCCGTTCTCCAACCAGATGGTGGAAAAGCCGATAATTCCGCAGAACTTCAGCATGTTCAACAGCACCGGGCCGATCAACACCGACCTCGCCGGGCTGAACTCGCTGCAGATCCTGGACAAGATCGTCGCGTACGCGGGCACCGACGGGCTCAAGGTGATCCTGGACGACCACCGGTCCGACGCGGGCGAGTCCGCTGAGGAGAACGGGCTCTGGTACACGGCCGCGTTCACCAACCAGAACTGGCTGACCGACTGGGCCACGATGGCCAAGCGGTACGCGGGCAACCCGACGGTGATCGGCTTCGACCTGCGCAACGAGCCGCACACGCCGGCCGGGGTGGCCTACGCCAACGGCGCCACGTGGGGCACCGGCGACCCGAACACCGACATCCGGCTGGCCTACGAGGCTGCCGGCAACGAGATCCTCGGCCTCGATCCGAGTGCGCTGATCTTCGCCGAGGGCATCGGCGAGACGCCGAACGCGGCCGGTGGCTTCGACTCCACGTGGTGGGGCGGCGATCTCGAACTGGCCGGCCAGTTCCCGGTCACGCTGACCTCGCCGGGCCACGTCGTCTACTCGGCGCACGACTACGGGCCGTCGCTGTTCCAGCAGACCTGGTTCAACGCGACGACGACGACGGCCAGCCTGGCAGCGGTGTGGAACCAGTTCTGGGGCTACCTGTACCAGAACAACACCGCGCCGATCTGGGTCGGCGAGTTCGGCACCGGCAACGTCGCGACGGACGTGTCGAACACCGCGACCGGCTCGCAGGGCCAGTGGTTCAACAGCCTCGTCACGTTCATCGGCGCCAATCCGGGCATGGGCTGGACGTACTGGGCGCTCAACGGCGAGGACTCGTTCGCCTTGCTGGACAACGGTTATGACGCCACGCCGGTGAGCGCCGCCAAGCAGAGCCTGCTCAAGACCATCCAGTTCCCGCTGACCGGCACGATAACCGCGCCGCCGCCACCGACGACCGGAACGGGGACCGCGCCGCCGACCACCACGTCGGCGCCGCCACCACCGTCGGCCTCCTGCTCGGCCGTCTACTCGGTGGTCAACGCCTGGCAGGGCGGATTCCAGGCGGGCATCACGATCAAGAACACCGGCACCACGGCGATCAACAACTGGACGCTGGCCTGGGACTTCCCCGGCGCGGCACAGGTCAGCAGCCTGTGGAACGCCACCGACACGCAGACCGGCAAACACGTGGTGGCCACGGCGGCCGCCTTCGACGCCACGATCGCGCCCGGCGCTTCGGTGATGGTCGGCTTCACGGCCAACGACCCCACGGCGGACCCGAACCCGACCGCGTTCAGCCTCAACGGATCCACCTGCACGAGCTGACCAGCAGAAAACAACCCCCTCGATGTGGAGGTGGCCAGGAATGGCCTTGTCCGAACGCACACTCCCACCCCGGCCGGCCCGAGGCAGGCCGAGGTTCGTGGCCGGCCTGATCGGTGCCGCCGTGCTCGCGCTCGGCCTGGCGGTACCCATCGCGGTGACCGCTACTCCTGCCGCGGCGGCGTTACCGGCCTGCCAGGTCGACTACTCGGTGACCAACAGTTGGCCGGGCGGCTTCCAGGGCGCCGTGACGATCACCAACAACGCGGCCGCCGTGACGGCGTGGACGCTGGGCTACACGTACTCCGGCAACCAGATGATCGCCGACGGCTGGAACGGCACGTTCACCCAGAGCGGGTCGTTCGTGACGGTGCAGAACGCCTCCTACAACGGCACGCTGGCCACCGGCGGCAACGTCGTACTCGGGTTCATCGCGAACTCGACCGGCACCAACACCAATCCGACGGCGTTCACGCTGAACGGCACAGCGTGCAACGGCGGCGGCCCCGGCGCACCGCTGACCCCGACGGTCAGCCTGACCAGTCCGACCTCTGGCCAGTCGTTCACCACGGGATCGAGCATCGTGCTGTCGGCGTCCGCTGCCGAGACCGGCGGCTCGATCAGCAAGGTCGAGTTCTTCAACGGCACCACCCTGTTGGGCACGGCGACCACGGCGCCCTACACGGTGACCATCGCCAACGCGGCGGCCGGCAGCTACTCGCTGACCGCCGAGGCGTTCGACGCGGCGGGCAAGGCGGTGACCTCGGCGTCCGTGCCGATCACCGTGGCCGCGGCGGGCGGTACCACCCCGCCGCCGACCGGGGCGCCGCAACTGCACGTGTCCGGCACCAAGCTGCTGGACGCGAGTGGCAGCGTCGTCACGCTGCACGGCGCGAACCGGTCCGGTGCCGAGTTCGCGTGTGTGCAGGGCAACGGCATCTTCGACGGCCCGGTGGACCAGGCGTCGATCACGGCGATCAAGTCGTGGGGCATCACCGCTGTCCGGGTGCCGCTGAACGAGGCGTGCTGGAACGCGGAGTCCTACGTGAACCCGGCGTTCTCCGGTGCCACCTACCAGGCCGCCATCAAGCAGTACGTGAGTCTGTTGAACAGCAACGGGCTGGACGTGATCCTGGACCTGCACTGGACGGACGGCCTGTACACGGGCAACTCGTCCGGCTGTGCTTCGGCGATGGCCACGTGCCAGAAGCCGATGCCGGACACCGCGCAGTCCGTGCCGTTCTGGTCATCGGTGGCCAGCACGTTCAAGGGCAACAACTCGGTGATCTTCGACCTGTTCAACGAGCCGTTCCCGTCCCGGGCGACCGGCAGTGAGACCACCGGCTGGCAGTGCTGGCTGAACGGCGGCACCTGCACCGGCATCGGCTACTCGGTGGCCGGCATGCAGACGCTGGTCAACACGGTCCGCGCGACGGGTGCCAGCAACGTGATCATGCTGGGCGGGATCGAGTTCTCCAACGACCTGACCCAGTGGCTGCAGTTCAAGCCGACCGACCCGGACAACAACCTGGTCGCGTCGTGGCACTCGTACAACTTCAACACGTGCTCGACGCAGGCGTGCTGGACCAGCCAGATCGCCCCGGTGGCCGCGTCGGTGCCGGTGGTGGCCGGTGAGATCGGCGAGAACGACTGCGGCGGCAGCTACATCGACCCGCTGACCAGCTGGCTGGAGTCGGAGAACACCAGCTTTCTGGGCTGGACCTGGGATGACTGGTCCGGCGCCTGCTCGAGCGGCCCCACGCTGATCACCGACTACACCGGATCCCCCACCGCGTACGGCGCCGCCTACCAGGCCATCCTGCAGGCTCTGCCGTGATCTGCACCCGGCTGGCGTGCCGGCCTCCCGTTGCCCAACCGGATCTGGGTT
>DASXYT010000192.1:0-2594 GCA_036502345.1 Pseudonocardiaceae bacterium | reverse complement strand
TGAGTCCGGCGGGGCTGCTAACCGATGGGTGACACGTCTGCCGAGCCGCTTCCGGTCGGTACCTCGCGGGCTTCACCGCCAGGTGCCGTCGGGTGATGTTCAAGATGACGTCATGCCAGTGGCTGCCGTCGGACAATCTGCTGGCCACACTCGCCCTGCCCGAGAACACGTAGGTCCCCCGAGCAGCGCCGGACTCGACCAGCGGGCGCATGGCGATGCGGAAAGCCGCGATTGAACCCGCTTGCACGACCGAACCGCAGTGGTGCACGGATCCGGGTGCACGTGCCTGCTCGTGTCGCGGCGTGCCGTTCGGTTCGATCAGAGCAACAAATGAGCAACACACGGGCGACTCACAATGCGTGTCGCCGTGTGTCACCGGGTGCCACATCGTGCCCGCTCATGCCGCCTAGTTGTGGGCGATACTGGGATTGAACCAGTGACCCCTACCGTGTCAACGTTTTCCGCCCGGGGTTGGCTGCGTTGGTTTGGACTCGAGGCCGTTGGTTACGGGCCTCGGGCAGGTTGGTCACGTTGGTTGCGACGGTTGTTTGCGGTCCTGGTGTTGCACGACCGTTGCACGCGACCCGACTTCGACATATCTAGTGCAGGCCCGCGTAAGTCCTTGAGGGGTTTGCGGCGTCGTCAGTGCCGGTGCTGGCCGGTGCCGGTGAGGTAGAGGGTGCAGGCGGTGTCGAGGGCCTGGTTCGGGTGTCCGGTGGGCTGCCCGTCCAGGAGGACGGTGTCGGTGTAGGTGTCGGTGCTGGCTTGCCAGATCGCGAAGGCCCAGTCGTCGGGGTCGCCGAGGTATTGGATGCGGCCGAGTTTGATCTGGTCGTCGTCGCTGTCGCTGAGGTAGCCGGTCAGGTAGCCGTAGGAGCCGCGCCAGCCGATGGTGACTTCCTCCAGCGTCGGCCACCGTTGGGAGGCGTGGTGATCGACGGTGCCCTCGATCAGATCCTTGAGACGCTTGGATGGCACGGGCATGGCTCATTGTCGCCGTGCCCGGTGTGTCGCCGCCACTGTTGATCTTGTGCCGGGCACTGTCCGGTGATCACCGATCACCGGAGGTAGGTCATGGCGCGTGCGGCCAGCAGCGACGTCGTGGTCTTGGGGTTTCGGCGCAAGGACAGGCTGGAGGCGATCGTGCGTCGCCCGTCCTCGCCGCAGGGGCTGGTGCGCCGCGCCCGGATCGTGCTGTTCGCGCACCAGCGCTGGCCCAACGAGCGGATCGCCGCGGAACTGGGCTGCTCGGTGGGCACGGTGCGGACCTGGCGGCGCCGGTTCGTCCGCGGCGGCATCCCCGCCCTGCTCGACCGGCCGCGCAGCGGCCGGCCCGAGGTGTACGGGCCGAACGTGCGGCTGGCGATCGTGGCCACCGCCACCTCGACACCGCCCGAGGGCGTCTCGGCGTGGACGCACGCCCTGATCGCCGACCAACTGGCCGGCACCGGCATCTCCGCCTCGCAGGTGGGACGGATCCTGGCCGGCCTGGAACTGGCCCCGCACCGGGTCCGGGGCTGGCTCAACCGCCGCGACGACGAGCAGTTCTGGGCCCAGGCCGGCGCGGTCTGCGACATCTACCTGCGCCCGCCGCCGGGCACCGTGGTGATCTGCATCGATGAGAAGACCGGGATCCAGGCCAAGTACCGCAAGTATCCCGAGCTGCCACCAGCACCAGGCCGGGCGGCCCGCCGCGAGTTCGAGTACGTCCGCAACGGCACCGTGTCCATCATCGCCGCGCTGCACGTCGCCACCGGGCAGGTCGTCATCGAGCCGATCACCCGCAACGACTCGGCCACCTTCATCGCCTTCCTGCACCGCCTGGACCAGTGCATCGACCCGCGCCTGAAGATCCACATGGTCATGGACAACGGGTCATCGCACACCTCCCGCGCCACCCGCGCCTGGATCGCCGCCCACCCCCGGATCACCGTCACCTACACCCCGAAGCACGCCTCCTGGCTGGACATGGCCGAACTGTGGTTCTCCGTGCTGACCCGCGGCCTGCTGCGTCGCGGCGAGTTCACCTCCCGCGCCGACCTCGCCGAGAAGATCACCAACTTCACGATCCGCTACAACCGCACCGCACGCCCCTGGACCTGGACCTACGACGCCCGCGCCGACCACGCCCGCCATCTCGCCCGTCACACCCAGCACATCGATCCCGCACCTGCCGGACCCACCGAGGCGATCCGGCTTCCAACAGCCGCATGACACCAGCCCAGGCCTGAACCCCTCAAAGACTTACGCGAGGCTGCACTAGTGGTGACCGTAGTCGGTCGTCAGCCAGGCCTTGTGATGCACCTTGTCCAGGTAGACGTCCACGCCGACGTTCCGGAAATGCCAATTCAGGATGTTGAGACGGTGACTGTTATTGGGTGCGGTCTCGTTGTACATGAGCTTCTCGAGGGTCACGACGCCTCTGGTGTTCATCGCCGAATTCCAGCCGATGTTCTCGCCGGCCCATGACCAGGTGTAACCGGCGTTGGTCATCCGGGTGCCGAAGTACGGCTCGCCGGGCAGCTGGTGGGACATCGTGTTGTACCGCGCCATCGTCACGTTGTGCCTCCGCGCCGAGAGCACCAGGTTGAAGT
>DASXYT010000191.1:0-7664 GCA_036502345.1 Pseudonocardiaceae bacterium | reverse complement strand
AGTTCGCCGACGCCACCTACGTCGAGCCGATCACGCCGGATTTCGTGACGAAGGTGATCGCGGTCGAGCGCCCCGACGCCCTGCTGGCCACCCTCGGCGGGCAGACCGCGCTGAACGTCGCCGTCGCCCTGCACGAACGCGGTGTGCTGGAGAAGTACGGCGTTGAGCTGATCGGTGCGGACATCGAGGCGATCCAGCGCGGTGAGGACCGGCAGCGGTTCAAGGACATCGTTCGCAAGATCGGCTCGGACGTGCCCAACAGCGCGGTGTGTAAATCGATGGCCGAGGTGGACGCCGCGGTGGCCGAACTCGGCCTGCCGGTGGTGATCCGGCCGTCGTTCACCATGGGCGGCCTCGGTTCCGGCCTGGCCTACAACCACGAGCAACTGGCCCGACTGGCGTCGATCGGGCTTGCCGAGTCGCCGGTGCACGAGGTGCTGATCGAGGAGAGCGTGCTGGGCTGGAAGGAGTACGAGCTCGAACTCATGCGCGACCGCGCGGACAACGTCGTCGTGGTCTGCTCCATCGAGAACATCGACCCGATGGGCGTGCACACCGGCGACTCGGTCACCGTGGCGCCCGCGATGACGCTGACCGACCGCGAGTACCAGCACATGCGCGATGTCGGCATCGACGTGCTGCGCGAGGTCGGCGTGGACACCGGCGGCTGCAACATCCAGTTCGCCGTGCACCCGCAGACCGGCAGGCTGGTCGTCATCGAGATGAACCCGAGGGTGTCGCGGTCGAGCGCGCTGGCGTCCAAGGCGACCGGTTTCCCGATCGCCAAGATCGCCGCGAAACTGGCCATCGGCTACACGCTGGACGAGATCCGCAACGACATCACCGGCGAGACCCCGGCCAGCTTCGAGCCCACGCTGGACTACGTCGTGGTCAAGGTGCCCAGGTTCGCGTTCGAGAAGTTCCCCGGCGCCGATCCCACGCTGACCACCACCATGAAGAGCGTCGGCGAGGGCATGGCCCTTGGCCGCAGTTTCGCCGAGGCGTTGGGCAAGGCGTTGCGCTCCATGGAGACGAAGGCCGCCGGGTTCTGGACCACGCCCGACCCCGCCGACGCCACGCTCGACTCGACGCTGGCCGAACTGGCCGTGCCGCACGACGGCCGGCTCTACACCGTGGACAGGGCGCTGCGGCTGGGCGCCTCCGTCGAGCAGGTGTCCACCGCGTCCGGCATCGACCCGTGGTTCGTGGACCAGATCGCGGCGCTGGTCGAACTGCGCAACGAGCTGACCAGCGCGCCGGTGCTGGACGGGGCCCTGCTGCGGCGGGCCAAGCGGGCCGGGCTGTCCGACCGGCAGGTGGCCGCACTGCGACCGGAACTGGCCGGTGAGGACGGCGTCCGCGCCCTGCGGCACCGGCTCGGTGTGCGGCCGGTGTACAAGACGGTGGACACGTGTGCCGCCGAGTTCGCCGCGCTGACGCCGTACCACTACTCGGCCTACGAGGCGGATCCGGACGCCGAGACCGAGGTGACCGAGCAGCGCGAGCGGCCCAAGGTGCTCATCCTGGGCTCCGGCCCGAACCGGATCGGCCAGGGCATCGAGTTCGACTACTCGTGTGTGCACGCCGCGATGGCCCTGCGGGACGCCGGCTACGAGACCGTCATGATCAACTGCAATCCGGAGACGGTGTCCACCGACTACGACACCGCGGACCGGCTGTACTTCGAGCCGTTGACGTTCGAGGACGTGCTGGAGGTGTTCCACTCCGAGCAGGCGTCCGGCACGGTCGTCGGGGTCATCGTGCAACTGGGCGGTCAGACACCGCTCGGGCTGGCCCGCAAACTCGCCGCCGCCGGACTGCCGGTGGTCGGCACGTCCCCCGAGGCGATCCACCTGGCCGAGGACCGCGGCTCGTTCGGCGAGGTGCTGTCCACAGCGGGCCTGCCGGCCCCCGCCTACGGCACGGCGACCTCGTTCGGCGCCGCCAAGCGGATCGCCGACTCGATCGGCTACCCGGTGCTGGTCCGGCCCTCCTACGTGCTGGGCGGCCGGGGCATGGAGATCGTCTACGACGAGACCACGCTCGCCGAGTACATCGCGCGGGCCACCGAGGTGTCCCCGGAACACCCGGTCCTGGTCGACAGGTTCCTCGACGACGCCATCGAGATCGACGTGGACGCCCTGTTCGACGGCGAGGAGATCTTCCTCGGCGGCGTGATGGAGCACATCGAGGAGGCAGGCGTGCACTCCGGCGACTCGTCCTGCGCGCTGCCGCCCATCACGCTGGGCCGTACCGACCTGGAAGCGGTCCGGGCGTCCACCGAGGCCATCGCTCGCGGAGTGGGCGTGCGCGGTCTGCTGAACGTGCAGTACGCGCTCAAGGACGACGTGCTCTACGTGCTGGAGGCCAACCCGAGGGCGTCCCGCACGGTGCCGTTCGTGTCCAAGGCGACGGCGATCCCGCTGGCCAAGGCCGCGGCCAGGATCATGCTCGGCGCCACGGTGGCGCAACTGCGCGCCGAGGGCATGCTGCCGGTCTCCGGTGACGGCACCGACCTGCCGGCCGACGCGCCGGTCGCGGTCAAGGAGGCCGTGCTGCCCTTCCACCGGTTCCGCACCCCGGAGGGCCACGGCGTCGACTCGCTGCTCGGCCCGGAGATGAAGTCCACCGGCGAGGTGATGGGCATCGATTATTCCTTCGGCAAGGCGTTCGCCAAGTCGCAGACCGCCTCCTACGGGTCGCTGCCGACCTCCGGGCGGGTGTTCGTGTCGGTGGCCAACCGGGACAAGCGGGCGATGGTGTTCCCGGTCAAGCGGCTGGCCGACCTCGGTTTCGAGGTGCTGGCCACGTCCGGCACGGCGCAGGTGCTGCGGCGCAACGGGATCCCGTGCACGGTGGTGCGCAAACACTTCGAGGGCGACGACAACATCGTGGACCAGATTCTGGCCGGAGAGGTGGACATGGTGATCAACACTCCCTACGGCAACCACGGACCGAGGGTGGACGGCTACGAGATCCGTACCGCGGCCGTGGCCAGGGACATTCCGTGCATCACGACGATCCAGGGTGCCGCCGCCGCTGTGCACGGCGTCGAGGCGCTGATCAGGGGCGATGTCGGGGTCCGGTCGCTACAGGCCCTCCAGGCACCACTGCGCTCGGCCGCCAAGCAGGTCAGCGAATGAGCCGCGAACCGTTCGGCGCCCGGCTGGCCTCGGTGGTCGCCGCGCGTGGGCCGCTGTGCGTCGGGATCGACCCGCATCCCGGGCTGCTGGCCGAGTGGGGCCTGTCCGCCGACGCTGCCGGGCTGGAGCGGTTCGCGCTGGGCACGGTGGCCGCGCTGGGCAGTGAGATCGCGGTGTTGAAGCCGCAGTCGGCGTTCTTCGAGGCGTACGGCTCGGCCGGCATCGCGGTGCTGGAGCGGACCATCCGGGAGGCCAACGCGGCGGGCGCGCTGGTCCTGCTGGACGTCAAGCGGGGCGACATCGGCTCGACGATGGACGCCTACGCGGCCGCCTACCTCGCCGACGACGCTCCACTGGCCGCCGACGCCATCACGGTGTCGCCGTATCTGGGGTTCGGCTCGTTGAATCCGGCACTGGATCTGGCGGCCAAGACCGGCCGAGGAGTGTTCGTGCTGGCGCTGACGTCGAACCCCGAAGGGGCCGCGATCCAGCGCGCCACGGCACCCGACGGGGAGTCCGCCGCGCAGTCGGTGGTGCGGCAGGCGGCCGAACGCAACGTCGGTACTGCGCCATTGGGCAGCGTCGGCATAGTGATAGGCGCCACAGTCGAACGGCTGGAACTGGACATCTCCCACCTCAACGGCCCCATCCTGGCCCCCGGATTCGGTGCTCAGGGCGGCACTGTGGCCGACCTCAGGACCATCTTCGGCGCGTCGGTGCCCGCCGTACTGCCCAGTTCCTCCCGTGATGTGTTGCGACACGGCCCTGACCTGCGATTGCTACGGGATGCCGCCCTTCGTGTACGCGACGTAGTCAAATCAGAGCTGTCGTGGGTGTGACCAGCGGTGATCTTTTAGCACCCGGTCACGGTGAGTGTTCTTGCAAAAAATGTATATCGGGCTATATCACACAGGGTCTCGCCAAGATTCACCCGTGGTGGTAATCAAGCGGGGGATGTTCTTGGTAGGACTTCCTCTCGGCCGCGACCATCACCGCAGGCGGACCCCCGACCCGGGAGTCTGGCCGGAACGGAAAAACCACGTCGAAATCCCCGACCCACGTTGTTTTCGTTCACTCACTGTCGGTACGGTCGCGGCACCGATCCAGGTAAAACCCCACCCCACCGGAGGAGATCGTGGCCCTTCCCCAGCTGACCGAGGAGCAGCGGGCCGCAGCGCTTGAGAAAGCGGCTGCTGCCCGTCGCGCTCGGGCCGAGCTCAAGGAGCGCCTCAAGCGCGGCGGTACCAATTTGAAAGAAGTTCTGATTGCCGCTGACAACAATGAGGTCCTGGGCAAGATGAAGGTCTCCGCGTTGCTTGAGTCCCTGCCCGGCGTTGGCAAGGTACGCGCGGCGCAGATCATGGAGCGTCTGGAGATCGCAGCAAGCCGCAGGTTGCGCGGTTTGGGCGACCGGCAGCGCAAGGCTCTACTCACCGAATTCGGCGGCGAGTGAGCCAGCAGTCTGCTCAGAGGGGTCGGCTGGTTGTTCTGGCCGGCCCCTCTGGCGTCGGCAAGAGCAGCCTGGTGCACGAGGCCAGGAACCTCTATCCGAACCTGTGGTTCAGCGTGTCGGCCACCACCAGGGCACAACGTCCCGGTGAGATCGACGGACTGGACTATCACTTCGTCACCGACGAAGAGTTCGACAGGATGATCGCCGACGACGAACTGTTGGAGTGGGCGAACATCCATCGTGGCACGCACCGGTCGGGCACCCCCCGAAGCCCGATCGAGGCGCGGCTCGCCGAAGGCCGGCCGGCACTGCTGGAACTGGACCTACAGGGCGCGCGGGCGGTCCGGGCAGCGATGCCCGAGGCCGTGCTCGTGTTCATCTCACCGCCCAGCTGGGACATTCTGGTCGACAGACTCGTCGGTCGCGGCACCGAATCACCCGACGTGGTGGAGCGGCGACTGCGCACCGCGAAGGACGAATTGGCAGCCCGCGACGAGTTCGACTTCGAGGTCGTCAACGACGACGTGCGGCGCGCCGCTGAGGACTTGCTAACCTTGGTTGTCGGCACCCGTCGCGACCAGCATGCGTGACATGGTGGCAGCCGGCCCCATTTGAACTCGGCAGACCTATCGCAGGAGCGTTGCGCGTGACCAGTCCCACCGTGATGGGCACCCAGATCGACACGCCGGAAGGCATCACCAACCCGCCGATCGACGACCTGTTGTCGCAGGTCAGCTCGAAGTACGCGCTGGTGATCTACGCCGCCAAGCGCGCGCGGCAGATCAACGACTACTACGCACAGCTCGGTGAGGGCCTGCTGGAGTACGTCGGCCCCCTGGTCGAGCCGGGCCCCCGGGAGAAGCCGCTGTCCATCGCGATGCGGGAGATCCACGCCGGCCTGCTCGAACACACCGAGGGTGAATAGCACCCAGCTGAGTGAGTCTCGGCTGGGTGAATATTGCAACCAAACGACCCGGTTTGGGGTTCGCCAGATAGGCGGTTGGGGGCGGCGGGACGAAGTAGGCGCCGCGCCTGCCGTGTTGAGCGGTCGTGCGTCGTGACCGACGACGAGCGGCCCGGTGCTGCGGCAAGTGATGAGCGGCCCGGTGTCGTGGCCGGCGGCGAGCGGCCCAGCGTGGTCCTCGGTGTCGGTGGTGGCATCGCCGCGTACAAGGCCTGCGAGGTTCTGCGCGGCCTGACCGAGTCCGGGCACGATGTCCGCGTGGTGCCGACCGAGGCCGCCCTGCGGTTCGTCGGCGCCGCGACGTTCGAGGCCCTGTCCGGCCACCCGGTGCGCACCGACGTCTTCACCGACGTACCGGACGTGCCGCACGTGCGGCTGGGCAAGCAGGCGGATCTCGTGCTCGTCGTGCCGGCTACCGCCGACGTGCTGGCCAGGGCCGCGCACGGCGTTGCCGACGACCTGCTCACCGCGACCCTGCTCACCGCTCGTTGCCCGGTGGTGTTCGCCCCCGCCATGCACACGGAGATGTGGGAACACCAGGCCACCAAGGACAACGTGGCGCTGCTGCGGTCCCGTGGCGCCGTGGTCACCGAACCGGCCAGCGGCCGGCTGACCGGCGTGGACACCGGCAAGGGTCGACTCGCCGATCCGGCCGAGATCGTCGACCTGGCCCGGCTGCTGCTCGCCGCACCCGACTCGCTGCCGCGCGACCTCGTCGGCGTGCGCGTCGTGGTGTCCGCCGGTGGCACGCGGGAACCGCTCGACCCGGTCCGCTACCTGGGCAACCGTTCGTCCGGCAAGCAGGGCTACGCGCTGGCCAGGGTGGCTGTGGCGCGGGGCGCCGACGTGACACTCGTCGCAGCGCACACGCACGACCTGCCCGCCCCGGCAGGCGCCGAACTCATCCGCGTCAGCACGGCCGCCGAGCTGCGCGACGCGATGCACGAGGCCGCCGTGGGCGCCGACGTCGTCGTGATGGCCGCCGCCGTCGCCGACTTCCGGCCGACCACCAGGGCCGACTACAAGATCAAGAAGACCGACCACGACCCGGAGCCCGTCGCGCTGACCCGCAACGCGGACATCCTGGTCGAACTGGTCGCCGCTCGCGCGCCTGGCCAGGTGATCGTCGGCTTCGCGGCGGAGACCGGCGACTCGCACGCCGACGTGCTGGAGCACGCCAGGGCCAAGCTGAAGCGCAAGGGTGCCGACCTGCTCGTGGTGAACGCCGTGGGCGAGGGACGCGCGTTCGAGGTCGAGGACAACTCCGGGTGGCTGCTCGCCGCGAACGGCGCAGAAACCCCGTTGCCGCTCGGCGCGAAGAGTCAACTCGCCGCCAGAGTGTGGGACAACGTCCGGTTGTTGCTTCCGGCTTGAGTGCCGGACAGGCGGCGCCAGTAACCTGTCGTCCAAGTAGCCTGACGGCGGTCCTCAACTGCCGGTTCATGTTGGGAGTAATCGGGTGTCGGAATCAAGCCGCAGGTTGTTCACCTCCGAGTCAGTGACGGAAGGGCATCCGGACAAGATCTGTGATGCGATCAGCGACTCCATTCTGGATTCCCTGCTGTCCAAAGACCCGCGAAGCCGGGTCGCGGTGGAGACGCTGATCACCACCGGCCAGGTGCACGTCGCCGGTGAGGTGACCACCGAGGCCTACGCGGACATCCCCGCGATCGTGCGCGAACGGATTCTGGACATCGGTTACGACTCGTCCGCCAAGGGCTTCGACGGGCATTCGTGTGGCGTGAACGTGGCGCTGGGTTCGCAGTCGCCGGACATCGCGCAGGGCGTGGACACCGCCTACGAGTCGCGGGTCGAGTTGGCCGAGGACGAGATCGCCAGGCAGGGCGCGGGCGACCAGGGCCTGATGTTCGGCTACGCGTGCTCGGACACGCCCGAACTGATGCCGCTGCCGATCGCGCTGGCCCACCGGCTGGCCCGGCGGCTGACCGCGGTGCGCAAGAGCGGCGTGCTGCCCTACCTGCGGCCGGACGGCAAGACCCAGGTCACCATCGAGTACGCGGGCGACCAGCCGGTGCGCCTGGACACCGTGGTCGTGTCCAGCCAGCACGCCGACGGCATCGACCTGGACCGGATGCTCGGCGTC
>DASXYT010000190.1:0-14750 GCA_036502345.1 Pseudonocardiaceae bacterium | reverse complement strand
CTGCTGCTGTTCCTGCCGCTGGCCCACGTGTTCGCCCGCTCGCTCGCGTTGACCTGCGTCTACGCCCGGCTGACCGTCGGCCACACCGCCGACGTCAAGAACCTGGTGGCCGACCTGGCCACCTTCCGGCCCACGTTCGTGGTCGCCGTGCCCAGGGTGTTCGAGAAGGTCTACAACGGCGCCAAGCAGAAGGCGCACAGCGAGGGCAAGGGCAAGATCTTCGACGCTGCCGAGGCGACCGCGGTGGCCTACAGCGAGTCGCTGGACAACGGCGGCCCCGGCATCACGCTGCGGCTGCGGCACGCGTTGTTCGACCGGCTGGTGTTCAGCAGGCTGCGCGCCGCGCTGGGTGGCCGCTGCACGGCGGCGGTGTCCGGTGGCGCGCCGCTGGGCGGGCGGCTGGCGCACTTCTTCCGTGGCGTCGGCGTGCCGGTGTTGGAGGGCTACGGCCTGACCGAGACCAGCGCGGCGGCCTGCGTGAACACCCAGGCGAAGCTGCGGGTCGGCACGGTCGGCCGCCCGGTGGCCGGCACGTCGGTGCGGATCGCGGAGGACGGCGAGATCCTGATCAGCGGCGACGTCGTGTTCACGCGCTACTGGAACAACGAGCAGGCCACGGCCGACTCGGTGGTGGACGGCTGGTTCCACTCCGGCGACCTCGGCTCGCTGGACGAGGACGGCTTCCTGTCGATCACCGGCAGGAAGAAGGAGATCATCGTCACAGCGGGCGGCAAGAACGTCTCCCCCGCCGTGCTGGAGGACCGGCTGCGGGCCAATCCGCTGATCAGCCAGTGCATGGTGGTCGGCGACCAGAAGCCGTTCATCGCGGTCCTGGTGACCATCGACGAGGAGTTCTTCCCGGCCTGGAAGGCCCAGCACCACAAGCCGGAGGCCGCCACCGTGGCCGACCTGGCGGAGGACCCCGACCTGGTGGCCGAGATCCAGGCAGCCGTGGACGACGCCAACAAGGCGGTCTCGAAGGCGGAGTCGATCCGCAAGTTCCGGGTGCTGCCGGCGGACTTCACCGAGGAGAGCGGCGAGATGACGCCGAGCCTCAAGCTGCGCAGGACGGTCGTCGCCAAGACCTACGCGGGCGACATCGCGGCGATCTACGCCTAGGGAGTACTGGCAGAGCCAGGGTTCGGCTCGCCACTTCACTGGCCGGCGCCGGCCAGAGCGGTCGACTCGCCCGCCAGGATGGTCGACTCGCCCGGGCGGGTGGTCGACTCGCCCGCACGGATAGCCGACACGCCCGCCCAGAGCTCGACTTGCCCACACGAATGGTCGACACACCCGCACGACGGTCGACACGCGCGGCGGCGCGGGCAGCCGACACGCCCGCGCGAGTGGTCGCCACAGCTACGCCGGTGGTCGACACGGCCAGGCGGAAAGTCGACACGCGCGGCGGCCCGGACGGTCGACACGCCCGCCTGGATCGTCGACACACCCGTCCAGAGGTCGACTCGCCCGCGCTAATGGGCAACTCGGCCGCGCGGGTGGTCGACACGCGCGGCGGGGCGGGTCAATGCCTAGTGGAACCGCCTACCGGGGCGGAGGACGAAAAAAAGGATGAACAGCAGCGGCAGCGGGAAGAAGAACACCCCCGCGGTCACCGCGAGCACTCCCTGAACCATCAGCAGGGCAACCAGCAGCACGGCGGCGACACCGATCGGGCTGCCCCGCCGGGCCGGGGGCAGGGAACGCTGCTGGGCCGTCGGGAAGGTGCGCTGCGCCCACGGGGGTAGATCGGGCATGGGGTAGGGCTGCTGCCATGGCAGGCCGTTGGCCTGGGGGGCGAGTGGATCGATCGGCAGATCCTCGGTCAGAACGCGTAGCTCACCCACGGTTTTGGCGTCGTACGCTATTCCGGAGCGCTCCTCGAACTCGGCCAGGGTCAGCCGACCCTCTCCGACCTGCTCCTGCAGGGCCTGCACGACCCGCTCCCGATCGCTGTCGGAAGCCCGCATCGCATCGGCGCTCGTCATGATCGCACCCCTTACGCTGGACGACTCCTCCATGGTGCGCCTATCGGTGCGTTGCGCGCATCAACCCACGGTGCCTTCTTGGCATACCGCCACGGACGTACCCTCAAACGTAACGCTTGGTCGCGTTCTGGTGTTCCGCCATTGCTCGGTGTTCGGTTCAGCCGTCCAGCAGCGTCCGTAGCCGGTCGGCGAGGTCCGGCCAGCCCCACGCCTCCCGCGCCCACTCCCGGCCCGCAGCGCCCAACTTGGCGGCCCGCTCGGGGTCGGTGAGCAGCCCGACCAGGACTTCCGCCAGTTCATCCATGGCTCGGCCGTCCACCACGTAGCCGGTCACGCCGTCCCGCACGGTCTCCGGAGCGCCACCGGACCGGCCGGCGACCACGGGCAGGCCGGTCGCCGACGCCTCCAGGTACACCAGGCCGAACGCCTCGACGTCCAGGCCTCGGCCCCTGGTCCGGCTGGGCATCGCGTAGACGTCACCGGCCGCGTAGTGCGCCGCCAACCCGGCCATCGGTACCGAACCCGTCACCACGACGTGCTCGGCCACGCCGGTCGCCGAGGCCAACTCGGTCAGCCGGTCCCGGTCCGGACCGCCGCCGACCAGCAGCAATACCGCGTCCGGCACCCTGCGCCGGATCAGTGGGAGTGCCCTGATCAGCATGTCCTGGCCCTTGCGCGGCACCAGCCTGGAGACACAGACGACCGTCGGTCGGTCGCCGAGGTGATAACGGTCACGCACTGCCGCCCGCGCGGCCGGATCGGGCCGGAACCGGTCGGCGTCCACCCCGGGCGGCAGGTACTCCAACGCGGCCAGCGGGCCGAACGCGGCAGCGAACCGAGACCTCGTGTAGCGGCTGACGAACGTGAGCACGTCCACGGTCGACCCGATCCTGCGCAGCGCCTGCCGGGCGGCCGGCAGCATGGACCAGCCGACCTCGTGGCCGTGCGTGCTGGCGACCACGCGGGTCGCGCCTGCCCTGCGCAGTTGCGGGGTGAGCAGCGCCAGTGGTGCCGACGCGCCGAACCAGACCGCCTCGCAGCTCTCGGTCCGCAGGATCTCCGCCGCCCTGCGCGCCACGTCCGGCGTCGGCAGCATCAGCGACGTGGGATGCCGGTACACCGGGAACGGCTGGCGGGCGTCGAACTCGGGGTGCTGCTCGCTGCCCTGCCGCCAGGCCGGTGCGTAGACGACGAGGTCGTCTACCGGCAGGTGGCCGGCCAGGGTGTGCAGATAGTTCTGGATACCGCCCGGCCGAGGCGGGAAGTCGTTGGTCACCAGCAGGGTCCGACGCACCTGCCCACGTTATCCGCCCGCCGGACACGCAGGACGGCCGGCAGGCTGCCGGCCGTCCTGGTAACTCGGGTCTGCTCAGGCGCCCAGTCGACGGGCGCCGCTGTAGTCGCTGAACAGTGGTTGGACCTTGACGTCCTCGCCGAAGTTCGGGGCGTTGACCATCAGGCCGTTGCCCACGTAGATGCCGACGTGGTGCACGGGGGAACCGAAGAAGACCAGGTCACCGGGCTGTAGGTCGGCCCTGGACACCGCGACGCCCATCGTGGACAGCACGGCGCTGGAGTGCGGCAGACCGGGCATGCCGGCCAACCCGTACGAGTAGATGACCAGCCCGGAGCAGTCGAAGCTGTTCGGGCCCGCCGCTGCCCAGATGTAGGGCTTGCCGCGCTGCTTGAGCGCGATCGTCATCGCCTCGCCCCGGATACCGGGCGGTGCGATGAACACGCCGTCCACGCCCTTGTTGGCCAGTTGGGCCAGCTCGGACGGGCTGAGCGCGTTCTTGGCGGAGACCAGCTTGGTGACCTGGGCCTGCAACTCCTTGGCCTGCGCGGCCAACTGGTTGGTCAGGTTCTGGGCCGCCGCCGTCGCGTCCTGTGCCGTCTGCAACTCGTGCTGCGCGGCCTGCTCGGCGGTCTTCGCCGACGTGACCACGTCGGCGAACTTGCTCAGCGTGCTGAAGTTGTCGTCGGCCAGGTACTGCAGGTCCGTGGCCTTGTTCAGGAAGTCCCGCGCCGAGGTGCCGGTGAGCAGGGCGGACAGCTGGTTGAGCCGGGCGCCCTCGAAGGAGGCGTCGGTCAGCTTGTCGACCTGGCCCAGGTACTGGCTCTCCTTGGCGAGCGCGGCCTCCTCGGTGTGCTTGGCCGCTGCAACGCCGGCGCTGGCCTTCTTCGCCAGAGCCTTCTGCTTGGCGAGGTTGACGTTCGCCGTGTCCATCTTCTCGTTCAGCGTGTCGGCCTGCTGGGACAGCGCCGTGTACTGGGCGACCGGATCACTGCTGGCCGGTGGAGGGGATGTCGGGTCCGCCGTAGCGGTGGCCGGGACGACAATCACTGCCGCTATGACGGCAGTGGCCGCGAGTGCCCCGCGCATCGTTCGCTTGAGTTGGTGCGACGCCACGTCGGGCGTGTCTCCTTCGTCATCCACCGCCGATCGGGAGATCACGTGTCGCATCCAGGCCGCAAGGACACCCAGGAGTGTCGCAAGGGCACAGCACGTGGTCTTCGCCGATCACGGTCCGTCCCCCAACAGGCCGATTCAGCGGTGATCCCGCGTCGCCGTCCTCCGTGGACGACAGGCCGCCGCGAGATCTCGGACAGGTTACGGAACGCCAGAGCACTGCGTCTACCGGGGGTTGCCCCGAATCGCGTTCGCTACGCCAGATGCACGAACGGACTAGTGGCAACTCCGTAAGGTAATCGGCCTAGTACCCTAAGGTCCTGATTCAAAAGCCCAGGTCATCGGCTTGACCGCGCGCAACCCTCTGGCATTGCCGCTGTTGGGCGAGGCTTTTGAATCAGACCTTGCTGACCTGCCGACACCTGTCAACTGACCTGCCGACGATGCCGTCCGGCGTACAGGTCGGACCGTTCGGCGCTTGCCGGGACGGCCGGGGGCGTGTCGAGCGATTCGTCCCGTCCGTGCCGCGGCTCCTCGCCCGAGGAACCGCCGATCGGGACGAGCCGCAGCTTCGGCACGAGACCGGCGTCAGCCAGGGCACCGATGGCCTTCAGCTCGGGATCGGTCAGCTCGACCGTGCCCGGCGCCTCCAGCAGCACGCTGACCACACAGTCCGAACAGCCGACGCCCCTGATGGCGCACTTGTCGCAGTCGATGATCACGAGCTCTCCGTTACGTCGAAGGTGTCAGGCGGACCCGTCACCACGCACGATAGACATCGACACCGACACTATTCGAACGCACGTTCGAACGACAGCCGGGGTGGGCTCAGATCCGGCTGAGCCTGGCGATCAGCACGGCGGAGGGCACCGGGTGGGCGCCCCGCCTGCGGATCGAGTCGGCGACCGCCCGGTCGGACGTCACCACGACCACCGGCCTGCCCTCGGGTTCCGCGGTGACCAGCGCCCTGATCACGTCGTCGGCGAGCACGCCGGGGTCGGAGAACAGCACCCGCACTCCCCTGGGCGCGGCGCTGGGCACCGACACCACACCGGCCCCGTCGAACACCACGGTGACCTCGGCGCCGGTCCGCGCCGCCAGCGCGGCCATCTGGTAGACCAGCCGCTCCCGCTGGTCGACCAGCGGGAGTTCGGGATAGCCGGTCTTGGTCACGTTGTAGCCGTCCACCACGAGGTGCACCGTGGGCAGCGCGAGCAGCCGGTCCAGCGCGGCGGGGTCGGCGACCCGGCCGACCGTGCTCTGCGCCGCGCTGGCGCCGCGCACCAGGTCGGCAGGCCTCGGGCCGACACCGCCCAGCGCCAACTCCCTGCGCAGGCCGGTCACAGCGCCGTCCATGGTGTCCACCAGCAGCGCCAGCCGCACCTCGTCGGCCTGGCGGGCCTCCCTGGCCGCTTGGCGGGCAGCGGACGCGTCAGCCTCGGCGCGCCGGGCCTTGGCCCGCTCGGCGTCGGCGCGTTCGCGCTCCCGGTCCCGTTCCGCGGTGAGCGACTTGCGTTCCAGTTCGGTGTGCGCCCTCATCTGCTCGGCGTCGGCCCGCGCGGCCGCCGCCTCGTCCCGTGCCTCGCGCAGCCGCACACCCTGTTCACGCAGCCGCTTGAGCAGCTTCTCCAGTTCCGCTTCCCGCTGGCCGACGGCCTGGCCCGCGTTGCCCTCCGCCTTGTCCAGGTCGGCACGGATCCTGGCCAGTTCGGCTTCCAGGCGACCGGCCCTGCCGACGGCCGCGTCCCGTTCAGCGCGCATGGCCGCGTCGCCCGCCCGCAGCCGGACCAGTTCCACGAAGTGCACGGCGGTCGGATCGGCCAGCAGCAGCGCGGCGGCACACGCGGACGCCGGATCGGGTGTGGTCAGGTCGAGCGCGCCGGGCCGGTGTTCGCGGGCCCACTCGGTCACCGACGTGCGGAACCCGGCGTTGCCGCGCAGCGCGGCCACCAGCGGGGTGGCCCCCAGCCGGGCCCGCTTGGCAGGCGCGAACCTGGCCACCTGCCGAACGGATGCCGGGATGTCGATGGCCGGGATCTCACTGACCGCGTCCGCGGCGATCTCGGCCAGCCGGATGCGCACAGCCTCGGGCAGCACGGTCCAGTCCGGACCAGTGGCCCCGACCGGTTCGGTCGGCTCGACCGGCTCGACGGTTGTGGCTGGTTCGTGCGGTTCGTCCGGGACACCGGCCAGCACCGGGCCAGATAGCTCCTGGTCCGGCTCGCGGCGCGCCGACGTCATCTCTACAGGTTAATGCCCCCAGCCACCCGGCAACCGCACGCAGTGGTCCAGTCGCACGCCGGCATCACCCGGACAGGCCATAACTGTCGGTGGTTCGACCTACGGTCAGGGTGATGACCACGACCAGTGCCGACAGTGCGGCCGGCGCGACAGTCAGCGCGCCCGGTACCGCGGCCAGTGCCCAGCTCACGTTCGACGAGCTGGGCACTCCACTGCGTGACGTGACTTTCGTGGTGTTCGACCTGGAGACCACCGGCGGCAGCCACGACCAGGACGCGGTCACCGAGATCGGCGCCGTGAAGGTGCGCGGCGGCGAGGTGCTCGGCGAGTTCGCCACCCTGGTCGACCCGGGCCGGGGCATCCCGCCGCAGATAGTCTCCCTCACCGGGATCACCGAGTTCATGGTGACCGGCGCGCCGACGATGTCCGAGGTGCTGCCGGCCTTCCTGGAGTTCGCGGCGGGCTCCGTGCTGGTCGCGCACAACTCCGGCTTCGACATCGGCTTCATCAAGGCGGCGTGCAAGCGGTACGGCTACGCGTGGCGCAGGCCACCGGTGGTGTGCACCGTCAAGCTCGCCCGCAGGGTGCTCACCGAGCAGGAGACGCCCAGCTGCCGGCTGTCCGCGTTGGCCGTGCTGTTCAAGGCGACCACCCAGCCCAACCACAGGGCGCTGGCCGACGCCAAGGCCACCGTCGACGTGCTGCACGGGCTGCTGGAGCGGGTCGGCTCGGTCGGCGTGCAGTCGCTGGAAGAGCTGCTGGACTACGCCCCTGAGGTCACCACCGCGCAGCGGCGCAAGCGCGGCATGGCGGCCGACCTGCCGAACGAACCCGGCGTGTACCTGTTCCGAGGCCCGTCCGAGGAAGTGCTGTACGTCGGCACGTCGGGCGATCTGCGCAAGCGGGTCCGGCAGTACTTCACGGCCAGCGAGACCCGGCCCCGGCTGCGCGAGATGGTCGGGCTGGCCGTCCGGGTGGACCACGTGACGTGCGCCCACCGGCTGGAGGCCCAGGTACGTGAGCTGCGGCTGATCGCGGCACACAAACCGGCCTACAACCGGCGCTCCCGCAACCGGCACGCCGACTGGTGGGCCGTGCTCACCGACGAGCCGTTCCCCCGGCTGTCCGTCGTGCGCACGCCGAGGGCGGGCGCGCTCGGGCCGTTCCGGTCGTCGGCGTCGGCGAAGGCGGCTGTGCAGGCCCTGCAGGACGCCCTGGCGATCCGGACCTGCACCCAGCGCATCCCGGCCCGCAATCAGAAGGGCACGCCGTGCGCACTGGCCGAACTCGGCCGCTGCGCCGCGCCGTGTGCCGGGCGGCAGAGCGTCGAGGAGTACGCGCCCGCCGTGGCAGCGGTGCGCGACCTGGTGGCCGGCCGGGACAACGCCGTGCTGCTGGCCGCCACCCGCACGGTGGCCGAACTCGCCGAGCGGCAGCGCTTCGAGACGGCCGGCACACGGCGGGACCGGCTGGTCGCCCTGGTGCGCGCTCTTGATCGGGGGCAGCGGCTGGCCGCGTTGGCCGCCGTCCCGGAACTGGTCGCCGCCGCCCCTGGCGCTCGGGGCTGGGATCTGGCCGTGATCCGGCACGGCAGGCTCGCGTCGGCAGGTGTGGTCGGCCGGGGCCTGCGCGCGCAGCCGGTGGTGGACGTGCTGGTCGCGTCCGCCGAGACGGTGTTGCCCGGTGAGGGGCCGCTGTTCGGCGCCGCGCCCGAGGAGACGGCGCTACTGAGCAGGTGGCTCACCCAGCCGGGAGTACGGCTGGGCAGGACGTCGGTGCCGTGGACGGAACCGGCGGGCTCGGCCGCGGTGCTGCGGGAATGGGCCGAGCGGGCGACGGCCGCTGCGGCCGGTCCGGTCGACTGGTCCTAGGATCGGCCCAACATCCACCGACGCGAGGAGTTGTCCGTGATCACCGCGATCGTGTTGATCCAGGCCGAGGCGGACATCATTCCCGAGGCCGCACAGAGCATCGCGGACATCGACGGTGTCACGGCGGTCTACTCGTGTGCCGGCGACGTCGACCTGATCGCCATGGTGCGGGTGGCCGACCACGAGGACCTTGCCGACCTGGTGCCGGGGAAGATCAGCAAGGTGGCCGGCGTGCTGAACACCGACACGCACATCGCGTTCCGGTCGTACTCCCGTTCTGACTCCGAGGCCACGTTCAGCATCGGCATGGAGAGCGCCGACTAGTCACACAACAGGCCGGCGATCTCCGCCATCGCGGCGGGTGCCAACGGCCCGACCGCCAACACGCCTGCGTTGTCCTCCACCTGCGCGACGGTCCGGCAGCCGGGGATCGGCACCGTGGCGCCGTGCCTGGCCAGGATCCAGCCGAGCGCTCCCTGGGCCAGGGTGCGGCCGTCGCCGGTGAGCACGTCGCGGATCGCGCCGACCCGGTCCAGCCACGCCGGATCCGGCCTGCCGTCGGTGAAGTACCGCATCCAGTCCGGCGAGTCGCCGCGCACGTCGTCCGGGCCGAGCGTGGTCTCGGCGCCGTACTTCCCGGACAGCAGGCCCATCGCGAGCGGTCCCCTGTTGACGCTGGCCAGGTCGTCGTCGGCACACACGACCAACATCTCCGGGGCGTCGTCCAGCACGTTCAACTGGTGCTGCACGGCGGCACAGTGCTCGCCCGCCGCGAACGCGGCGGCCCTGGCCGGATCGTCGGTGCTCCAGCCGTAGGCCCGGATCTTGCCGGCGTCGACCAGTGACTCCAGCGTCCCGAGCAGGTCGTCCACCCACTTGAGCGGCAGGTCGCCGACGTGCAACTGGTACAGGTCGATCCGGTCGGTGCCCAGCCGCTGCAGCGATCCGTCACAGGCCGACCGGACGTAGTCGGGCGACACGTCGGTGCCGGTCAACTCCCTGGTGTCCGGGTCGAACGTGTTGCCGAACTTGGTGGCGATGACGACGTCGTCGCGGCGGCCGGCCAGGGCCTGGCCGAGCAGGCGTTCGCTGTGGCCGGTGCCGTAGACGTCCGCGGTGTCGAAGAACGTGACGCCCAGCTCCAGCGCCCTGTGCACCGCGGCGATCGACTCGTCGTCGTCGACGGCGCCCCAACCTGCCGGCTTGCCGCCCGCGCTGAACGGGCCGCCGATCGCCCAGCAGCCGAACCCGACCGCGCTGACCTCGATACCGCTGCGCCCCAGCTTCCTGCGCCTCTGCTCGCTCATCGGGTCACAGCGTACGGCCGGCGAACAGCAGTTTCGCGACCTCGCTGTCGGTGGTCCTGCCGTCTGTGTAGCCGCCGTGCCCGTTGAGGCTGTTCATCACGGCGAGCGTGTAGCGGTGGTCGGGGCCGACCCAGCCGACGGTGTTCATCACCTGGCCGGTGTCCTCCAGGGACCAGCCGTCCTTGTTGCCGGGCAGCGCGGCAGGCCCGGCGCCCCACACGCCCCACTGCTGGTCGGGGTCGACGTGCATCAGTTGGTCGACGATGTAGTCCCTGGTGCTGGCCGGCAGCTTGGTCAGGACGTAGTCGACCAGCCGGTCCAGATCGTTCGGCGTGCACTTCTGAAATCCCCAGTACGGGAAGTAGTGCGTGTAGCCGCGTTTCGGCGACAGCGACGTCAGCCCGTAGCCGGGGAAGTCGTTGTTGAACGTCATGTGGTCGGCGCCCGCGTACTTGAACCACAGCGTGTCGGCGGCGTCGTCGTCGGAACTGTGCAACATCCGCTGGATCAGGTCCCGGTCGGCCGACGTGAGCGAGATGGTGCCCGCCCGGTCGCGCAGAAACAGGTCGACGGTCATCGCGAGTTTGATGGTGGACGCCGTCCACACCATCGTGTCCGCGTAGTTGTTTCGCCACACGGCACCGGTCTGCCGATCGCGCACGACGATGCCGACCGTGCCCGGCCGGGTCGCCACATAAGCCTGTACGGCGGCGAATCGGCGTTGGAAGTCACAGTCGAAACCCGATGCCGGGTAGGGGCACAGCGCCGGATCCGGTGTGACCGTCGTGGTGGCAGCGGGCCTCGGCGCTGTGGAGATTGGCGCGGTCGGTACCGAGATGTCGGTGATCGCGCGCTCGCTCGGGACCGGGGAAAGGTCCTGCGCCGTCGGATTCCGCTGACTACCGCATGCGGAAAGGAGCACACCACACAGCACGGCGACGGCCAGAATCGAATACGCCCGCGACCGCCGCACACGGATGCCCTGTCGAATCACCCGGGCAGGCTAACCGATGCTGCCTGTCACCAGGCAGTTGTCCCCCAGGACTCCGGTCGGAGTCGATCAGTTGGCCTGGTGATAGGCCTCCAGCACTTCGGCCGAGATACGGCCACGCTCGGATACCTTCAGACCTCGTTTCCTGGCCCACTCGCGGATGGCCTGATTCTGTTCCCGATCCACAGCTGCGGAACGACTCCGAACGGCAGTGGCAGCCGAACGCCTACGCGGACCGGAACCCCGCCGCGCATGAGCCACATAATCCGCCAGCAGATCGCGAATTTTCTCCGCGTTGACCGACGAGAGGTCGATCTGGTACGAGACGCCATCAAGTCCGAATTCGACGGTCTCCTCAGCGACCGACCCATCAAGGTCGTCGACGAGTTGCACCGTGACCTTCTGTGCCACGCACGTACCCTTTCGTCCGCAGATACCGACTATTTGCGAGAGAATACACGCGAGGCACTATCCAACCAAGAACATGGCAAATTCATCTCACCGGTTTGCACTAACGTGACTAGATGTGATCATGGACCGTAAAAGGAACTGGTCCGTGTCCCCTTGTCGGGTGAAAACCGATAATCGCAGGTAGTCGGCCTGCGGACACCCGATCCGTACCTCTTCAGGCGATCGGTACGGCGTGACCCGTAACCCGGACCCTTGGCTCGTCGGGATCGACGTCGACCAGTAGTTCACTCGGTCGACCCATGTCGACGCCCTGATGCACGGTGAGCCGAGTCGGGGTGCCAATGCGGCCGAGATCCCGCAGGTAACCCCCGAATGCAGCAGCAGCCGCGCCGGTCGCCGGATCCTCCACCACTCCGCCGACCGGAAACGGATCCCTGGCATGGAACACTGTGCCGCTCTCCGGCCAGAACAGGTGCACGGTGGTCCATCCCGAACGGGTCATCAACTCGGCCAAACCGGTGAAGTCGTAGTCGAGTTCGGCAAGCCGCTGCCGTGTTCGAACCGGCAGTATCAGGTGTTCCATGCCGCCAAATCCGACCAGCGGCGGAAATTCGGGATGCAGGTCATTCGACGCCCAGCCCAGTGCGCTCAACGCGTCGGCGAGCGCGGCATCGGCCACCGGACCGGTCCTGGTGGCCACACTGGTCAGCGTCGCCGACGGCAGACCGTCCCGCAGGCCGGTGGCCACCGGGATCTCGCCCGCGTTCGTGTCGAACACCAGCGGACCGGGCCCCATCCGGTGTGCGAGGGCGACGGCCGTGGCCACCGTGGCATGGCCGCAGAAGGCCACCTCAACGAGCGGGCTGAAGTAGCGAACGTGGTAGCGCCGCGCAATATCGTCACTCTTCGTGACGAAAGCCGTTTCGGAGTAGCCGACATCCGCCGCGATGGCCTGCATCTCGGCGTCCGACATTCCCGCTGCGTCCGGCACCACGCCGGCCGGATTGCCGCCAGCGGGGTCCTTGGTGAACGAGGCGTACCTGATGAGGCCCTGGCGCGCCAGGGGCGCGGGAGGGCCAGGAGCGAAGCGACCGTCCGAACCCGTCTCGTCAGTCATACCGATCACAACGAACGGCCGCGGTAAGGGTTTCCCCTCACCGCGGCCGTCGTCGTTCGTACCGTCGAGTCAGTCCACCGGCAACTGCGGGTGCTCGCTCGACTCGACCGCCGCGGCCTCGTCTGCTGCGTGCTGCTCGGCCCTTGCGGCGTCCAGGGCGATCGTCTCGCCCCTCGGGTCCGGAGTGAACACGCTGCCCGGCACCGGATGTCCTGCCGCGCCCATCTTGTTCATCCGTTTCGGCACCGGAGCGCCCTGGTACGCCAGCGGGATGGCGTGCCCGTGGTCGTCCAGGCCACCGAGTGGCTGGTGCACCTCGATGAACTCACCGTGCGGGAGACGTTTGATGATGCCGGTCTCCACGCCGTGCTCCAGCACCTCGCGGTCGGCCCGTTGCAGGCCGATACAGATGCGGTACGCCACGAAGTACGCCAGTGGCGGCAGCACCAACAGCCCGATCCGGTCGAACCACGTCATCGCGTTCAACGAGATGTCGAACTTGTCCGCGATGATGTCGTTGCCGCACGCGATCGTGCCGACCACGAAGAAGGTCACGCCCATCGCGCCGAGGCTGGTCCGGACCGGCACGTCCCTCGGTCGCTGCAGCAGGTTGTGCTGTGCGGTGTCCTTGGTCAGCTTCCGTTCCAGGAACGGATACATCGCCAGCACGGTCACGATCGCACCGACCGCCATGAGTGGGAAGAACGCGGCCGGGATCAGATATCGATGCCCGAAGTTGATCTCCCAGTCCGGCCAGGACCTCAGTAGGCCGTCCGTCCAGGCCATGTACCAGTCCGGCTGCGAACCGGCGGACACCTGCGCCGGGCTGTACGGCCCGAAGTTCCAGATCGGGTTGATCTGGAACAGGCCGGCGACCAGCGCGAGCACGCCGACCACGACCGCGAAGAAGCCACCGCCCTTGAGGGCGAAGACCGGCATGATGCGGACGCCGACGACGTTGTTCTCCTTGCGCCGCACGCCGGGGAACTGGGTGTGCTTCTGGTACCAGACCAGACCCACGTGCACGGCGATCAGGCCGAGGATGAGGCCGGGCAGCAACAGGATGTGCACCGCGTAGAAGCGCGGGATGATCTCGGTACCGGGGAACTCGCCGCCGAAGATCAGCCAGTGCAGCCAGGTGCCGATGACCGGCGTGGCCAGCACACCGCCGGACATGGCGGCGCGGATGCCGGTGCCGGACAGCAGGTCGTCGGGCAGCGAGTAGCCGGTGAAGCCCTCGAACGCGCCCATCACCAGCAGCAGCACGCCGATGACCCAGTTCGTCTCACGCGGCTTGCGGAACGCGCCGGTGAAGAACGTACGCAGCATGTGCACGGCCATCGCGGCCATGAACAGGTTCGCCGCCCAGTGGTGCAACTGCCGCACGAACAGGCCACCGCGGACGTCGAAGCTGATGTCCACCGCCGACTTGTACGCCTGCGACATGAAGATGCCGCGCAGGTTGTCGAACGTGCCGTTGTACTGCACCTCGGCCATCGACGGGTCGAAGAACAGCGCCAGGTACGTACCGGACAGCAGCAGCACGATGAAGCTGTACAGCGCGATCTCACCGAGCAGGAACGACCAGTGCGTCGGGAAGACCTTGTTCAGCTGCCGCCGCATCCCACCCGCGGGGTGGTAGCGCTCGTCGACGTCCTGCAACGCCTTCCCGGCGATCTTCATCACCGGGTTGGTCGGCTTCGTAGGGGTAACGATCGAACGAGTCATGCCCCACGCTCCCAGTAACCAGGGCCAATCGGCTCGATGTAGTCGTGCACCGCGTACAAGAACCCGGTCTTCTCGTCCACGGCGATCGGCAGCTGGGCCAGCGCACGGGCGGCAGGCCCGAAGATGGGCTTGCAGTACTCCAGCGCGTTGAACTGCGACTGGTGGCACGGGCACAGGATGCGGTTGGTCTGCTGCTCGTACAGCGAGGTCGGGCAGCCGAGATGGCTGCAGATCTTCGTGTACGCGTAGTAGTCGCCGTAGTTGAAGTTCTCCTGGCCCTGCCGCTTGATCACCTTGGCGGCGTCCTGCGGCCGGAACCGGATCAGCATCGTCGGGTTGTCGATGCGCTGCAGGGCCGCCCGCAGGGCGTCCGGGTTGCCGCGCTCGGACTCACGGAACGGGAACACGGTCTGCAGACCGCCCGCGTCCATGTCGGCCGGGCTGACCAGCGAGACCTCGCTCGGGTCACCGGTGTCCTTGCGCAGGAACACCCGCTCCGGGGTGGCGGGCGCCTGGTACCAGCCGGTGTGCGCCAGGGTGTCCTCCGGCGCCTGCGACTTGCTCCACGGGTTCTTGATGAGCCCGCCGAGCGGGAACACGACCAGGCCCAGGCCCATGATGCTGCCCGCGGCGATGGCCGAGCGCTTGATCATCGAACGCCGGGCGATCGTGGTGCGGTTGCCCGCGTC
>DASXYT010000189.1:0-7376 GCA_036502345.1 Pseudonocardiaceae bacterium | reverse complement strand
GAGCACCAGGCTGCGGTAGCCGGTCAGGCGCCACTCGCCGTCCTCGCAGCGCGCGGTCAGCGCGGTGCCGGTGCCGTCCCAACCGCCACCGTCCTCGGCGAACGCGAGCGTTGCGACCAACTCGCCCGTCGCGATGCCGGGCAGGTACCGGTGTTTCGCAGTATCGTCCGGACAGCACAGCAACGCGTTGGCCGCCAGCACGGCAGAGGCGAAGTACGGTCCACAGTAGAGTGACCGGCCCATCTCCTCCAGCACGATCGCCTGCTCTACGAAGGAGAAACCGGCACCGCCGTACTCCCCAGGGATCGCCAGGCCGGGCAGCCCGAGTTGGGTACCGGCCTGCTTCCACACCGCGTCGTCGTAGCCGGGCACGGTCTCCATCAACTCGCGCACCGCCGCCACCGACGACTTGTCCTCCAGGAACCGCCGCACCGAGGCCCGCAGTTCCCGCTGCTCGGCGCTCTCCGCCAACTGCATGTCCGACTCCCCGCTCATCCGGCCGCTTTGGGTTCCTTGGGCAGTCCGAGCGCGCGCTCGGCGATGATGTTGCGCTGGATCTCGCTGGTGCCCGAGTAGATCGTGCCGCTCCGGCTGGCCAGGAAGACGTTCTGCCATTCGGTGGTCGGGTAGTCGTCGCCCGCCGGGCGGACCAGGCCGTCGGCGCCGACGATGTTCATGGCGATCTCACCGAGCCGCTTGTGGTACTCGCTCCAGAACAGCTTCGCGATCGACGCCTCGGGGCCGGGCTGCTGGCCCTGCGCCACCTGGGCCAGCGTGCGCACGCCACTGAACCGCATGAGCTGCACCTGCGTGTAGGCCCAGGCCAGCTGCTGGCGGATCAGCGGGTCGTCCTGCCGGTCGTAGGCCCGCACGGTGTCCACGAGCTCCCAGAACTCCTGCTCGAACCGCAGGTGCGCGATCGTCGCCCGGCCGCCGCGTTCATGGCCGAGCGTCGTCATGGCCACCCGCCAGCCGTTGTTCAGGCCACCGACCACGTTGAACAGCGGCGCCCGCACGCCGTCCAGGAAGTCCTCGCAGAACTCGGCGGCGCCGGACATCTGCCGGATCGGCCGGTACGTCACCTCGGGCCCGGTGAACGGAATGAGGACGTAGGACAGGCCCGCGTGCTTGCTCACGTCCGGATTCGTCCGGCACAGCACGAACATCATGTTCGCGCGGGCGGCACCGGAGGTCCACACCTTCTGGCCGCTCACCACGATCTCGTCGCCGTCGACGACGCCCTTGGTCTCCACCGCGGCGAGGTCGGACCCGTGGCCCGGCTCGGAGAAGCCCTGGCAGTACGTGTCCTCGCCGGAGACGATCCGCGGCAGGAAGTGCGCCTTCTGCTCGTCGGTCGCGTGCACCAGGACCGCGGGGCCGACCAGGGTCTCCCCCATGCCACGCACCACCCTCGGCACGCCCGCCTGCGCGAACTCCTCGTTCAGCACAGCGACGCGGACGGCGTCCATGTCCTGCCCGCCGTACTCGCCAGGCCACTGCGGGCAGACCAGCCGCGCGGCCGTCAGCTGCTGCTCCCACTCCTGGTAGCGCGGGTCGGCCAGGGCGGAGCCGAGGCCCTCCGGCCTGCGGCCGCCGGTGACGCCGAAGGAGCGCCAGTCGGTCAGGTCGGCCAGCCCGCTCGGCGTGTTCGTGGCCAGCCACGAGCGCAGATCGGCCCGGAACTCGGCGATGTCCGGACCAAGATCGAGTTCCATGGCCTGTCCCCTCGGATCGACGCCAATACTAGAATTCAATTCCAGGAAGCTGGCCGATGTCAACACCTTGACAGCGCGATCGGTCCGGCCGAAGCTAATTTCAGAAGCTTGTTCTAGAAATCGTCCTGCGGAGGCGGGTTGATCATGGGTCGGCTGGACGGGCGGGTCGCGATCGTGACGGGTGCTGGCAGGGGCATCGGCGCCTCGGTGGCCCGGCTGCTGGCCAGCGAGGGCGCCCAGGTGGTGGTCAACGATCTCGGCGTCCAACTGGACGGCTCCGGTGTGGACAGCGGGCCCGCGGCGACGGTGGTCGCCGAGATCACCGACGCGGGCGGCACGGCGGTCGCGGACGGCACCGACGTGTCCGACCACGGCGCCGCGGAGAAGCTCGTCGGCATCACGATCAGCGAGTTCGGCCGGCTCGACGTGCTGGTCAACGTGGCCGGCATCCTGCGCGACCGGATGGTGTTCAACATGGCGGAAGCCGAGTGGGACGACGTGATCCGGGTACACATGAAGGGCACGTTCAACACCACGAAGTTCGCGGCTGCACACTGGCGGTCACTGCACGACGAGAACGCCCAGAACCGGATCGTCAACTTCACGTCGGTGTCCGGCCTGCACGGCGCACCGGGCCAGCCGAACTACGCGGCGGCCAAGATGGGCATCGTCGGGCTGACCTACTCCAGCGCCCACTCGCTGGCCAGGTACGGGGTCACGGTGAACGCGATCTCACCGGGCGCGGCGACCAGGATGACCGAGTCCGTGCCCACCGAGCGGCGCCGCAGGCCGGCGGGCGCGACCGACGACCGGTCACCGGACAACGTGGCTCCGGTGGTCGCCTACCTGGCCGGCATCGACTCCGGCTGGATCAACGGCCGGATCCTGCACTCGGCCGGCTACCAGGTGGCGCTGTACAACAACCCGGAACCGATCAGTCGAATCGTGGGCACAGGGCCGTGGGAGCAGGACGCGCTGGCCGAGCAGATCGAGCGGGCGTTCGGTCCGCTGTTGGGCCGGTAGTCATGGGAGCACTGGACGGCAAGGTCGCGCTGGTCACCGGGGCCAGCAGGGGTATCGGGGCCGCGATCGCTGCCCGTTTCGCCGAAGCGGGCGCCCACGTGGCGGTCAGCGCCCGCACGCTGGCCGACGGGGATCACCCGCTGGCCGGGAGCATCGGCTCGACAGTGGCCGGCATCCGGGCGGCAGGTGGCACGGCTGAGGCGTTCCGGGCCGACCTGTCCGACCCTGCCGACCGGGAACGGCTGGTCACCGACGTGACCGGCACGCTGGGCGGCGTCGACATCCTGGTGAACAACGCGGCCGTCACGTACTTCACGCCGATCCGCGAGTTCACGCCGCGCCGGTTCGCGCTGATGTTCGAGGTGCAGGTGACAGCGTCCGTGCACCTGGCCCAACTGGTCGCGCCGGGCATGTGCGAGCGGGGCCAGGGCTGGATCCTGAACATCTCGTCCGGCGCGGCACGGCACCCCGTCCTGCCGCCGACGCAGCGGGCACTGCGCGGCGGCACCGTGTACGGCATGTGCAAGGCGGCCGTCGAGCGGTTCAGCACCGGCCTGGCCGCCGAGTTGTACTCGTCCGGTGTGGCGGTGAACGCGCTGTCGCCGAGCAAGGTGGTACCGACGCCGGGCACGATCTTCCACCACCTGACCACTCTCGACGACCCGGCAGCCGAGGCGCCGGCCGTCATGGCGGAGGCGGCGCTGGAGCTGTGTCATGCTCCCGCTGCCGAACGCAGCGGGCGGATCGCCTACTCGCAGGAGTTGTTGGCCGAGTTGGGCGTTTCGCTTCCCTGACGATCTTGGAGGACGCCGATGGCGGGCAGGACGAAGGCGGTTCCGGAACCGACGCCGGAGACACAGCCGTACTGGGACGGGGCGGCAGCGGGTGAGCTGCGGATCCAGCGCTGCACCGAGTGCGGCTCGCCGTTCTTCTACCCGAGGACCAGTTGCCCGTTCTGCGGTTCGGCTTCGATCGAGTGGTTCACCACGACCGGGCGCGCGACGCTGTACTCGTACACCATCACCCACCGGCCGGCCCCCGGCTTCGAGGACGACGTGCCGTACGCGATCGCCGTCGTGCAGTTGGCCGAGGGGCCACGGCTGATGGCCAACATCGTCGGCGTGCCGAACACGCCGGACAACCTCGTGCTCGACATGGATCTCGAAGTCACCTTCGAACAGCGGGGCGACCTGGCCCTACCGCAGTTCACACCGACGGGAGTGCACGCGTGACACCGGTGGCGATCGTGGGCGCGGCAGAGACCGACCAGGTCGGGGTGCTGCCGAACCATTCCACGCTGGCGCTGCACGTCGAGGGTGCGCGCAACGCGCTGGCCGACGCCGGCCTGCGCCTGTCCGACATCGACGGGATCGCGTCGGTGTCGGCGCCCGGCCCGATCCAGGTGGCACACGCGCTGGGCATCACCCCTCGGTGGATCGACGGCACCGGCGTCGGTGGCACGTCGTTCCTGTTCCACGTCCGGCACGCGGCGGCCGCCATTCAGGCAGGTCAGGCCAGCACCGTGCTGATCACGCACGGCGAGTCGGGCAGGTCGAGGATCGGCGCCAGCCGGTACCAGCAGGCGCCGTCCAGCCCGGCGGGCCAGTTCGAGGCCCCCTACGGCACGTTCGGCCCCACGACGACGTTCACCATTCCGCTGCTGCGCTACATGAAGGAATTCGGGCTGACGCCGGAACAGTTGGCGTCCGTTCCGGTGGCGCAGCGGAAATGGGCGGCCCGCAATCCACGCGCGATGCACCGCGAGCTGATCGCCGTCGAGGACGTGCTCAATTCCCGGATGATCTCGTACCCGTTCCATTTGCTGGAGTGCTGCCTGGTCACCGACGGTGGCGGGGCGTTGATCGTGACGTCGGCCGATCGAGCGACGGACCTGCCCAAACCGCCGGTATACGTGTTGGGCAGCGGCGAGACATTCGAGTCGCCGATGATTTCACAAATGGCCGACTTCACCACGTCGGCCGCATTCCGCAGGTCCAGTGCGGACGCTTTCGCCGAAGCCGGCATCACCCATGCCGACGTGAACCACGTGATGATCTACGACGCATTCGCGCACGTGCCGATCTACGGCCTGGAGGACATGGGATTCGTCGGGCGCGGCGAGGCGGGGCCGTTTATCGCCGAGGGCCATACTTCACCAGGTGGGCAACTACCGTTGAACACCAACGGCGGCGGCCTGTCGTACACGCACACCGGGATGTACGGGATGTTCCTGCTCCAGGAATCCGTCCGCCAGTTGCGCGGTGAGGCAGCCGCCCAGGTACCGGGCGTGGAAATCAGCGTGGCCCTGGGCAACGGCGGCATGTTCATGGCAGCGGGCGCTCTCGTACTCGGGAATCACCGACCGTGACATAAACGTCGCCCATCCGCCCTTCTGGGTGAATCTCAGCATCCTGTGCGGGCGCCGGCGCCACATTTCGACCGTTCTTGCCGCGCCGGCATCCGGAATCGCTACGCTCTGGTAGCAGCTTGGCAGAGGCGGGAGCGACACGGGGCGAGAGTGATGGCGGACAACACGGGGGCGCAGGCGCCGGACCCAGCAACGCTGGCGCAGATCAGGTCGGAGACGGCACAGGCGAATGCCACCGCCAGCCGGAACGATGTCGAGGACGGCAGAGGCGGCATCGACATCCGCACCGCCCAGGCCAGGATCCACGCCGCCGAGGTGGCAGAAGCAGCAGCAGTGGGGTCAGGATTCAAGTTCACGCCGGAACAGATAGAGACCCAGCTGAGGCAGTGCAAGGAGCTGGCTCTCCAGTACTACCAAGCACGGGGAAAAGCCGAACGAGCAGGCCTCGAACTCCACGCGCCAGCACCCGACACCGCCGGCAGCGTGCTCCAGGCGAGCCAGACACAGCAGTCATTGGCCAACCTACGCGTCGTGATCCAGAGCCAGATCGATTTTTTGACGAAGTGGCAGAACACCCTCACTGCGGTGAAAACCCGGTATCTCCAGACCGAGCACCTGAATGAGACCCAATGGCAACAGTTGGCCAGGGGGCTCCAGGCATGATGTTCCGACGATTGACTGTCTCGCTGGGTATCGTCACGATGGCGGTCGTCGTGGTCGGCTGCTCGTCGAGCACGGGCGGCCAGGCGACGCCGACCACCAGCGTGCCGACTGTGAGTTCCGGCGACAAAGCGCCAAGTGGCACTGGCGCAGCATCCTCGGCGCCGAAGGTCGGCCAACCATTGGACGCGTCGGCACTGGTCGCCAAGCCGTGTTCATCGCTTACTGCGAGCAATCTGGCCGACGTTGATCTCACCGATGCCCTCAGCGGTCCCGACAGCGACACGAACGGATCAGCCTGTAGCTGGGCGGGCGAGGCAGGCGGGGGTATCAATGTTTCGTGGGAGACCGTCAATACCCACGGTTTGTCCGACCTGTACGCGAAGCAGTCGACGTTCGCTTACTGGCAGCCGACCACCGTCGCAGGCTACCCAGGCGTATATGCCGACTCAGTGAAAGATCAGCGGGCTGACGGTGACTGCGTGCTGAATGTCGGCGTAAGCGACCAGTTGACATTTTTCGTTGAGTATGACAATCCGACCGAGGGGACGCAGGCGTGTTCGTTGGCCGGTAAGGCCGCGTCGGATGTGATCGCGAATCTGAAGGGGGGCGCGTGATGGGGTCGTCGATGACCGCGCAGCAGATCTACGAGAACTTCCACCCACAGGCTAAAGGAACGGGTGGACTGGAGGCAGCGCAGCAGATCGCACAGGAACTCGCGGAGTGGTACCCGGATAGTGCTGTGTCGGTACAGAAACTGGTGGACGGCATCCAGTCCGGCTGGCGAGGCGACGCCGCGGAAGCCGCATCACATGGCCTCACCCCGCTGGCTGAAAACTCGCTCACCACAGGCCAGCAACTCGGCACCGCTCAAGACCTGCTCTCGCGACAGGTCGGCAGCTTCCACACAGCGGCTGCCGAGGTCCAGCAGGTGCCGCCCGAGCCATCGATGGTGGATGCGATTGGCTCCGCGCTCCTGGGTCAGCCTCCGGTCGGGGCGTTGGTACAGATGGAGCAGCATCACGCTGTTCAACAGGCCAATGTGGACGCCTATCAGAAGTACGTTTCCGCCAGTCAATACAACACTTTCAACCTGCCGCCCTTCGCGGATGCGGTGGCCGCACCGACCGCGCCGGTCTCGGTGGCGGCGCCGACCGCGGCTCCGGTGTCAAGGGCGACTGCAAGGACAGGCCTCCAACACCTGCCATCGGGTACCAGCAATGACGCTAGGAGCGCAGGCATCAGGAGCAATGTCACCGCCGGCCCGAACGGCCGGAACCAGCGAGCGGTACCGGCCAGCGGCCGGATCTCTGGTGCCCCCATAGGCAGCGGCGTAGGCCGGACATCAGCACCGGGCTTGACCACCGGCACTGGGCCGACGACGGTCTCCAGCGTCGCTCCCCCGGTCACCACACCGGCTCCGGGTCATGCTTCGCCCACCGGAGTAGGTGCCGGATCGGCGCCTGGTTCGAGTCAACCGGCGTGGCCTACCGAAGACCCGATCTCGTTCAGCGGCGGGGCCATGCCCCCGGGTGTTGGTGGCATGCCGACGTTCGGTGGCGGCGCCGAGAACGAGGGCCGCGCAGCGGCGCTTCGGTCCGGCGGATTCG
>DASXYT010000188.1:0-13962 GCA_036502345.1 Pseudonocardiaceae bacterium | reverse complement strand
CGCTCCTGGTACTCGGACATGTCCAGCCGGACCATGTTGTCCTCGGTGTCGAACAGTGCCGCCGTCAACGTCTTGGCCAGCTCGGTCTTGCCGACGCCGGTGGGGCCGAGGAAGATGAAGGACCCGATCGGCCGGCGTGGGTCCTGGATGCCGGAGCGGGCACGCAGGATCGCGTCGGCGACCAGCGTGGTCGCCTCGCCCTGCCCGATCACGCGCTGCCGCAGGATGTCCTCCAGCCGCAACAGCTTCTCCCGCTCGCCCTCGGTCAGCCGGGACACCGGTATGCCGGTCCAGGACGCCACGATCGCGGCGATCTCCTGGTCGGTCACGACCTCGCGCAACAGGCGCTGCTCGCCCTGCCGCCCGGCCAGCTGCCGTTCCTCGGCGGCCAGCCGCCGTTCCAGTTCGGCGGTCCTGCCGTAGCGCAGCTCCGCGGCCCGGTTCAGGTCGTAGTTGCGCTCCGCCTCCTCGGCTTCCCTTCGGGCCTGTTCCAGTTCCTCACGCAGCGCCTGTACCCGCCGGATCGCCTGGCGTTCAGCCTCCCACTGGGCCCGCTTCGCGTCCGCGTCGCCACGCAGGTCGGCCAGCTCGCGGCGCAGCTGGTCCAGCCTGGCCAGGCTGGCCGGGTCGGTTTCCTTGGCCAGCGCGGCCTCCTCGATCTCCAGCCGCGTCACCCTGCGGGTGATCTCGTCCAGTTCCGCCGGCATCGAGTCGATCTCCGTGCGCAGCCGCGCGCACGCCTCGTCGATCAGGTCGATCGCCTTGTCCGGCAGGAACCGGTCGGTGACGTAGCGGTGCGACAGCGTGGCCGCGGCGACCAGCGCGCCGTCCTGGATCTTCACGCCGTGGAACACCTCGAGGCGTTCCCGCAGGCCGCGCAGGATGGAGATGGTGTCCTCGGCACTCGGCTCATCCACCAGGACCGGCTGGAACCGGCGTTCCAGCGCGGCGTCCTTCTCGATCCGCTCCCGGTACTCGTCCAGCGTGGTGGCGCCGATCATGTGCAGCTCGCCGCGGGCCAGCATCGGTTTGAGCATGTTGCCCGCGTCCATCGCGCCCTCGGCGGCCCCGGCGCCGACGACGGTGTGCAGCTCGTCGACGAACAGCAGGATCCGGCCCGCCGCGGCCGCGACCTCGGCCAGCACCGCCTTGAGCCGTTCCTCGAACTCGCCTCGGTACTTCGCGCCGGCCACCAGCGAGCTCAGGTCGAGCGCGAAAATGGTCCTGTCCCGCAAGCCTTCCGGCACATCGCCGCGTAGGATCCGCTGTGCCAGACCTTCCACGATCGCGGTCTTGCCGACACCCGGATCACCGATCAGCACCGGGTTGTTCTTGGTCTTGCGGCTGAGGATCTGCATCACCCTGCGGATCTCGGCGTCCCGACCGATCACCGGGTCGAGCTTGCCCCGTCGCGCGTCGGCCACCAGGTCCCGGCCGTACTTCTCCAGTGCCTCGTACGTCTGTTCCGGCGTGGCCGACGTGACGCGCTGGTTGCCGCGCAGGCTGGTCAGCGCCGTCAGCAGCTTCTCCCGTGTCACGCCGTGCTCGTTGGTCAGTCTGCCAGCCGACGTGGCGCTGCCCTCCTCGACCAGCGCCAGCAGCAGGTGCTCGACGGACACGTACTCGTCCTTGAGCCGCTTGGCTTCCCGGTCGGCGACGTCCAGCAGCCGGGACAGCCGCTGCGTCAGGTACACCTCACCGGGTTTCGCCCCCCGTCCGGTCACCCTCGGTCGGCGGTGCAGTTCGGCGGCCACCTCGTCACGCAGCGCGTCGACATTGACGTCGATGCGCTCCAGCAGCCGGCGCGCCAGGCCGTCGTCCTGGTCGAGCAGGGCAAGCAGCAGGTGCTCCCCGTCCGCCTCGACGTGGTTCATGCCCTGCGCCAGGCTCTGGGCCAGTTGCAGTGCTTCCTGGGACTTCGTGGTCAGCCGGCTCACGTCCATGGCGAATCCCTCCGGTCGCGTAGCGCGCGTTCCAGCACGGTGATCCGGTCCAGCAGGTCGAGCACGACGCCGATCGCGGTGTAGTTGAGCGAGAGCCCGGCGCGTAGCCGCTGGATTCTGGCGATGGTGACGGGGGTGTCGAGCGGGAACCAGAGTCGGCCCTCGGCGTCCCGGTACACGTCCAGCAGGCTCAGCGCCACGAACCGACGCACCAGGTCCGGATGCAGGCCGGAGCGGGCGGCCACCGCGTCCAGCCCCAGCCGGCCCGGTAGCCCCAACGGAAACGGTTTCGTCATGATCCGCTCCTCGGATCGAAACCGGACACGGCGGACAGTTCCTCGAACAGCTCGCGTTCCCGCCTGCTCAGCCGCGCCGGCACGTGGATGCGCACCTCGGCGATCAGGTCCCCCGCCTTGCCCCGCCGGTTCGGCATACCCTCCCCGGCCACCCGCAGCTGCCGGCCGCTGCTCGATCCCTTCGGCACCTTGACCTTCACCTCGCCACCGGGGGTGGTCATCGGGACGGTCGCGCCGAGCGCGGCCTCCCACGGCGAGACCGGCAGTTGGACGAGGATGTCCCTGCCGGACAGGCGGTAGCGCGGATGCGGCGCGATCCGCACCACGAGGTACAGGTCGCCTGGCTGCCCGTCACCTCGGCCGCGCCCGCCCTGCCCTGCGAGCCGGATCCGTTGCCCGTCGACGACTCCCGGCGGGATGGTGACCGAATAGGTCCGTGGTCCGCTCTGGCTTTCCAGGGTGATCGGCCGACGGCCACCCTGGTAGGCCTCCTCGACGGTCAGCTCCAACTCGGCTTCCTGGTCGGCGCCGGCCATCGGGCCTGCGGCCCCGCGGGCGAAGAAACTGCCGAACAGGTCGTCGAAGATGTCCGAGCTGTCGAAGCCACCGGTCCGCCGGAATCCACCGGCCCCCGCCCTGCCGCCGCCACCCGCCGCGACGCGCTCCTCGTAGTCCTCCGGAATCTGCCGGAAGTCCTCGCCGAACCGGTCGTAGCGCCGGCGGGTGTCCGGGTCGGACAGCACCGAGTACGCCTCGTTGATCTCCTTGAAGCGGTCCTCGGCATCAGGGCCGTGGTTGATGTCCGGGTGATAGCGGCGGGCCAGTTTCCGGTACGCCTGCTGGAGTTCGTCGGCTGTCGCGTTCCGCGACACGCCAAGGGCAGCGTAGTAGTCGGCGGCCACGACGCCCTCACTCCTGTCGTTGGTCGACCGTGACGGCCGCCGGCCGCAGCAGGTGGTCCGGATCGCCGTAACCGGGCCGCAGCACCTGGACGATGGTGCCCGGCGGGAACCGAGGATCGTCCACGACGCTCACCACCTCGTGCCGCTTCGGGTCGAACGGCACGCCCACCTCCTCGTGCCGTGGGTAACCGAGCCGCGCCATCACGTCCACTGCCTCGTCCCGCACTGCCAGCACGCCCGTGACCAGGGCGTCCGGCCCGGCGCCCGCGTGTGTCAGCGCCCGGTCCAGGTTGTCCAGCACGGGCAGCCACTTCGCGGCGATCCGATCGCGTTCCGCCGCGGCCTGCTGGCGCAGTTCCCTCGCGTGGCGCTTGCGCAGGTTCTCCGCGTCGGCCAGCGCGCGCAGCAACCGGTCCTCCAGATCTCGCACGACCTGGTCGTCGGCAGGCTGCTCGGCCGGTGGCTGCTGCTCGGCCGGTGGCTGCTCTTCGTGCCGCATTCCGTCGCCTTCAGGTCCGGTCGAACTCGGCATCGATCACGTCGTCGCTTGCGCCACCGGCACCGCTGTCGCTGGCGGTGGCACCGCCGGTGCCCGGCTGCCTGGCCAGCAGCGCGTTGTAGACGTCCCGCAGGTCCTCGGTCAGCGAACGCACCCGGTCCGTCGGCGCCTCGTTCTTGACGGCCTCCTCCGCCTCGCCGACCAGCATGTCCGCACGGGCCCGCTCGTGCTCCGGGGCCGCGTCGCCCAGTTCCTCCAGTCTGCGACGCACCTGGTAGGCGATTGAGTCCAGCTCGTTGCGGGCGTCCACGGTCTCGCGCAGCTCCTGGTCGGACGACCGGTTCCGCTCCGCCTCTGTGACCATCTGTTCCACTTCAGACCGATCCAGGTTGGAGCTCTCACTGATCGTGATGCCCTGCTCCACACCCGTGTCCTTGTCCCTGGCGCGGATGTCGACAATGCCGTTGGCGTCGATGTCGAAGGTGACCTCGATCTGCGGCTCACCGCGCGGGGCAGGCCGGATGTCGCGCAGCTGGAACCGGCCCAGCACCCGGTTGTCCGCCGCCCGTTCCCGCTCGCCCTGCAGTACCACGATGTCCACGGCAGGCTGGTTGTCCTCGGCCGTGGAGAACACCTGGGTCCGGCGGACCGGGATGGTCGTGTTCCGCTCGACGATCTTGGTCATCACACCACCGCGGGTCTCCACGCCCAGCGACAGCGGCGTGACATCGAGCAGCAGCATGTCCTGGACCTCGCCCTTGAGCACGCCGGCCTGCACGGCCGCGCCGAGCGCGACCACCTCGTCCGGGTTGACGCTCATGTTCGGGTCCTTGCCGCCGGTCAGCCTGCGGACCAGCTGCTGCACGGCCGGAATCCGCGTCGAACCACCGACCAGGATGACCTCGTCGATGTCCTGCTCGGACATCTTCCCGTCGCTCATCGCCTGCTTCACCGGGCCCATGGTCCGTTCCACCAGAGAGGCGGTGATCTGCTCGAACGTGGAGCGCATGATCGACTTCGTCAGGTGCTTCGGCCCGTCGGCGCTCGCCGTGATGAACGGCAGGTTGACCTGCGTCTGCGTCACCGAACTCAGTTCCACCTTGGCCCGCTCGGCCGCCTCGAACAGCCGCTGCAACGCCTGTGGATCGTTGCGCAGGTCGATGCCGGTCTCCCGCTGGAACTCGTCGGCCAGGTGGTCGACGAGCTTGCGGTCGAAGTCGTCGCCGCCAAGGTGCGTGTCACCGGCCGTGGAGCGCACCTCCACCACGCCGTCGCCGACGTCCAGGATGCTCACGTCGAACGTGCCGCCACCGAGGTCGAACACCAGCACCGTCTCGTGCTCGCGCTTGTCCAGCCCGTAGGCCAGCGCCGCCGCTGTCGGCTCGTTGATGATGCGCAGCACCTCGAGCCCGGCGATCCGGCCCGCGTCCCTGGTCGCGGTGCGCTGCGCGTCGTTGAAGTACGCGGGCACCGTGATCACGGCCTCGGTGACCTTCTCGCCGAGCTGCTTGGCGGCGTCGTCGGCCAGCTTGCGCAGGACCAGAGCGCTGATCTCCTCCGGTGCGTACGGCTTGCCACGCACGTTGAACCGGGCGGAGTCGTCCGATCCGGGCACCACGTCGAACGTGACTGCCTTGATCTCCTCCTGCACCTCGTCGTACATGCGGCCGATGAAGCGCTTGGCCGAGTAGATGGTGCCCTTCGGGTTGAGGATCGCCTGCCTGCGGGCGAGCTGGCCGACCAGCCGCTCGCCGTTCTCGGTGAACGCGACCACCGACGGAGTGGTGCGCGAGCCCTCGGTGTTGGGGATGACCGTGGGCTCACCGCCCTCCAAGCTGGCGATCACCGAGTTGGTGGTACCCAGGTCGATCCCGACTGCTTTCGCCATGTCGATCGTCCCGTCCGTTGGTGCTGCTCGGTGTTACTCCCGGCCTGCCAGAACGGCTGCGGCCTGGTCGGCCACGGCGGTGTCGGCGACCAGCTGGTAGCTGGTCGGCTGCAGCGCCCGGACCGACTCGAAGTCCCGCTTGCCGCGCTGGAACGCGTACATGATCAGGCCGAGGATCGCCCCGACCACCGCGCCGAACACCAGTCCGTACGCGGCGAGAGCGAGCGATGCGATCAGCGGCGCGATCCAGGCCAGCAGTCCGAAGAGCCAGCCGAAGAGCGCGCCCGTCACGGCGCCGGCCGCCGCTCCGTGCAGCGCCGCGCTGCCCCAGGTCGCGCGGCCGATGATCTGCTCGACCCATTCGACGTCCCGGCCGACGATGCTCACCCGCTCGACAGGGAACTTCTGCGACGCCAGGTAACGCACTGCGCGTTCCGCGTCGCCGTAGGTGCGGAACGACGCCACCGGCCTGCCCGCCGGGGGCCCGGCCCACGTCGTGGCCGTACCCGTGCTACCGCCTTGCTGCTCAGTCATGGGGCGCCCCGTCACGCGTTGGCGGTCTGCCGCTGTTGCTGGCTGCCCGTCGTCACCTGCTGCGGCTGCCCGGAATCGGAGCTGATCTCCACCCGACGTGGCTTGCTCGACTCGGCCACCGGGATACGCAGCCACAGCACGCCGCGGTCGAACTCCGCCGACAGCTTGGCCGAGTCCAGGTTGTCGCCGAGGAACAGCTGCCGGGAAAACTCGCCCTTCGGGCGCTCGTCGACGAGCACGTCGTCGCCGTCCTGGTGCGGCGGGTTGCGGCGGGCGCGAATGGTGACCACGTTGCGTTCCACCGTCACGTCGACATCCTCGGGTGCGACACCGGGCAGGTCGAGCGCGACGACGAATTCGTCACCACGCCGGAACGCCTCCATCGGCATCGCCAGATAGGGCCTCGCGCCGCCCATCACCTGTTCGCTGAGGCGATCGAGTTCGCGGAACGGATCGAACCGCATCAATGTCATTTCCCAGGCCTCCGTCCAGAGTCACGAACATGCTCGTGGTTGCCAGGATGGCCGCGCACAGGTGGCGGATGCCTCCGCCCGACAAGCTGAAATCCGGCTTCGATTTCGGCCTGCCAGGCCAGACGGTTCAAGTGGCCGGTCCCCGTTGGTCCTGCCATGCTGAACATGGGCGCGAACGGAGAACGACCACTGGCTTGGCCAGGAGGCAGGATGAACGTCGCCTTGATACAACCTCGCGCGTTTTCGGCCAAGGTCGCACAAGAGTTGCCGGACCTTTTCGTGCTGTCCTCGGTGATGTCGAGCAGTTCGGACGAGGAGGAGATCCTGTCGCTGGCCGGCTGTGCCGTGCCGGCATGGAGTCGTTGCGACCTCGCGGCCGCATACCTGGTGCGTGACGGGAAGTTGGAGAAGTCCCAGGTGGGCTGGTTGCCAGACTCATGTGGACTGGACGATCGGGTCACCGCGCTGGCGGGTACCGACGGCATCCTCGGACTGCCGGGCCGGCAGTGGTCCGGCGCGCTCGCGCTGCGCGGCCTCGGTGGCTTGCGCGGTTACCTCGTCGTGTCGGCGCGCTCCGTCCCCACGCCGAACGAGTTGTTCCTCCTGCGTCTGCTCGCGCAGCAGGTCGGACTGGCCGTGGCCGGCACGATACTGCGGCGCGCCGAACGTGAGGAGGCGCGCCAACGTCGGTTGCTCGCCGAGAAGCTGGACGAGTCCAACGACCGGCTCACGGCGACCATGGCCGACCACGAACGGCGGACCACGATTCAGCGGATGTTCACCAAGAGTGGCGGCGAGCAGGCAATCGCGGACGCGCTGCACGCGCTGACCGGGTTGGCCGTGGCGATCGAGGACCCGTTCGGGAACCTACGGTGTTGGTCCGGACAGTCAGCCCCGGTTAACCCGAAAGTGGATACCGAGCGCCGCGAGGAAATACTTCGGCAGGCCGTGCGCAAAGGCAATCCGGTGCGGGACCGGGACCGGGTGCTCGCCGTCGCGCGCCCCCGGCACGAGATTCTTGGCACGATGGCGTTGATCGGTTCGGAACGCAGCATCGGCACGCAGGAGATGTTCGCACTGGAACAGGGTGCCGCGGTGCTCGGTCTGGAACTAGCACACCTGCGCGACCTGGCCGAAGCGGAGTCACGCCTGCGTGGCGACCTGGTGAACGACCTGGTCAGCGGCGGTGACCAGGTGCGCGCCTTCCCCAGGGCCGAGGCAGTCGGCCACGACCTGCACGACGCGCACCAGGTGCTGGTGGTGCACTGGTCGGGCACGGCCGGCCTGCCCGACGCCGTCGGTCGCGCGACGGCCGCGCTGGGCATGCGGTGCCTGCTGGGCCGGCGCCCCGACGCCGTGGTCCTCGTGGCCACCAGCCCGCCGCCGGCCCAGGACCTCTACGACCTGCTGTGCCGGGAACTGGGCACGACGCGCGGCGCAGTGGGCGTCGGCGGGTTGGCCGACTCGCCTGCCGACCTGCCCAGATCGTTTCAGGAAGCATTGCACGCACTGGAAATCCGGCGCGATTCGCGCTCGTCCGACGGCGTCGTGGTGTTCGACAACCTCGGCCTCTACCGGATCCTGCACGCCGGCCAGAACGGCGCGGAGATCGAGCGCTACATCCGCGAATGGCTGGGCCCGTTGCTGGACTACGACTGTCGCCACCACACCGAGCTGACCAATACCTTGTTCCAGTACCTCGAATGCGGCGGCAACTACGTGTCCACGGCGGAATCGCTCGTCATCCACCGCAGCACGCTGCGCTACCGGTTGCGCCGCATCCAGGACATCGGTGACATCGATCTGCACGACGTGGACAGCCGTCTCAACCTGCACGTGGCAGCCCGCGCATGGCACATGCTCACCGCACAGCGCATGCGGCGGTGACACGGTCGGCCCGCGGTGAATCGAACCCCCGCAGGCCTGCGAAAGTCACGTTTCCGCAGGTCGGCACACGATGCTTGGTTCACACCTAAGAGGTCACCAGGTCGCTGAGCCTGCTGTATCCGGAGGCCAGCGGGGTTTCTAGTCCACCAGCACATCTTCCTGTCCGCGTCAGCGGCATTGGCCGACCCCGAACCGCACCCGGTCCACCGCATCAGTCCACAATCGCCGCTGCGGTCCAACTAGCCGGCAAGGCCCGAGTGGCTGCTGGTTCCGGCCGGACGATGACCATGTGCGTTACTGGACCAATCACTCACCGTGTGGTCATCCCTCCTCATCCTCTGACAGGTTGGCCGGGAGAAGGTGCCATCGTGAACAGCAGCATCGTGCGGATCCGCACTACCGCAGTGATCGACCCGGGCCGACCCGGCCGCGAGCCCGGAGCGGGCCTCGAACACGCTTGCAGTTGCTCGGGGTCGTGGCCGCCTGGAATGCCTGACCCGGCCGGTGCAAGTCCAGGTCGAGGTGACCGCCTCCTACGTCCGGCTGGGCATGACCTCGGCGAACAGGCCACAGGATGAGAACGACGACCTGTGGGACCGTCTGGTCGCTGCCGACCGCAGACACACGCTGACCTGGCAGTGGTCCGAAGCCGCGTTCATGGAACTCGACGAGACGGCGACCGAGACGCTGCGGGACCGGCGCTGACCGTCCCGTCGGTCGGCTCGGCGGCCGCCGAGTTCCTGGCCGACCTCCGCAGCCGGGTCTCGGCCCGCACGCTGGCGATGTACGAGAGCGTCGTCGATACGCTAGGCGCCCCCACCGTCTGTCCGAAGGCCGGGACCTGACACAGGTTCCCGCGACCCAGCTCCCCCGACAAGCTGCCCGAATGGGATGCGGGCGGCGCCGAGTGCCAGTTGCGGCGACGCAGCCTCCTCAGTGGTGGCTTCACCGTCCGGTTGTGCCAGCTCCACGCGGAATGCCGACATCTCATCCGCGGCCATGATCTTGATCTGCATCAGAAGATGCGCGGGCCGTCTCGGTCAAGCCCCGCAGCGCGCCGATAATCGGTACCGGCGAGTGTCGCCGACGTGGCGGGCGCCCGTTTGAGGAGTGCGTCGGCCAGCGGAAGTCTGTTATCGGCGGACGCGGCGTGCCCACGGGTCACCGTCCCCAACTCGGGGCGACCTCCGGTAGGGCCGGGTCGATCTGCCAGGCGCAGAACTGCCATGCCCGCCCGGTCAGGTACCGCACACCCGCCGCATCGAAATCGATCAACGGTGGGGTGCGGACACTGGCCTGGGTGGCGCGGCGCATCATCTCGGCCGCCGCGTCGGCCAACGCCATCGTGCGCACCAGTTCGGCCGCCTCCCGATACACCTGGGCACGCGAGCGGGCCAACGTCTGCCCGTACACGTCGTCCTTGGCCTCACACCTGTGCGCCGTTCCCTCAGCTCCCTGGGCATACCCGCACAACAGGGCGGCCACGACCACCGCACGGGACTGACCTGCCGAAGCTGCGACGGTGCCCGCGACCGGGTCGGACTCCATCCCCCACCTCGCACACCACCGACGATGTCGGCCACGAAGCTACCGGCCCTGTCGGTGCCCTGCCCCCGAAGCTCACCCACGGAACCGGTCAACCAGACACGACCGAGTGATACCGGTTGACACCGGATCATCCCCCCGACGCGCGGCGCGGGCCAGCGGCCGGGCGAGCAGCGGCGTGATGGCGCAGGGGCGCTCAGGCGGCCGATCGGTCCTACCTGCCGCGATGCTGCCGACCGCCCGTTCCGGCTTGCCCACGCCTCTGTCGAGTAGTCGGGCGCCGGACTCGTTGGTCCGCAACATGATGTCGACCAGCGCGGCCAAGCAGTCCCCTGCGGTGGCATTGGGGATGCCCGCGCGCGTCGACTGCGCGGGCAGCATAGTAGGGCAGCCGCACCTTGTGGATCATGCCTGGTGGGACGTTCGCGGCACCCAGATGATCATGAGGGCCATCGTAGAGGGCCAGCGTGCGACATCGAACCTCTGGCATCGCATCGGCCGGCACCTGCCTGGGTCGCCGCCCAACACATCAGCACCCACTGGCTGCGCCACACCACGCTCACCTGGATCGAACGCCACTACGGCTACGCCATCGCCCACGCAGGCCACCACGACCGCACCGACTCCGCCACACCCACTGATCACCGACCGACCCGAGGGCACGGACAGCGAACGGTAGGTGACCCGCCGGCCGGGCAGACCGTGTCGGAGCGGAGCAGAGCTACGGTGCCCGACCGGAGGCGGTGCGGCTCAGCCGGAGAATTCGTCGACGCCGAGGGCGAAGTCAAAGTGCCCCACCCCGTTGCTGGCGAGGCCCACGGTCACCACGCCCGCGCCTTCCAGCCAGTGCGCCATCTTCAGGCCGCCGACGTCAAGCGGGCGCAGCCCGATGCTCTTGATGAACTCCGCCACAGCCGCCTTGGCCTTCGCATTGTCGCCGGCGAAGAAGACGTTGGGCCGGCCCTTCTCCAGGACCTGACGGAAAATGGTGTTGAATGCCTTCACCACGCTGACGCTGGCCGGGGCCACCTTTGCGACCTCCTGCGCGATGGAGGTCTCCTCGCTGTGGGCCAGCCCGTCGAACGTGGCATTGAAGGGGTTGCTGATCTCGACGATGACCTTGCCTGCGAGGGCGTCGCCGAACTGGGCGATGGCCGGAACGACAGCGTCGTACAACAGGGCCGCGATGACGATGTCCCCGGCCGGGACGGCGCCCCACTTTCCCGTCGTGGTGCCGCCGCCGAGAGTCTGGGCCAGGTCGGCGGCCTTGGACTCATCGCGGCCGATGATCTCGACGGTGTTGCCGCCCGCTACCGCCCGCACACCGATGGTGCGGGCCATGTTTCCGGTGCCGATGAAGCTGATGCTGCTCATGAGGTGTGCTCTCTTCCTTCTTCTCGCGGCCACGGAACACGTCGTCGTGTTGCGATGTCCGCGTCCGAGAACGTTTCGTCGCCCGTGGTCGCCGTGTTCTCGTGGGCGTGCCCGCACATACCGGGTTTTCCGCTCAGATCGCGGTGGTGCCGCCATCGGTGACCAGTTCCAGGCCGTTGACGTAGCTGGAGTCGTCGGAGGCGAGGAAGAGGGCGACGGCGGCGATTTCTTCGGGGCGGCCCATCTTTCCCCGCGGGATCAGGGATTCGAACGCGGCCTTGGAAGCCTCGTCGAACAGTTCTTCCTGCTTGGCCGTGGCGACCTGGCCGGGGGTCAGAACGTTCACCCGGATCTTGCGGTCGCGCAGTTCGTTGAGCCAGACGCGGGCCCATGCCTGCTGGACGGCTTTGCTTCCCGCGTAGAGGCTCCAGCCGGGGAAGGCCCCGAGGGAGGCGTTGGATCCGGTCATGACGATCGAGCCGTTGTCGTTGATCAGCGGCAGTGCCTTCTGCACGGTGAACAGGGTGCCGCGCGCGTTGAGCGAGAAGGCGCGGTCGAACTGGTCTTCGGTGATCTCGCCGAGGACGGCGGGTTCGCCCATTCCGGCACTGGCCCACAGCACGTCGATCGAGCCCTTTTCCTTCTTGACGGTGTCGTACAAGCGGTCGAGGTCGTCCAGGTCGGCCGCGTCACCCTGCACGGCGGTCACGTTCCGGCCGATCAGCTTGACGGCGTCGTCCAGCGCGTCCTGCCGCCGGGCCTGGATGAAGACGTGAGCTCCCTCGTCCACGAATAGTTTGGCGCCGGCCAGCGCCATGCCGGTTGATCCACCTGTGATCACCGCTACCTTGCCGTCGAGCTTTCCCACGATCACTCCTTCGAATGCCGAGTGTTCGGAACCAGTCGGCACGTTATGTATACCGATCTGTGTTCTTAACGTACCCGGACAACCGGTCGGAGCGCAAGTTATGTACACCGGTCGGTACTCAACTCGGCTATGCTGGATGCATGACGGAGTTGGAGAAGGGGCCCCAAGGCCGCCGCCGGGGCAGGGGCGCGCGCGAGCGGATCCTCAGCGCGGCACAACAACTGTTCCGCGAACAGGGCATCAATCGCACCGGTATGGACCAGCTCTGCGCGGTGGCCCAGGTGTCGAAGCACACGGCCTACCAGCACTTCGCCGGCAAGGACGACCTGGTCGCCGAATACCTGCGCCGCTTCGATCCCGACGTCTTGCCCGGGGTGTTCGACCGCACCGACCGCACACCCCGCGAACGACTCCTCGCTGCCTTCGATGTGCCAGCGTCCACCCCCCTGTGCCCCTACATCGGGGCGGCCGTCGAACTCCACGACCCTCAACACCCGGCATCCGAATGCGCACGCGACTACAAGAAGGCCATCGCCGCGCGGCTCGCCGAAACCGCCCGCGAAGCAGGCGCCACCAACCCCGAACAACTCGGCGAACAGCTGGCGCTGCTCATCGATGGCGCCTCCGCCCGCACCCGAGTCCTCGACAGCGAATGCTTCCCCACCGCCGCCGCCATCGCCGCCGTCCTCATCGACAACGCCATCCCCGCGTCATCTCCTCGACAGCCCAGCGATGACCGCGCAACTACCGGCTCTGCTCCCGTTCCGGCGGGAGGCCAATGACCGCCCGATCACGCCTCGTCGCCCGGAAGGCGGCACCGAGTTCGGCGAGGCCGAATTGGTAGCTGCCGGGACTCGGGGATCCACCGTTGTGCGCATCCCACGCGGGGATCCGCAGGCGAGACGAGTTGATCTTTTGGGCTCAGGCGGCTCGGTCCACCTTGCGGTTACCGCGTCGCGGTGGCCAGGGCCGCGCGGATGACGTCTTCGCTGACCGGCTGGCCCTTCTCGTTCGAGTACGGCCCGTAGGGGGTCCCCAGACCGGAGTGCCTGTCGCCTGCCGCCAGCTGTCGGCCAGCGGTCCCGCGTCCACGACGTTGTATCCGATGGAATCGATGAAGCCGCCCACCGCCGCCTTCGCCCGCTCGGAGTTGCCGGCGATCGGCAGATACGAGCGGTCGGCCGCCCCTGCCGGACGAGCGAGTGAGAGCAGATGCTTGTAGTAGATGTTGTTGAACGCCTTCACGAGCATGGCGTCCGGGATGTATCGCAGCAGCAGCTCGCTCGAGGTAAGCGCGCTGCTATCGAGCTCGGGGATGTGCCCATCACGCTCGGGGCCGTAGTTGCACGTGTCGATGATCGTCTTTCCGGCCAATGGTGCATCGGGCAGGTTGGGGAACGCCGTGACCGGCACCGTGACCACGATGATGTCACCGGCCGCCGCAGCCTGCTCGCTCGTCACTGCGGCCGCTCGCGGCCCCAGTTGCGCGACCGTGTCCGTGAGCGTTTCGGGGCCGCGTGCGTTGCTGAGCACCACCTGGTGGCCGGCCTCGATGGCTTCACCGCCTGCCATAGTGTGCGGCCCGGACGATCTCGCTGCCCGGTTGGACCACGTCGGCTACCTGGCCGACGCCGGACTGGCCACGGCGGCGTTCCTGGCCGTCCGGATGGGCAGGCCGCTGTTCTGCGAGGGCGAGCCGGGCACCGGCAAGACCGCGCTGGCGCTGGCCATCGCCGAGGCACTGGAACTGCCG
>DASXYT010000187.1:0-37324 GCA_036502345.1 Pseudonocardiaceae bacterium | reverse complement strand
GCCTGCCGCGTCGAACGCCGTCCGGTAGTGGGTGACGTTGTCGTACGCGTGGCGCAGCGTGTCCCGCAGGCGGGTCTCCTGCAGGGCGCGCAGTTCGTCGGCGGACGCGGTCTCTATCGGGTCGAGGACGCCGGGCCCGGGCTGGTAGGTGGGCATGATCAGCTCCGCAGGTACTTGTCGAGGAAGTCTCTGATGATCGTCAGGACCTGGACGGAGGTCCACCGCTCGGCCTGGCTGCCGGTCAGCGACAGCGCGCCGTGCCCGGCCCCGACCAGCAGATAGCGGGTGCTCTGCCCGCCCGAGCCGAGCAGCGCCTGGTGCAGTAGCTCGGTCTGTGCGGGAGTGATGATGCGGTCGTCGTCACCGTGCAGCAGCAGGAACGGTGGCGCGCCGGGGTGGGCCAGGTCGGCCGGGTTCGCGCCGATGGCGCCGTAGCGGCGGATCGGGTGTCTGGGGTCGGCGACCGCCTCGTGCATGCGCGGATCGAACCCGTCGGCGACGTGCGACAGGTCCGATGCGCCGAACTGGTCGACCACCGCCTTGATCCGCTGATCGGTGAGCCCGACCATGCTGGCGAGGTAGCCGCCTGCGGACTCACCCCAGATCCCGGTCCGGCCGGGATCGATCGCGAACTCGTCGGCGTGGTCGGTCAGGTAGGTGATGGCGGCCTTGACGTCGGCGACACCGTCGGCGTAGGTGGCCCGCTGGCGGGTAGTGCGGTATTCGACGCTGGCCACGGCATACCCGGCAGCGGCGACGAAGGCGCGTTGGCGGCGGGCCATTCTTCTTGGTGCGACCACGAAGCCGCCACCGGGCACGTACACCACCAGCGGATGCGGACCTGCCGTGTCCGGCACGTGCAGGTCCAGGCGCAGCCCGTCGCGGTAGGTCAGTCCTTTGCGCAGCGTGCTGCCGGGTGACCGGCGCGGGATCTGCGGGACCGGGTGCACGGTCAGTCGGTCGCCTGCGGGCTGCGCGGCTGGGATCGTCGAGTACCGCATGCGCAGCACCAGGCGCATGATCTTGAGGTTCATCGGACCTCCCGCCGCTCGGAATAGCTATTCCGAGATCGAGCATAGCTCGGAATAGCTGTTCCGCAAGGGTTAGGATGGCCGGCGTGCCCACGGACACGTCACAACGCATCCTCGCCGCCGCGGGAGAAGTCTTCGCGGACCGCGGCCTGGACGCGACCCTGGCCGACGTGGCCGCCCATGCCGGTGTCGGCGTGGCGAGTGTCTACCGGCGGTTCGCGAACAAGGACGAGCTGATCCTGGAGTTGTTCGCCGAACGCTTCGCGCACTGGGAGCGATTGGCCCGCGAGGCGGCCGACGCGCCGGACCCGTGGGACGGTTTCGTGCGCTACTTCGAGGAGTCGACCGACGCGCTCGTGCGCGACCGGGGCTTCCGCGAACTGGTGCTCGGCGCGTACACGGCCAGTGCCGGCTGGGCCAGGGGCGCCACCCCGGACCGGCTGTACGCGCTGTTCGCCAGGACAGAGGCGGCGATGCGCGAGCATCACACCCGGCTGGTGCGCCGATCGCAGGCGGCAGGCGAGCTGCGGGCGGACATCGAGCCGACCGACATGCTCGTGCTGACCATGTCCGTGCAGGCAACGCTGAATCTCGCGGCGGCCGCGACCCGGCCGGACATCTACCGCCGAGTGCTGGCGATCGTGCTGGACGGCCTGCGGCCGGCCCGACAGGGTCCGTCGCCGTTGCCGGTGGGGCCGCTGACCGACGACGACCTGCGTCGCGGCATCCACTAGCCGCACGTCCGGATGCCCCATTTGCCTCTGCATCGGATTGGCGCGCATCGGTAGGACCTACGTTATTGTCATACCATTAGTCCCCAACGAAGGAGGCTGATGTGGGCACGAAGCGACGCGTCGCGTGGCGGGCGGCGATTCTGCTTTCCGTGGCGGGCATGACAACCGGCGTCCTCGTCGGCTGGGCAGGTACCTCCGGTGCGGCGCCCCATCCGACAGCGCTGGCCGCGACCGGTAGGAACGCGACCTGGACGACCGTCTTCACCGGCACGAAGGCCGGCATCGAAGGTCTCACCGGCGACGATCGCGGCAACCTCTACGTCGCCGAGCGCGGCGGCGGCAACAATCCCTGCCCGGTATGGAAGATCGCGGTGGCGAACGGTGCCACGACACAGGTCGGTTTCGTGCCGGGACCGTGTTCGCCGAGCGGACTGGCGTTCGGGCCGGACCATCGGCTCTACATCACCGGCACTGACTCCCCCGCGCTCGACCAGATCGACGTGCTGAGGCCGGGCACCGCGACGACCGGGGCGACGGTCTTCGCCACCGGTGTCGCGCAGGCCAACGGCATCGCGTTCGATCGGCACGGCAACCTGTGGGCCACCGACGGCAACAACAAACAGGGCATCGTCTACCGGGTCGGACCGGCGGGCGGCGCCGCCTCCGAGGTGTTCCGCATTCCGGCGATGGCCAACTCGATCGGCGTCGGTCGGCAGAACGGGACCCTGCAGGGCACCACGCCGAACACCCCCAACCCGCAGGACATCGTCGCCAACGGGATCGTGTTCACCCACGACGGCCAGATCGTGGTGGCGGACACCGCTCGGGGTGCGCTGTGGAAGATACGGCTGGACAGCCACGGCAGGGTCACGAGCCCGACCGGCTGCGACCAGACCTACACCGCAGACACGCTGTGCCTGGACGACGTGTTCCTCGAAAGCCCTTACCTGGCAGGAGCGGACGGCATCACGCTGGACGCCACGGGTCGGGTGTGGGTGGACGCGAACGAGCGGCAGGCGATCGTCGTCGTCGACCAGAACGGCACACCGACCGAGTTCTTCCGCAACCCGGTCGACGCGACCACGGGTCTGCGCAACAACGGCCCGCTCGAAACCCCGACCAGCCCGGTGTTCCTCGGCCGGACGTTGTGCACCACGAGTTCCGACGGCAACCGGCGCGACAACTTCCCGAACTCCGGCGGCGAGGTGACCAACACCGGCAAGATCTCGTGCCTCGACTGACCCGTCGCTCCGGTCTGCCCGGTGATCAGTTGGCGTAGTTGGGCCGCTTCGCCGTTCAGTTGGGCGACTTCTGCCTGGATGGAGCCGAGTTCGAGGCAGATAAACCGAACGGCGGGGCCACCGGTGACCGGTGACCCCGCCGTGTCGAGACCTTTCGCTGATCAGCCGCCGATCGCGATGCGGCCATCTGTGGTGTACGTGAACGGGTTGGTCAGCGTGCCGACGTAGGCGACGAGCGGCACCAGTTCGGCGTCCGCCGTCTGGACGATGCTGCCAGCGCCCTCCAGCACGGTGAACCCGTCACCGCCGCCGATCATGAACGAGTTGGCCGTACCGGTGTAGGTCTGGCTGGCGTCGTTCGGGATCGGTGTGGAGTTGTCGCCTGCCGCGCCGAGCCAGACCCCGGTGATGGAGCCGGAGCCCTGCGTGCCGGTGTAGGTGAAGTGCAGGCCGGAGACCTGCATGATGCCTCCGGTGCCGGCCGCCAGTTGCTGGTTGAGCAGCGCCCAGACCTGCGTACCGGTCAGCGTGAAGGTGTCCACGACGTCGTCCTGGAACGGCTGCATCGTGAACAGGTCGCCGAAGGTGACCTGACCGGCCTGGAGGCCCGCCCGCACACTGCCGGTGTTGACGAACGCGAGTTGCGTCTTGGCGAAGAACCGCTGCGCGTCGGCGATGAGATCGCCGGCCGGCGACTCACCGGCAGGGGTGGCGCCGCCGTTGCTCTGCGACGGCACGTCGGCCGCCGCCGTGTTGATGACCTGCTGGGTGACCGGATTGGTCGCCGTGACCGCGGCGTCCACGATCGCCTTCACCTTCGGGTCCTGCGGAATCAGGGGCGCCGCCGGATCGGTGGACACCGGGTCGGTGTTCTCCCACACCGGCTGGATCGACGCCCAACTCGCGGCGATCGTCCCGTTCTGCTGGTCCAGCAGCAGGTGCACGTCGTCGTAGGCACGCCCGAACGAGGACGCCTGCACCACCAGGGTGTTGTTCACCCTTGTGTCGACCACGGTGTGGGTGTGCGCGCTGATCAGCACGGACACGGCCGGGTCGAGGTGGGTCGCGATGTCGTTGATCCGCCCGTTGACCGTGCCGACCGGGAAGGCCGACTGAGTGCCGCCCTCGTGCACGACCGCCACGAACGCCCGAATCCCCTTGTGCTGCAGGCTCGCCACGACGCCGTTGATCGCGGTGGCCTCGTCGGTGAAGTGCACACCGGTCGTGCCGCCGGTGGTGACGATCGTCGGCGTCGTGATCGTGGTGGCACCGATGAACGCCACCGGCACCCCGCCGACCTGCTTGATCACGTACGGCTGGAACAACGGCCTGCCGGTCGCGTCACTGATCACGTTGGCGTTGGCGAGCGGGAAGTCCAGCTTGTTGAACGTGATCGACGGATCCACAGTGGACTGCCCACCGTTGACCTGCCGGAGCATCTCGGGCACACCCTGGTCGAACTCGTGGTTGCCCAGGATGCCGACGTCGATGCCCATCGCGTTGGCCGCGTCCAGGACCGGTTTGTCCCGCAGCAGGCCGGATGCCGGCGGGCTGGCACCCACCAGGTCACCTGCCTCGACCGTCACCGTGTCGCGCGGATCGGTCGCCTTGGCCCGCTTCAGGTCCGTGGTCAGCGTGGCCAGCCCACCGGCAACGTCCTTCACGCCCGTGTACGGGTCGGTGTAGGTGAGCCCGTCGTCGGTCAGGTTGCCGTGCACGTCGTTGATGGCGAGTACCTGCCCGGTGGAGTACCGGTGGCCGTTGTTCTTCAGGATCGACGTGAGCACGACACCCTGGGTCTGCAGCGGCGGCGGGAACCCACCCAGTACGGCCAGTGTCGGGGCAAGGTCGACCGCGTGCACACCACGGACCGACGACGCGTGCGCGATGTCCGGGCCCGCGGCGACGAACGTCGCGTGCATGTTGATGTTGTGCTTCAGGTCGACGTCATCAGGCAGGTAACCGTGCTGGCCGAAGAACAGCGACGGCGCGACGAGCGTGCCGACCGTGTTGCCGTCGAACTCGTACGGCACCTTCGTCACCACGACGACATCACCGGAGCGGGTCGGGTTCAGCGAGTCACTGCCGTCGACGTCGGCCAACTGCGGCTTGGTCAGTACCGTCTCCACGATCGACTTGCCGGTGTTCGGGTCCTTCAGGGCGCGGTAGGCGGCCACGATCCGGTTGACCGTCGCCTGGTAGTCGGCCGGATCCAGCACACCGTCCGGGTCGCGGCCCTTGAGGTTGAGGTAGATCTGCGCGGTGCCACCCGCCCAACACGCCTTGGCGATCGAGCCGCCTGGCGCGCTGGCCGCGGCGGGCCGGCAGTTGGCTGTCTGCTCGACGTCCTGCAGGCCGAGTTGCTTGAGCACCAGCGGTGCGTCGACCGCGAACCACTGTGGCGCGAAGCCGTGGTCACTGGACGCGAGGACGTCGGAGTCGGGCAGCGCGGACCGGACGAACGCCAGCCGGGCGTCGGCCGCCGCGTACGCGCCACGGACGTAGCCCTCGCGCTTGGCCAGCAGGTGGTCACGTGGACCGGTGCCTGCCTTGCGGTCGAAGAACGGGTTGGGGCTGTTGTCCGGTGCGGTCGGGGTGAGCAGGCCGAGGATCTGGTGGCTGACCTCGTCGGTCTCGTCCGTGCCGGCCAGCAGCACCTGCGTGTCCGGCTGCAGCGTCTTCAGGATGAACTTGTAGATCGACAGGTCGTAGGCCTGGTTGAGGCCGACAGCCTGGGCGAACCAGGTGTCCTCGTCGATCAGGCCTGCCTCCTCCGGCGCGAAGTCGCCGGAGATCGCCGGGGGCAGGTTGTCCGCGATGAACTTCGCCAGGTGGTCCTCGCCGGGAGCGCCCGCCGGCAGCGCGGCACAGGCCGCGGTGGCACAGTGCGCGCTGGGCCGGGTCACCGACGTGAAGTAGAGCTGGAACTTCGACAGGTCGGAGGCCAGGTCGGTGATGTCGGCATAGAAGCCCGCGCTCTCCCCGGCTGCCGCACCGATCAGGCCGTCGGCACCCTTGAGCTTGATCGCGCTGTAGGTGCGCGGGGTCAGCTTCGCAGCGGCCTGGGCACCGTCCTTGCCCGCCGCCGTCGGCACCATGACCACACGGTCGTAGCCGTGTCGGCCGCTGGCGTAGACGTACAGGTCATAGGTCCGGTTGGGGTTCTGGGCGGCGAACGACGTCGGCACCGTGAGCACCGACTGCTTGGCCGGCACACCGACACTGGCCGGCACGTTGGTCCAGCCGGTCGCCGGGGTGAACGCGGCGACCTGGTAGGACAGGCCGAACTGGGCAGCCGACTTCTGCTTCGTGGCGTCCGCCGGGAAGTCCAGCACGCCACGGCTGGACAGGAACGACTCGAAGTCGACCGTCGGGCCGTTGATGTTGGCGTTCAGGCCGCCGGTCCACTCGATCTGGGCGACCTTCTTGCCGGCCAGTTCGGCCGACGACGCGACAGACTGGGCCTCCAGCACGCCGGTCGCCGAGAACGACGTCGACGACGTGAAGGGCTGCCGGGTGTCGAAGAACGTGTTGTTGGTGCTGCCGTGCACGCCCGGGTAGGCGCCGGTGGCCAGCGTGTACCAGCCCTGGCCGGTGTTGGGCGGGAAGCCCTGGGTGAGGCCGTTGTCGCCGGTCGCGCCGGAGCGCATCAGCGCGGCGTACGTCGGCATGACGCCCTGCGCGGCGTAGCGCTGCATGAGGTCGGGGCGCATGCCATCCGAGCTGTAGAGCACCACCGGGTGGGCCGCGGGCCGCTGGTGGTGGTCCGGTGCCGGCGCGGCGTCCGCGCTCGTCGTGGCGATCGTGACGAGACTGCCGACCAGCACCGCCACCGTGGCTAAGCCGATCGTGAAGCGTTGGCGTCTGCTCATCTCACACCCTGTCTGGACGTTGCCTGTGAGGCGGTATAAAGACCGCGTTAACTCTGGTCAACGCCAGCGGGCACGTCAATGCGAACGGGCAACGAGCCGGCGGCGTTCAGCCGTGGTTCGTCCCGCGTTTTGCCTTACCGACGCAGGAATCCGGACTCCGGCGACTAACCGGCCGAGCGTTCCTGCTCGTCGAAGCGGTGTGCCCGCCTGCGGCGGATGCTGGACTCGCCCACGGTCACACCGATCTGGCCGAGCGCCGCCACGATCGCGCCGGGTGCCCGGTCCGGCAGCAGTTCGTCGGCCAGGTCGATGGCGGCTTCCTGACTGGTCTCGCTGGCCCACTCCGGTGAGGTGTGTGCGGCGAGCAGGACGCCATCCAGCATCCCGTTCGTGTAGGTGTCCTCGCGGTTGGGGCGTTCGCGTGGCCGCTCGACCAGCCTGGGCCGCTCGGCGGGCGCCGGTTCGGGCTCACGTGCGGGTTCGGGTTGGGGTCGCTCGTCTTCGATGACCGTGGTCGGGGCGTCCTCGACCACCGTGGTCGGACTGCTGGCGGCCCGGCGCACGGCGGTTCGGGCGCGACCGGCGGGCCGCTCCGGCTCAGTCGGCCGGCTGGGCTGACTCGGCCGGCTTGGTTGGTTCGGCAGGGTCCACGGCGATGGCAACGGCAGCGTGGCCAACTCCCCCGCGTGCCGCAGGACGGCCAGTTCGGCCAGCATCCGGCGCTGGATCCGGTCGTCGTGAGCGACGTTCGAGGCGCGCAGGGCCCGGGACAGGCGGGCGGTGCGCAGCGGTGTCCTGCCGCTCAGGGCGAGCCTGGCGACCCGGCGGGCGGCCCGTTCCCGCGTCCGGGTCAGGGCGTCGCGGTCGTCGTCGGCCAGGCCGAGCCGGGACATGACGCGCTCCCGTATCTCGCCCGCGACGCGAGCCCAGGTCCCGGTGCGCCGCGCGGTGCGGTTGCGGATCTCGATACCCAGCGCCAGGTGCAGCATGACCAGGCTCAACAGCGGACCGAGGGCCACCCTGGCGATCCCGTCGACCGGGCCGGACAGCAACAGCGCCGCGTACGCGGAGAGCCCGCACAGCACCCAGGCCACGGTGCGCGGCGCGCCCGGTGCGTCGGAACGACCGGTGACCGGATCGAGGCGTCGCACGTTGGCGCGCATACCCAACGCGCACGCGACCAGCGCCAACTCGACCACCGAGAACATGATCACCCGCTCGGCGCCGGTCACCCCCAGCCGATCGCCGAAGAAGCGCCACGACGTGTTCAGGCTGACGGCGAGGCCGCCTGCCGAGGCGAGGTAGTAGAACCACGGTGTGCCGGCGGGTAACCGCCTGATCAGGCGCGCGACCGGTCGGATCAGCAGCAGGAACAGGACGACCGCGACCACCACGGCGACAAGCAGCAGGAGGGTGCGGTGGCGGGTGGCGTCCTGGACCAGGGTGGCGATCATCGAATGACAACCTCTCGAACGTGTGTTCGCATCGATGATGGAGTGTGCACCGCCGCACCCCGGACGGTCACGCCGCCCCGCCGAGACAAACCGGACCCGAATCGAACAGCCGTTCGGATACCGGATACCTACCGCCGCACCGACCGGCGGTCAGTGTTCTTCGTCGTCCTTCGCTCAGGGGCGCAGGAGGACCTTGATCGCCCGCCGTTCGTCCATGGCGGCGTACGCGTCTGCGGTCTTGCTCAGCGGCATCTCCGTGTCGAAGACGCGACCGGGCTGGATGGTGCCGTCGAGGACCTCGGGCAGCAGTTCCGCCACGTAGTCCCGGACCGGTGCGACGCCGCCTCGAACGCCGACGTTGGTGCTGAACATGGTGGGCACCGGCAGTTCCGGGCCGCCCGCCGGCACGCCGACGAAGCCGACCTGGCCACCGGGACGGGCCGACCTCAGGGCCTGGTCCATCGACTCCTTGGTGCCGACGCACTCCAGCACGATGTCCGGGCCGATGCCGTCGAACATCTCCTTGAGCGCCGCGATCCCGTCGTCGCCCCGCTCGGCGACGATGTCGGTCGCGCCGAAGTCGCGGGCCAGTGCCTGCCGGTCGGCGTGCCGGGACATGGCCACGATGCGGGTGGCGCCCAGGCGTCCCGCTGCGATGACGGCACACAGGCCGACCGCGCCGTCACCCACGACGGCAACCGTCGAACCCGCCCGCACGCCACCGGAGACAGCGGCGTGATGGCCGGTGCCCATGACATCGGAGAGGGTGAGCAGGTGTGGGATCAAGTCGTCCGTCGCCCGGCCCGCCGGCACCACGAACAGGGTGCCATCGGCGAACGGGACGCGGATCCGCTCGCTCTGCCCGGCACCGGCCACGCCCTCGCCTGCGATCTCCGCGCCCCAGGCGCCGCCGTGCAGGCAGTGCGGGGTCCATCCGTTGCGGCAGTTCGGACACGTGCCGTCGCAGACGTAGAACGGAGCGATGACGAAGTCGCCAGCCTTGACGTGCTCGACGTCGGCACCGACTTCTTCGACGACGCCGACGAACTCGTGGCCCATCGGGCGAGGACGTTCGATGCGCCGGATCCCCCGGTAGCCCCACAGGTCCGAGCCGCAGACACAGGAGGCGACCACGCGCACGATCGCGTCACGGCCGGTGCTCAGCGCCGGGTCGGGCAGATCTTCGACGCGGACGTCCCGCTCGCCATGGATGACAGCAGTCAGCATGCCTTCGTGCTCCTCGATGTCCCTGTCCCGCCGGGACAGTAGGGATCCCTGCGGTCACTCTAACCGCGGCACGACCGCCGGTTGGTGAACAGCAGGTCAACGAGCCTTGCCGCTGTTCGCGTCGACCATCAGGCCACTGGTGTCGACGGCCTCGAAGTCGCTGCCGTGCAGGGTGCCCAGCGCTTGCAGATCATCGTTGTTCCACCGGGAGTCCGGCGCACCGGAGATGTACCAGGGTGATCCGTTGTCGGCGACGATCACACCCTCGGTCTTCATCGCCTGTGCGATCACCCTGGCCTGCGCCGGCAGGCCGGAAATGTCCACATCGGCCTTGAGTCGCAGCCGCAGGCCCATCGGCGGCAGTGACTGGTCCGTGCTGCTGGACGCCTGATGCCTGGCAGGCCAGAGAAACGCCTGCTGCGAACGTGGCACGGTGACCCGGATCGCGTGGTCGACGTGGCCTGCCGCGACCTCCTCGTAGCGGACCAGGCCAGGGGTGATCGGGAGCCCCGCCGCGTCGGCCGATGTCCAGGCGCGTGGGCGAAGTTGGTCGGAGGTCAGGTTGTAGACGGCGCCGGAGCCCGCCTGCCACGAGCCGTCCGCGTTCGGGTGGGCGCCGTAGAGCTCGTAGAGCTTGCAGGTAACGGTGTCCACGACCAGCACGTGCCGGTCGCCGTCGCTGTTCGCGCCACCCTCGACGGCCGCGTTCGCCGGAATCGGGTACGGGCCCGGATCGCTCTCGTCGGCGGTGTCGAACTTCACCGGGACCAGCCGTTGGCCACCGGACACATAGGTCACCGGGATGCCGATCGGTCCGCCGTCCCACACGCCCGAGCCGAAGTCGGCCTTCACGCCTGCGTCCGCGCCGATGCTGGCCACGTACTGCGAACTCTGCGGCAGCACGGGAAGCGAGGTCACGGACGTGTGCCAGACGTTATCCGACGGCAGGTTCGGGCAGCCGCCGAGCGAGCCGCCCACGACAGGCCGCACGGTCGTCGTCGTCGCCCGGGTGGTCGGTTTTGGCGTGGTCGTCGTCGGCTTCGTCGTCGTCGGTGTCGCGGTGGTTGTCGGTGCGGTCGTGCTGCTCGATGTCGTGACCGGTTGCGGCTGCTGGAACGAAACGGCCTCAGTGCGCCAGGAACCGGACAGCGTCACCGACACCGCCAGTGCCACGACGGCACCCGCGGCGGCCGACACCAGCAGCCCGGACCGGCTGATCCGGCGTCGACCTCCGCTTGTCACGAGTGGCGATCCTTGCCAGTCCCAGCCGGATCGTCAATGCCTGGCGGCCGATCCGTTCACCACCAGGTGCGTTCCAGTGCCCGGCCGGTGCCGTCGGTCTGGTCCAGCTCGTTCAGTGCCGCCATGTCCTCGTCGGACAGGACGAAGCTGAAGATGTCGGCGTTCTCCTGGATCCGCTCGCGGTGGGTCGACTTCGGGATGACAGGAAGACCGTGCTGCACGCACCAGCGCAGCAACACCTGCGCGGGTGTCCGTCCCACCCGCTCGGCCAACTGCCGGATCACCTTGTTGCTCAGATGCCGGCCGGTGCCCAGCGGGCTGTACGCCTCCAGCACGACATCCCGCTTCTCGCACGAGTCCAGCAGCGCGCGGCGGTACTTCAGCGCACTGAACTGCACCTGGTTCACCACCGGCGCGACGGTCGCCACGGCCAGCACCTCGTCCATGTCCTGGACGCTGAAGTTGGACACGCCGACGGACTTGGCCAGGCCGCGTTCCTTCGTCCGCTCCATCCCCTGCCACGCCCAGGTGGGACCGCCCTGCGGCCAGTGGATGATGTACAGGTCGACCTGCTCGACACCGAGCCTGCGCAGGCTCTGCTCGGCCTCGGCGACGGGATCACTGGCCCCTGGATAGAACTTGGTGGTGATGAACACGTCCTCGCGGGGCACGCCGCTCTCCCGCAGCGCCTGCCCGACGGCCTCCTCGTTGCCGTAGGCCTGCGCCGTGTCGATGTGCCGGTAGCCCGCCTCCAGGGCCCAACGCACCGCGTCGACGCACTCCGGCCCGTTGGGCACCTGCCAGACACCAAGGCCGAGCACGGGAATCCGGTTGCCGTCCGCCAGTACGCGAATGCGTTCGTCTGCTGTCACATCGCCAGCCTACGATCATTCGGCGCTACGCACCGGCCGCCACGTCCACCGGCAGGCCCACGTCGGCCAGCGTGTCCAGCACGGCACTGGTGGCGTCATCGGCCGGGGCGTAGACCTGGATCCGCAGGCCCGGGCACGCTGCCACGTCCAGCTCGCTGATGGCGAAGGTGAGCGCCGGGAAGCGGGGCAGGTCGAACGTTGCGGAGCGCACGGCGGGCTCGGTCACCTCGTGCCTTGCCCACAGGTCGGCGAACTCGCCGTTGAACTCCAGCAGCCGCCGGATGTCCTCCTCCCACGCCGGATCGCCGACGTGGGCGCCGTACTCCGCACGTACGCGAGCCACCATGTAGCGGACCTCGTCGGGATAGTTGACCAGCCGCTCGACGGCGTTGGGCTCGGTGACGCAGCACCACAGCAGGTTGCGGTGCACGCAGGTGGACCGGTGCCAGTCCCAGAACAGGTTCTCGTGCGCCGCGTTCTGCACGAGCACGTCGAACAGCCCGTTGACCAGCACCGCGGGCGTCGGGTCCAGCGCCCGCAGCACCTGGTACGCGAACTCCGGGATCACCGCCATGGTCTCCCAGCCGCGCTGCGGTGTGGCCTCGGCCAGTTGGTAGAGGTGGCGGTGTTCCGCGGTGTCCAGACGCAGCGTGCGGGCCACGGCGTCCAGCACCGACGCGCTCGCGTTGATCGGCCTGCCCTGCTCCAGCCACGTGTACCAGGTCACGCCAACCCCGGCGAGCAGCGCGACCTCCTCCCGGCGCAGGCCCGACGTGCGCCTGCGGTTGCCGGGCGGCAGGCCGACCTCGGTGGGCTGCAGTTCGGCGCGGCGCGCCTTGAGGAACGCGCCCAGCTCACTGCGCCGCAGGTTCGTCTTCTGGCTGGCGGTCACCAGGCCATTCTGACCGAACCGTCCGACGATTCCGATCGAGCTCGGTAGCCAGGTACTGGCAGTAACAGCATCACCAGGCTCTCGGTGTTCACCGCCGAAACGCTCGACGGTGGCCGCATGACAACGAGAGAGATCCCGACGATCCGCACACGCGGCCGGAGCGCCGCGACCGGACCGCGCTGGCTGGTGCTGGCGCTGCTGCTGGCAGGGCAGCTGATGGCCCTGCTCGACGTGTCGATCGTGAACGTGGCGATGCCCGCGATCCAGCACGACCTGCACACCACCGGTGCCGCGCTGCAGATGGTGGTCGCCGGCTACACGGTGACCTACGCGATGTGCCTGATCACCGGTGCCCGGCTGGGCGACCTCTACGGCCGCAGGCGGATGTTCCAGCTCGGCGTGATCGTGTTCACCACCACCTCGCTGATCTGCGGGCTCGCCCCGACCACCGAGGTGCTGATCGTCGCGCGGCTGGTGCAGGGCGCCGGTGCGGCGCTGATGATGCCGCAGGTGATGAGCACCATCCAGACCGGCTTCACCGGCCGGGCCAGGGCGAAGGCGCTGTCCGCGTACTCGGCGTCGCTGTCCATCGGTGCCGTGTGCGGTGTCGTGCTCGGTGGCGTGCTGGTAAACGCCGACCTGTTCGGCAGCGGCTGGCGCCCGGTGTTCCTGGTCAACGTGCCGATCGGCATCGTGGTGGCCGCGCTGGTGCCCAGGTTGATGCCCGCCGACGTGCCGACCGGCGCGCGCAAGCTGGACCTGGCCGGGCTGGCCATCTCGGTGCCCGCCGTGTGCCTGATCGTGCTGCCGTTGGTGCTCGGCCACCAGGACGGCTGGCCCGCCTGGACGTTCGCGTCACTGATCGCCGGTGTCCTGCTGGCCGGGCTGTTCATCGTGGTCGAGCGGCGGATCGAGCATCCGCTGCTGAACGTGGCGGTGCTACGGCTGCCCGGGGTCGGCTCCGGCCTGCTCAGCCTCGCCGCCGGCATGATCGCCTACGGCGGGTTCCTGTTCGCGGTGTCGCTGCACATGCAGTCCGGCATCGGGTACAGCGCGCTGCGCACCGGCCTCACGTTCGCGCCGGCCGGGATCGCGTTCGGCCTCGCCGGCTACCACTGGGGGCGGCTGCCGAGCAGGATGCACCACCTGCTGACCCCCATCGGCTTCACCATCGGCGGCCTCGGTTACCTGGTCACCGCGCTGGTGTTCGAGAACCAGCACCAGCCGAGCGTGGTGATCGGGGCCAGCCTGGTGCTCTTCGGCGCCGGTCTCGGGCTGGGCTTCGCCCCGCTGATGACGCACACGCTGGTGAACGTGCCGCCGGCGTCCGCCGCGGACGCGAGTGGGCTGGTCACCACGACGTTCCAGCTGAGTCAGGTGGTCGGCATCGCGGTGTTCGGCAGCCTGTTCCTGTCGCTGGCGGCCCGACCCGGCGTGCACTCGTCGGTCACCGCGATCGCCACGACACTGGTATGGGTCAGCATACTGATCGGACTGGGCGCGGTGTTGTCCATCGCGCTGGCCAGAACGGTGCTGCGGGCCCGCACCGCACGCTGACCGGCACATCGGCCCACCGGCATCACGCCCGGTGGGCCGATTCCGTGTCCAGCTGCCATCGGACGTCGACCACGGCCGGTTTGCGGAACACGAGCCCGCGCGGCACGGCCCGTGAGTTCAGCTCAAGGCCGGGCAGCCGATCCAGCATCGTCTCGATCGCGACCCTCGTCTGCAGCCGGGCCAGGTCCGCGGCGACGCAGAAGTGCGGCCCGTGCGCGAACGCCAGATGCTGGCGCAGGTTCGTTCTCCGCACGTCGTAGGAGTCGGGGTCGCCGAACACCGCAGGGTCCCGGTTCGCCGCGGTGAGCGACACCCTGACCAGGTCACCTTGCCGGATCGTCGCGTCGCCAAGTTCGACGTCGTGAACGGCATAGCGGTCGACCACCGCCGCTGCCGGTTCAAGGCGCAGCGACTCCTCGACGGCGGCGGGCACCAGCGACCGGTCCCGCTCGACCAGGGCGAACTGGTCACGGTTGCCGAGCAGGTGGGCGACCGCGTTGGCGATCATCCCCTCGGTCGTCTCGATCCCGCCGAACATCAGCACCGCGGCGTTCGAGACGACCTCGGGTAGGTCCAGTGCCGTCGCCGCCTCGGTGAGCAGCGCTGATCGCCCCTGCGTCACCGCGGTCCGCAACTCGCCGACGGCATCCTCGGCGGCCGGGCCCGGTTGCCTACCTGCCGAGATGTCGTCCACCGCGGCCACGATCGCGTCGTACCAGACCAGCATCCGGTCCGTCGCGTCGCCGGGCAGGCCGAGACTCCACGCCATCACCGCGACGGCCAGCGGACCGGCCAGGCCACGCCGGATCTCGGCTCGACCCGCCGGTCGCAGCCGGTCGACCAGCCTGCCGGCCTCGGCGGCGACGAACGCGTCGTACCGGTCGGCGACCTCGCTCGGCCGGAAGTAGCCTGCGAACGGCGCCCGGTGCCTGCTGTGCTCGGCGCCGTCGAGCGACAGCATGGACGGCCCCACCACCTGTGCCGTGGAGAACCGGGGATCGTCCACCGTGAACGCGCGGGCGTCCCGCATCACCCGCACCGCGAGGTCGTGCCGCGTAACGAGCCAGCCGTCAAGTGCAGGTACCCACGACACCGGCTCGGCGGCACGCAGCCCGGCCAGCAGTCGATACGGGTCAACGGTCAGCTCGGTGATCGTCGGTGCCTGCCCCACCGGAAACATGCTATCTCTGGTAGTCGGTCTTGACCGGGCCGGCGATGTCAGTCCCAGGAGGCCATGGTGACCCTGCACACCGGCAGGCATTTCCTGCAGATTCCCGGCCCCACCAACGTCCCTGACCAGGTGTTGTCCGCGATGGCGCGACCCACCATCGACCATCGGGGCCCGGAGTTCGCCGCGTTGACCCATGACGTGCTGGCCAGGTTGGGCCCGGTGTTCGGCACCGGGAATCCGGTGGTGATCTTTCCGGCGTCCGGCACCGGCGCGTGGGAGGCGGCGCTGGTCAACACGCTCAGCGGCGGCGACCGGGTGCTCGCTTTCGAGACCGGCCACTTCGCCACGCTGTGGCAGCGGATGGCCGCGAAACTGGGGCTGGCCGTCGACTTCGTGCCTGGCGACTGGCGACACGGCGTCGATCCCGATGTCGTACACGCCAAGCTGGCCGACGACGCCGGGCACGAGATCCGTGCCGTGTGCGTCGTGCACAACGAGACGTCGACCGGCGTCGTCAGTCCGGTGGCGGACATCCGGCGGGCGATCGACGCTGCCGGCCATCCCGCGCTGCTGTTGGTGGACACGGTGTCCTCGTTGGCGTCCATCGACTACCGGCACGACGAGTGGGATGTCGACGTGACGGTGGGTGCGTCGCAGAAGGGGTTGATGCTGCCGCCCGGCCTGGGTTTCAACGCGGTCAGCGACAAGGCGCTGCTGGCCGCGCGTACCGCCGGACTGCCCAGGTCGTACTGGGACTGGCAGGACGTCATCGACGCCAACGCAGGCGGTTCGTTCCCGTACACGCCGTCCACGAACCTGCTGTTCGGGCTGGCAGCCGCGCTGGACATGCTGCACGCCGAGGGGCTGCCGGCAGTTTTCGCACGACACGACCGGCTCGCCAGGGCGACCCGTGCCGCGGTGCACGGCTGGGGACTGGAGGTGCTGTGCGTGGCCGAGCCTGCGTACTCGGCGTCGGTCACGGCGGTCCTGTTGGCCGACGGCCAGGACGCGGATGCCGTGCGGGAGATCGCCCTGCGGCGCTACGACATGTCGCTCGGCGTCGGGCTCGGTCGCTTCGCGGGCCGCGTGTTCCGTATCGGCCATCTCGGCCACCTCAACGAGTTGACGCTGATCGGCGCGCTGGGCGGTGTCCAGTTGGCGCTGCGAGCGGCCGGTGTACCGGTGCCGGACGGGTTGGCCGCCGCTACGGAGGTGCTCGCATGACGACGACCACGGACCTGGCCGCGCTGCTGGCCGATCGCATCGACGGTGAGGTCATGTTCGACGACTACACCCGTCAGCTGTTCGCCAGGGACGCGAGCATGTACGCGATCACGCCGCTCGGTGTCGTGTTCCCCCGGCATGCCGAGGACGTCGCGGCTGTCGTCAGCGCGGCCGCCGAGGTCGGCGTGTCGGTCGTGTCTCGCGGCGCCGGCACCAGTCTGGCCGGGCAGACCGTGGGCGCGGGCATCGTGCTGGACCTGTCCCGCCATATGAACCGCATCATCGACATCGACCCGGACGCGCGCACGGCGCTGGTCGAACCGGGTGTCGTGCAGGATCAGCTGAACGCGGCGGTCGCGCCACACGGGCTGATGTTCGGCCCGGACACCTCCACCAGCAACCGCGCCACCATCGGCGGCATGATCGGCAACAACTCGGCGGGCAGCGGCTCGATCCGCTACGGCATGACGATCGACCACGTCCGGGAACTCGACGTGGTGCTCGCCGACGGCTCCACGGCCCGGTTCGCGCCACTCACCGAAGCCGAGTGGGACAGCAGGTCCCAGCAGCAGACGCTGGAGGGCCGGATCTACCGGGGTACCGGCGAGATCCTGGCCGACGACGCTGCGGCGATCGCGCAGGGCTTTCCCGCCCACTGGCGGCGTGCGTGCGGGTACCGGCTGGACCGGCTGGCCGGCGAGCACCCGAGGGACCTGGCCAAGTTCGTCGTCGGCGCGGAGGGCACGCTGGTCGTCGTGACGAGGGCATTGGTCGGCCTCGTCCGCAAGCCGAGCCACACGGTGATCGCCGTCGGCCACTTCACCTCGACGGTGGCCGCGATCGCGGCCACCCAGGACGCGCTGTCCTTCGATCCGTCCGGGGTCGAACTGATGGACCGCACGATCCTCGACCTGTCGCGCACGAAGATCGAGTACGCCGCGTTGGGCTCCTCGCTGGTCGGCGACCCGGACGCGCTGCTGTTCGTGACGTTCACCGGCGACGATCGGGACGACCTGACCGAGCGCCTGGAACGGCTCACCGAACTGTGGTCGGCCAACGGCCACGGCTACCACACGCTGCGCGCGGTGACACCGCAACAGCAGTCGATCCTGCTCAAGGTCCGCAAGTCCAGCCTCGGTCTGCTGATGGCGGCCAGCGTCGGCACCCGCAGGCCGCTCGCCTTCGTCGAGGACACCGCGGTGCCACCGGTCCACCTGGCCGACTACACAACGCGGTTCCGCGAGATCCTGGACAGTCACGGCCTCACAGCGGGCTTCTACGGGCACTGCTCGGTCGGCTGCCTGCACATCCGGCCCTTCGTCGACCTGACCGACCCGGTCCAGGTGCGGGCCATGCGGGTGGTCGCGGAGCAGGTGAAGGACCTGGTCGCCGAGTACGGCGGCGTGAACTCCAGCGAACACGGTGACGGGCTGGCACGCAGCGAGTTCAACCGGGAGATCTTCGGCGACGACCTGTACGAGGCGATGCGGCGGGTCAAGCACGTCTTCGACCCCGACAACCGGCTCAATCCCGGGAAGATCGTCGACTCGCCCGCGATGACCGACCACCTGCGCGATCCCGCGTTGCCGCCGGCGCGAGGGCTGCGGACCAGGCTGGACTTCGAGGTGCTCGGCGGCATGCGCGGTGCCGCCGACCGGTGCATGAACATCGGCGCGTGCCGCAAGCAGGGCAGCGGTGTGATGTGCCCGTCCTACATGGCCACCGGCCGCGAGGAGGACTCCACCCGGGGCCGAGCGAACGCGCTGGTCCACGCGCTGTCCCAGCCCGATCCGAAACGGGCGCTGGCCGACGGACCGCTGCACGAGATCCTGGACCTGTGCCTGCTGTGCAAGGCGTGCACGAGCGAGTGCCCGCTCGGCGTCGACATCTCGTCGCTGAAGATCGAAGCCCTGTCCCACCAGCACGACCTGCACGGCGTACCACCGCGGTCCCGGGTGTTCGGCGCGATCAGGTCGCTCAACCGACTCGGCTCCGCAACCGCACCACTGTCCAATGTGCTCAGTCGAACGAGGCTGACGAGAGTGCTGTTACGGCGGTTGCTCGGCATCACGGACCAGCGCAGCCTGCCGGCGTTCGCCAGGACCAACCTGCTGACCTGGTTCCGCGGCCGACCCGCTGCCACGACCGGGCGGGAACTGGTGTTCCTGGCCGACTCGTTCACCACCTTCACCCAGCCCGCCGTCGGCCAGGCGACGATCGAACTGCTGGAACTGGCCGGCTGGCGGGTGCGGCTGGCGGCGGACCACTGCTGTGGCCGGGCGAGCATGTCGAAGGGGCTGGTCGACGACGCGCGACGCAAGGCACAGGCGCTGGTCGACGAGCTGGCCACCACCGACGCGCCGGTGGTGGGCTGTGAGCCGTCCTGCCTGATGATGCTGCACGACGAGTACCGGATGCTGTTGTCGGACAGCCCTGCGGCGGCTGCCGTGACCGAGCGCCTGCACCAGGCAGAGGAACTGCTCGGCGAGGCCATCGACAACGGTGAGCTGCGGCTCGATCCCGACGCCTGGCCGGCCGGTCGGACGCTGCTGTTCCACGGTCACTGCCACCAGAAGGCGGCGACCGGCACGGCCGCAACGGTCGCGCTGCTGCGCCGGATTCCCGGCGTGCGGGTGGAGGAGCTGGATGCCGGCTGCTGCGGTATGGCCGGCTCCTTCGGCTTCGAGGCCGAGCACTACGACGTGTCGATGTCGGTCGGCGAGGACCGGCTGTTCCCCTCGGTGCGGGCCGCCGCCGAGGACGTCGTCGTGGTCGCCACCGGCGTGTCGTGCCGGCAGCAGATAGCCCACGGCACCGGCCGGCGGGCGTGGCACCCGATGGAGCTGCTGCGCGCCGCCGTGGTGCCGACAACCTGACAGCGCACACCACAGCGGGCCGCTCGGCGACGTTGCCGGGCGGCCCGCTGTGGTGTGGAACGTGCTCGATCAGGACACGGAGAAGACGGCCGGACCGAAGGTGGCCACCGGCAGGCTGTCCAGGTCCTGCAACTGTGAGCCGGTGTTCAGCAGCGGCTGCCGGTACTCGACAGACACCGTCGCCCCGATGGGCAGCGGATCGCCTGCCACCGTCAGCGTCACGTCTGCCTTGTTCGGCGGGCTGTCGTTCACCACGCTCACGGCGGTCACGTTGCGGAGCACACCGGCGACCGTGACGTCGAACCTGTTCGGGTCGGCGATGCCGGCCCCGGTGGCCAGCATCTCCTGGTCGAACTCGACCGAGACCGCGTTCGTGCCGTTGTGGGCGACGTCCGTGCCGGTCGGCGCGGGCGCGGTGTCCGGCTTTCCGGTCGGGTTCAGCGGGTCGGGCGTCGTGCTGCCGTCGTGGTCGGTCCAGAAACCCTCGGCGGTACAGGTCAGCGGCGACGTGCCACCCAGCGTGGCCACGTAGCTGAAGCCGTGAGTCGCGTTCGGGGTGTCGTTGATCGTCACCGAGGTGGTGAAACCTTCCAGCGGTACGAACGCCAGCGGCGGCAGCACGTCGGCACCGAGGTCGATCGGATCGCCGACGCGACCGCCCGTCGTCACGTTGTACTCCTGCTGAGTGGCCTTGAGCGACCAGTTGCCGTTCGCGGTGGCGCCGGGCTCGGTGAGCGTGACGACGAGCGAGCCTGCGACCTTCTCATTGAAGTCGAGTACGCCGCCGCAGTTGTCGGTGACGTCGAACAGCGGCGCGCGACCCCCGCCGCCACCACCACCGCCACCGAGACCGCCGCCACCACCCAGGCCACCGCCGCCGCCACCACCACCTACGCCGCCACCGCCACCACCGCCGACGTTCTGGCCGCCACCACCACCGCCACCACCGCCGACGCCGCCCTTCGCGGCCGCGGTACCTGCCGTGGCCAGGGCCACGCCAGTGCAGGCGACGATAGCCATGACGGCCACCGCGCCGAGTTTCCGTCTCAGTTCCATGCTGTTCTCACTTTCGCAGTTCTGTGGCGCCGGCGCTGAATGTGATGCGGAGGTCGACACCTCGGGAGGCATGGCCGTAGCCCTGCGTGAATCTGTTATTCCGATGCCCTGGAGGAATAGCGCGTTCCACTGGGGCAGCGCGATACAACGAACCCGTTGCTGTCGCCGTTCGGAATGAACGGCGGTGGCGTACGGGTGGCAGTGGGTGATCAACGGATCCTGTCCGAGTGTAGGACGCGGGGCAGCGTGACAGGCCTTGCCGGCCGATGATGATCCGTGCGGACGTCGCTCCGTTACGGACGGTCGGGTGACGGACCGCTGTGCCCCGCAGTGCCATGTGGTCAGTGTCTCGATCAGGCGGCGCACCAGGTATTGGACGTTGGTACTAGACCGCACTGCCTATCGAAACACCGTCCGCCCGAGGTCGTCCTGCCCACGCGGTGAGGATCGTCGCGGCAGGCTCACCGGACCATGATCTCCTGGCGGCAGGTGACCGGGAAAATCCCTTTCCGAACCGGATTCTGCTGCCGGCCACGGCTGGCGGTCGAGGATATCGAGCTTGATCGCTCTACCAGGCGTGATGGGAACGATCCATACATGGCCGCCCCTTCACATTACACAGTTTTGACAACGTGCACGCGCTCGGACCTGCCACTGCCAACTGAACACCGAGTTCCACGACGTCGACAGGGCAATGGGCCCGAACCCCCCATTTTAGGGGGAATTAGCATAATTGCCGGGATGGCGGTAGCCCTATTCGGTCGTTCGTCGTCCCCTCACAGCGCGCTGGTACCAGAGTCCAATGGACAACGGCGCCAGAATTCCTGCGGCACGGTGGTGCGGGCTCGACACTGCCCAGGTCATCGTCGTGGGCGAGCGGAGTGTTTCGACTCCTGCCTGGGTCTCACCCGAATGGGTCAGGTCGGAGTTCAGCCGCGGCTGGTGCCCGTAGGACAGTGCTGCCGACGTGATCGACGCGCAGAATATGCTGCAACCGGCCCGGATCCAGCGAAGCCGCAACACTCAGGTAGTCGATACATCTCACGGAGGTAGTCACGGTGGCAGTCGGCGTGTTGGACAGAGTGCGCGACGCCGTGTCGGCACGGCAGGTGTTCGCCGAGCCGGTGGAACGCGACGGGACAACGGTGATCGGGGTCGCCAGGGTGTACGGCGGCGGCGGTGGGGAGCAGTTGGCGGACGGTTCGAGTGCCGGTGGCCTCGGCCTGATGGCCGGGCCGGTCGGCGCCTACGTGCTGCGTGACGGCCGGGTGCGATGGATCCCGGCGGTGGACGTGAACCTGGTGATCGTGGCGGCGGCCGTGATCATCGTCCTCGTCCAGGTGCGCAAGAGCCGCCGCAGGCGGGCAGCACGCGAACGACACCGCGCTGAGCAGCGTGCTCAGGTGGCCTCGGTCTGATCCGGCAGGACCGCCCGCCTGCGCAACAGGCCGACGCCGGCCAGCGGCACCAACGCGATGGTGAGGAGCCCGGACACGACCAGATCACCCGTGACGCCGACGCCCTGCACCAGTGGCCCGGCCGGCGCCAGCCCGACCGGGGCGGCCAGCGCGGCTCCGGCCGGCCACAGGGTCAGCACGGGCTGTTGCTCGTCCGGGCTGAGCACCGACTGCACGAACGTGACTACGCAGGGCCGGCAACGGCAGCGCCGTGATGATCATTCCGTCGCCGGTGTTGGAGATCATGTCGCCGACCAGCAGGTCCAGTCGAACCGACGCCCTACCGCAGCCGGGGATCCCGGTCGCCGAGCACGACTTCAGCGGGCCAGCGCTTCCGCAGCACATCGTTCAGCAGCTTGTGGCGGGTCTTGACGATCTCGCAGGTGCGGATCGAGCCGTCCTCGTCGAAGCGCTGGCCTCCCACGACGACCGGCGCGCGCAGCACGTCCTCACCCCACGGCCCGATGGCGTTGCACAGCATGCCCGGGAAGCGATGCCCCTCCAGGGTCTTGTCGTGGACTCGCCTGACGTACTCCTCGATCACCGGGGCATCGACGTAGATCCACGCGAGATAGATCACCGTGCGCCCGTCCTCGAGTTGGATCGGGAGGCGCGCCTTGAGGAAGTTGCCGACCCCGTCCGCGATCATCATCGCCCCCGTGTCGACCCGGATGCGCCGCGATCGCTCGTCCGGGGAGAGTTCGGCGAGCAGGTGGGGCAGGGTCAGGTCGAAGCCGGGGTGCTCGGGGTCCAGTTGGCCGCCGCAGCCGCAGGTCGCGCTGTGCGCGTGGCCGTCCGCGTCCTCGAGATGGACACGGACCCCCGGATAGATCGGCTTCCCACCGTCGGCCGGCATCGGCAGCAGCAGCGCGTAGTAGCGAACGGCCGTGAACACCGTCGGTTCGGGCAGGGGCAGGGCGGCCATCGCGGCCGAGGCGGCGTCGTGGCGCTCCCCGTTGATCCGGATCTCGGCCCGCACCGAGCCGGGCTTGCCGCCGTAGAAGACCTTGACCCCGTTGAAGAGCGGCGATTCCAGGTCGGCGGTGAAGGTGTCCGCGATGCGGTGCAGCACATTCGCGTCCACGAGGGCGCGCTGCAGGCGCCGGTTCTCGTAGGTGTCGAGCCCGACACCTGTCGCGCCGGAGGCGATCATGTGCCAGCCGGGAACGCCACGCTCGTGCTCGGGGCCTGCGTGGTCGGCGAAGCGCTCGCGCCGGTCGAGCAGTTCGAGTAGGCAGGCGCCGGTCGTCTGCACCCACGAGTCGGCCGCGACCCGGTGATTCCCGGCTGTCGCCACTACGCAGTCCAGGAAGAGCGGCACGTCCGGCTGGATGCTCACGTCCGGCAGCGCGGCAAGGTCGTAGTGGTTGGCGCCCCCATGATGGGGCGCCGTCACAGCGATCACCCAGCCGCTCGGGCTGATCAGCGAGTTGCCCTTGAGTTCGAAACCCCGCGTCACGCCGGGCGCGTGTGCCTCGAGGCTCGCCTGCACGAGGGCGAGGAACTCGAGGTCGGGCAGGCGACCCTCGGGCTGCTCGACGTCGCGCGCACCACGTCGTAACCACGGCATGCGGCGGAGCATAACGGCACCGCCGAGACACGCCCTTCGCGTTAGCCTGGCGGACATGGGCATCACGCTGCTCCACATCAGTGATCCACACATCACCGACGACCCGACATCGGTGCAGCGGCTACGTGCGGTGCTCGACCTGCCGCTGGCACGGCAACCGGACGCGATCGTCGCCACCGGCGACATCACGGATCACGGTCGAGCGCAGGAGTACGAGGCCTTCGCCAAGGCCATGGCAGCGCAGCAGCCCTGGCTGGCCGTCCCCGGCAACCATGACGACCCGGACACCCTGCGTGCGGTGCTCCGCCAGGACCGCTGCCCGGTGCTCGACGTTGGCGCGGTGCGGGTGATCGGGCTGGACGTGACCGTGCCGGGGCACAACCACGGATTCCTGCGGGATGACACCGCGACGGAAGCCGTGGCACGAGCCGACGGCGCGCGCCACGTGGTGCTGGCGCTGCACCAGCCGCCGATCGCGACCGGACATGCCGTGATCGACACCATGCTGCTCACCAACCGGGAAGCCCTGGCCGAACTCGTCCGCCGGATACCGGGCGTCGTTGCCATCCTCTGTGGACACATCCACACGCCGCTCGCGTCGTCGCTGGCCGGTACGCCGGTCCTGTGTGCACCCGGAGTCGCGTCAACGCTGGCGCTGGACCCGGATCGTCAACCGATCGTGATCACCGACAGCCTGCCGGGCATGGCTCTGCACCGGATCGACGACGACGGGGCCGTCACCACGACCTTCCACCAGGCTCAGTGAACAGGTGTGGCAGTGCGGCCGCGCAGCGCGTACACGGCGGCGATGAAGGTACCCACGGTGAGCGCGGCGGCGCTGAGGCCGAGCGACCAGTGCACGCCGATCGCCGCACCGAGTAGGCCGACCGTGAAGCCGCTGCCGGCCCGCAGGCCGTTGGCCGACATGCCGTAGACACCGATCACCCGGCCCCGATCGGCCGCGGGCGCCTCCAACTGCACGACGGTCTGGCCGATCGACATCGATGCCAGGTTCGCCACGCCACCCACGACAAGCAGCGCCACGGCGAGTGGATAGCTGGCGGTCAACGCGAAGAACAGGCTGCTCACGCCGTAGATCACGGTGCTGATCACGGCGGCCCGGACGCTCGGTTTGATCCGGCCGGTCGCCTCCAGCAGGATCCCGCCGATCACCCCGCCGGCACCGTTGGCGAACAGCAGCACGCCGTAGGCGGTACCCGCACTGCCCGCGCCGAGGTCCTGGGCGAAGATCGGCATGGACGACTGCAGCGACGCACCGACGAAGAACGAGCCGAGTCCGGCCAGGATGATCATGCTGATCAGGGTGTGGTTCGCACCGACCTGGCGCAGCACCCGGATGGACTCCCGCATACCGACGCGCGGCCGCGCCGGACCGGTGTCGCGGGTGTGCCCGGTGAACTTGGTGCGGAACAGGAACAGCGTCAGCGGCAGGTAGAAGGCGATGTTCGTGAAGATGCCGGCCACCGGGCCGAGCCCCAACAGCAGCACCGAGCCGACCACCGGGCCGAACAGGATGCCCAGGCTGCGGAAGGTGGCATTGAGCCGCACCGCGCTGGGCAGTTCGGACCGGCCGACGAAGTCGTGCAGCATCAACTGCTCCCCCGGCCCCCAGATCGCGCCCGCGCAGCCGTGCAGCACCAGCAGCAGGCAGGCCTCCCAGATCTGCAGCGAGTTGGTCAGGAACAGCACGCCCCACAGCGCGGACACGAGCATGAACAGCACCTGCGCCGCCTGGATGATGCGGCGGCAGTCATGCCGGTCGGCGAGTGAGCCGAAGGTCACCGACAACAGCAGGAACGGCACCCAGTGGCTGATCACCTCGAACCCCGTCAACGCGGGCGAGTGGAACTTCTGCCACAGCACCCAGTAGGTGATGACGTGCTCGATGTTGTCGGCCATCATCGCCAGGCCCGCGCCGAACAGGTAGGGCCGGCAGTCCCGGTTGCGCAGCGCCGCGAACCTGCCGGGCGTGCTGACCGGCGGGCCGGGCTCGCGCTCGGTCGCCGGCCGGTCGGTGACCGGCACGGCGTCCAGTTCGGCGATGTGTGTGGGGATCCCACAGGCGGCACACATGGTTGTCGATTGTGCTCACCTGGGCCGACAGTCGTCCCGGACTGTCGCCAGGCTCACGCCGTCCCGAGCATCTCGGTACTCAGGAACGGCGCCGGGATCGCGAACGCGTCCACCAGCGTGGTGGCGTGCGGACGCAACTCCTGGCACACCGTGTTCACCGCGTCGTTGACCAGCTTGCCGCGTGCCGCCGTGAGCCTGCCGTGGCCGAGGAACCAGGCCAGGTCGCCATCGACCGTGCTCAGCACGTACAGGTCGCACACCCGGTCCAGCAGCGCCTTCGTGGCCGGGTCGGCGCAGCGGTCGATCGCGGCAACGAACGCCTCCAGCACCACCCGGTCGGTGTGGACGCGGGCGGCGCGCAGCACATGGTCCTGGGCGTCGTTGAACACGTCGAACGGGTCGGCGTCGCCGGTCGCGGCACGGCGAAGGCGGCGCGCCAGGCCGTCCAGCACGTGCTTCTCCCGGTCCTCGAACGTGCGGATGTGCCAGCTGCGGTCGAACAGATCGTCGCCGGTCGGGTTCGCGCTGACCACCCGCTCGATCAGGCTCCGGGCCGCGGTCCGTTCGATCACGGCGCCGACGAACTGCTCGGCGACGAACCGGGCGGTGGCCAGCGTGCCGAGGTCGTCGAAGTGGGCGCTGTAGCTGGTCAGCAGGCCCTTCGCGACCAACTGGAGCAGGACTGTGTTGTCGCCCTCGAACGTGGTGAAGACGTCCGTGTCGGCCTTCAGGCCGGTCAGCACGTTCGCGGCCAGGTAGCCCGCGCCACCGCACGCCTCCCGGCACGCCTGGATGGTCGCGGTCGCGTGCCACGTCGCCGCCACCTTGATGGCGGCGGCGCGCGACTCCAGTTCGCGCTGGCGCTGCTCGTCGGGATGCTGCGCCGTCTGCAGGGTGTCCAGGTCGGCGGCCAGTTCCTCCTGCGCGAAGTGCAGCGCGTAGCTGGCGGCCAGGGCGGGCAGCAGGCGGCGCTGGTGGGCCAGGTAGTCCAGCAGCGTCACCTCGGTCTGCTGGCCGGGGCGGCGGAACTGGCGGCGCTGCTCGGCGTGGCGCACGGCGATGGTCAGGGCGCGTTTGGTGGCGCTGCCGGCGCTGCCCGCGACGCTGATCCGGCCGCGGATCAGCGTGCCGATCATGGTGAAGAAGCGCTTGCCGTCGCCGTCGATCGGGCTGGTGTAGGTGCCGTCGGCGGCGACCTGGCCGTAGCGGTCCAGCAGGGCGTCGCGCGGGACGCGGACGTTGTCGAACATGAGCCGGCCGTTGTCCACGCCGTTCAGACCGCCCTTGCGGCCGCAGTCCACGATGGAGACCCCCGGTCGCGGAGCGCCGTCGGCGTCGCGGATCGGCACCAGCAGGGCGTGCACACCGCGCTCTTCGGTACCGGTGACCAGCTGCGCGAACACCACCGCCATGCTGCCGTCGCGGGCGGCGTTGCCGATGTAGTCCTTGCGCGCGTCCACATCCGGTGTGTTGACGACGAACTCCTCCGTCGCCGGGTCGTAGGTCGCCGTGGTGCGCAGGTGTTGCACGTCCGAGCCGTGACCCGTCTCGGTCATCGCGAAACACCCGAGCAGTGACAGGTCCATGATGTCGGCGAGGTGGCGCTCGTGGTGGCGGCGCGTGCCGAGCAACTGGACGGCACCACCGAACAGTCCCCATTGGACACCTGCCTTGACCATCAGCGACAGGTCGCCGAACCCGAGCATCTCGAACGCCACCACGGAGCCGCCGACGTCACCACCACCGCCGAACTCGGTTGCGAAACCCAGCCGGGGCGCCTCGGTCTTGGCCATCTCGCGCAGCTGGTCCAGCACCAGGGCGCGGTGCTCCTCGGTGCTCAGGAGCGTGGTGTCCGGCAGGTCCAGGGTGGCGAGGTGGTCACGCAGGCCGCGGCGCAGGCCGCCCCAGCGACCGTCCAGGACCGTCGTCAGTTCGGTGACACTGGGATCGAGGCTGGAGTCCATGATCCGAGGGTAGTCAGGACGCGGCACGGCCGCTGACCGTCTCCTACGATGACGGTATGCCCGAGTTCGCGGTCCAGGCGCTGGACGATGTGGACTGCCGGGCGGTCGTGCTGGTCGAGGGCGAGAGCGACAAGGCAGCGCTCACCGAACTGGCACGACGCCGAGGGCTGCCGCTGGACGGTGTCGCGATCCTGGCGATGGGCGGAGCCACGAACCTCGGCCACTACCTCGCGCGGTACGGCCCGGCGGGCATGGATCTGCGGCTGGCCGGGCTGTGCGACGTCGGCGAGGTGCCGTTCTTCCGGCACAGCCTGCGGCGGGCCGGCCTGGGTGCCGACCTGTCCGCCGACGCAATGGCCGAGCTGGGCTTCCACGTGTGCGACCGGGACCTGGAGGACGAGCTGATCAGGGCCCTGGGCACCGACGTCGTCGAACAGTTGATCGAGGACCAGGGCGACGGATGGCAGCTACAGACGCTGCGGCAACAGCCCGCGCAACGTGGTCGCAGCGCGCACGACCACCTGCACCGGTTCATGGGCGTGCGATCGGGCAGGAAGGTGCACTACGCGGGGCTGCTGGCGAGCGCGCTCGACCTGGACCGGGTGCCGATGGCGTTGAACGACGTGCTGGACCACGTGACCCGGTAGCTCACGCGGTCGGGCGGAGCAGCCTGGGCAACAGTGCCTGTTTGATGGCCGGCCGGGACGCGAACACCAGCAGGAACAACGCCTCCCTGGCCAGCTTCTGCGGGTGCTGGTCGAGCAGGATGCCCCGGCTGCCGGCACTGGCCACGAGCGTGGTGGCCGCTCTCGATGCCAGCGCGGACGCCTGTGCCCTGGCGTCGGGCATGTCCTCGGGTTCCGCGGTGTCCAGCCGGGTACGGGCAGCGGTCAACTCGGCATCCAGCGGGCCGGGACCCAGCAGAGTCGTGCAACGGGCGGTCAGGCCGAGCGACAGCGAACCGTTCATCCGCAGGCGAGTGGCGTCGGCGGCGACGAACTCGGCGTGGTCCTGGGTGCCGAACAGACGCTCGGCGGGCACCGGATGGTCGGTGAACCGTGCGGTGACGGTGTTGCTGGCGTTCACCGCGACCAGCTCGAGTGGTTCGACGGCGAGCGTGGCCGACTCGGTCGCGTCCACCAGCGCCCACACGAGCGTGTCGCCGTCCCTCGCCAGCACCGCGAGCACGTCGACCATGCCCCAGCCGGTCACCCACGGCGAGTGCCCGTTGAGCACGTAGCCGTCGGCGGTCCTCGTCGCGGCCAGGACCGGTGGGCCGGGCAGTCCACCGCCGAGGGCAACGCCGGCCCGCCGCTCCCCCGCGACCAGCCCGGGCAGCCACTCGTCGCGCAGCGGGCCGGGCTGGAACGCCAGCCGCAGGACGACGCCGTGGTGCTGCATCCACACGAACGTCGTGCACAGGCAGGCCGAGGCGAGCGTCTGCATCACATCGGACGCGGTCGCGAGGTCGACGTCCGGTCCGCCGAACTCGGCGGGCGCTGCGAGCCCGTAGAAACCTTCCTTGGCCAGCAGATCCAGGTGCGAGGCCGGCACCGCACCGGACCTGTCGATCTCGATCGTGGCGGGGAACAGTACGTTCTCGGCGATCTCCCTGGCCCGGGAGAGCAGGTCATCGCTGCTCGTCATGGCACCCGACGCTACCGGCCGGATGACCGACGATCACCCCTGGACGGTGGTGTGCACGAGCGTCTGGTCCACCGCGGTCACCCGGAGCGTCTCCAGCATCTCGATCTGGGCGACCGCGCGCTCGATCAGCCGGTCCAGTTCGTCGACATCGATGCGCTCGTCGCTCTCGGCGACGGCACGCAGGGTGCGCCAGCCGGACGCCTTGCCCTCCACGCCCAGCCGCATGGCCTCCAGTTCGACGATCGTGCTCAGCGGTGAGCGGTGCAGCAGGTGACCGTTGAGCTTCAGCCGGGCGACCTTCTCCACCATCCAGCCCACCGCGACCTTGACCTGGTTGGCCGTGACGCCAAGCCTGCCCATGACGGAGATCAACGCCGCCCTGTCCTCTGCCACGTCCTCCACCAACAGGCGCAGCCGGGCACCGTCCTCACCGGACCGGTGGGTGCCGGCCAACCTACGGGCGAGCTCCAGGCCGCCGGTAGCGCCGGCAAGGTGATCGTTGAGATAGATCGAGAGCAGGTCGGTTCGGCTCGTCGAACTGGTGCCGTGCATGGTGACCTCCTGCTCAGGCGTTCCAGACCAGGCAGAACGGATGCCCAGCCGGATCCGCGTACACCCGGAAGTCCGGGCCTTGTCCGTCCAACCGGGTCGCGCCGAGCGCGAGCACCGCCGGTTCGGCAGCGTCGACGTCCTCCACCCGGACATCGAAATGGATCTGCTGCGAGGCGGCCGGATCCGGGAAGCGTGGTGGCTGATGTTCCGGCGAACGCTGGAAACTCACCCGCCAGCCGCGCTCGTCCTGGATGCTCACCCAGTCGCCTTCGTCCTTGACGACCGACGCACCCAGCAGTTCGCAGTAGAAGCGAGCCAGCGCGCCGGGGTCCTGGCAATCGAGCACCGGTCCGTACAACTGTCCGATCATGGTTACGACATACCCACCAGGGGGCCACGGCAATCGCCGACCACCGGGACGCGCACGCCGCCACCTGGCTCATGGATGTTGATGTGCCGCAGCGGTTTCGCATAGGCGGCCAGCCGCTCCGTCAGCTCGGCGACCGCGAGCGCTTCGAACGACGGGGGCGCAGGCGTCTCAGCACGCTCACAGGCCCAGTCGACGAACTTCCCCACCAGGCGCGGCGCCGGCAACAACTCCACCGCGAGACAACTCAAGACCCGCACCTCGACGCCGCCGTTGGTCTCGACGCCCAGTGCCCAGCCGTGCCGCTCGTCCCACAACAGCGCCAGATCCTGACCCGGATACGCAGGATGGCACCTGTCCAGAGCCAGATAGGCACCGACCGGATCGTGCAACTGCACGACCGACGCCTCTGCTCCTACACCGACCGCCTCTGCCACCAACCGCACGTACCGATGAAGCCCGCGTGCCGCCGCACCCTCGCCGTCAAGATCCATAGACCCCTCGTCCCGTCCAGTGCCAGCATTCAGGCCAGCAATACCCAGACGTGATCAGCGGTAACCACGCTTACCAGTGGCCTGACCAGGCACGAACCGGAGCCTTTCCACAAATGACCTGGTCAGCGCCTCGTCGCGTTGGCAGAAGGACCCGGTGATGATGTTCCACATCACACGGCAACCGTGGTCAGCGAATCTTGGCGCCGTACACGTGGTCGACGGTCATCGTCATCAGCACCCTGCGGTCGGCCACCATCACCGAGCGGTACTCGTCCCAGTTCGGGTGCTCCCCCGCCGCGCGCCGGTAGTACTCCACCAGTGCCTCGACCTCGGGACCGTTCGGGTCGGTACCCGGCCCGACGAGGGTCACCGTGCCCTCGGCCGTGGCCCACGCCCAGCCGTCGGTGCTGGTGACCTCCAACGCGGCCCGAGGATCCCGGCGCAGATTCGCCGTCTTGGCGCGCCCCTCGGTCATCGACACGGAGATGGCGCCGGCTTCGGAGTCGTAGAACGGCGTGACGGGCGAGAGCTGCGGGAGACCGTTGGCCTTGATCGTCGCCAACACGCCGATTCGGCTCTCCGCGAGCAACGTGCGCGGGTTGAACGGGGCGTCGGTCACGGCCACTCCTCCAGGAACCTGCGGCAGTACTTGATCATCGCAGCATAGTCTCGCTCGCGTAGCTTCGGTGGTCGCGGCGGCTAGTCTCGGAAACCGTGATCGGTGACCGGTGGGGTGTGAGCGACAGCGAGATCGCGCGCTCCTACCCGTGCGACGAGTTCCTCACCTCGCCCACCTTGCAGGCGTGGCGGGGCGTCGGTGTGGAGGCGCCTACCGAAGCGGTGTGGCCGTGGGTCGCACAGATCAGGCTCGCGCCGTACTCCTACGACTGGATCGACAACCGTGGCCGCCGCTCACCTCGTGAGCTGAAGGGCCTGCCCGAACCGGAAGTCGGCGAACCGTTCACCACGGCCGGTGGCCGGCAACTCGGCCGCATCGTCTCCGTCGACCCGGGGAAACAGTTGACGGCCACCATCATGGGCGCCTTCATGTGCTACCTCCTGGTACCCCAGGAACACGACACGACCCGCCTGCTGCTCAAGGTCACCACGCGCACCAGTCGCTGGACGGCTCTCGGACTGTCCGTCGGCGATCTGATCATGGCTCGGCGGCAGTTGCTGAACCTGAAGCAACTCGCCGAGCGACACCAGCCTTAGGACCCCGCGAGCATACTGAGACCGTGACCGACGACGTCCCGTTACGCTATACGCATCAGGCCCAGCTCTCGCAGTTTCGGCCCGCGGCGATAAGTTTCGTCGTGGTCCCGCTGGTTGGTAGCGCGATCGCCGTTGTTCGACATGAGGACACGTTCCTGAATGGGGTATTGATCGGACTCGCGATCTGGTTGGTGGAGCACGCTGCTACTTCCAACCAGCCGGCCTGCGAGCCATCGCCGATGGCCTGGACCAGGCTGCCGATCCGGACGTTCGGGACAACGCCCACTGGCTGCGCAAGCTCGCCGACCAACCCGATGTCAGTTCATGGCCGCTCACCGGGGGACTCAGCAGCCATGACGAGCGGCGGCGGTAGTCAGCCGTGAAATGCCGCCCAGCCCTCAGAATCCTCCTCACCAGCTGATCGATCCCCTTCGAGGTCGCCAGGTCGCACCGTGCTCCGGTCGAGAACTCACCTGTAAGAAATGGTCCCGTCCGGCCACTTCATAGGTGAAGGCCGAGACCAAGGAGGCGGTGCGTGACGGATGCCCAGCTCTTCGGGGCGATGTATGAGGACTGCTATCCACGGGTGCTCGCCTATGCCGCCGGCGTGGTCGGCAGGCAGGTGGGCGAGGACATCACCAGCGAGGTGTTCCTGGTGGCCTGGCGGCGGTGGGCGGACGTGCCGAGCCCTCCGTTGCCGTGGTTGTTCGGGGTGGCCCGCAATCTGATCCGCGAGTTCCGTCGCCGGTCCGGCCGGCAGTACGAACTCGCCATCGCCGAGGGCAGACGACTGGCCACCGAGGTCGACGACACGGACTTCGCCGATGACGTGGCCGAGCAGGTCGTGGTGTTGCGAGCACTAGCCGGAATGTCCGATTCCGACCGAGAGCTGCTCACCCTGGTCGCCTGGCACGGCCTGACCATCAGGCAGGCAGCACACGTGCTCGGCTGCTCCACCGCGACGCTGTCCGTCCGGCTGCACCGGGCACGGCGACGCCTGGAGAAGACCGTCGAGGTCACCGGGCCTTCACGTACATCCCATTCAGTCGCACTCACGGAGGAGTCGTGATCATGAAGGAGAACGACGTGCTCGCCAAGCTGGCCAGGTCGCGGCCCGCGACACTGGACCCGAGCCGACTGGCCGGATCCCCACGTCAGCAGGCCGACCTGTTGCGGATCGTGACCGGCCAGGACGTCCGGCCGGGCCCGGCCGCCGTGCCGGTGCGCAGGCGGACGTGGCGGATCGCCCTGCCGGTGGCCGGTGTCGCGGTCGCCACCGCGGTCGCCATTGTGGTGCCGAGCATCGGTTCATCGACGCTGAGCACGGCCACCGGGCCCGCGGTGCTGACGGCCATGGCAACGGCGATCCAGCAGCAGAGCGGCCCGCCAGGCAAGTACTGGCAGCAGGAATACACGATCGGCGTGCTGTACCCGGTCGGGACGAAGGCCAACCCGTACCTGGTGCTCTCGAAGGACGGGCTGGGCAGTTCGTGGGAGGCGCGGCCGGGTGGGCGTGTCGTGCAGGTGGGCAACATCGACGCGTCCGTCGAACCATGGAGAGCACAGGACAGTGCCCGGTGGGAAGCCGCCGGTTCACCGAGCAAGGTCTCCGTTGTCGGCTACCCGAAGGAGCCTGCCCTGACGATCGGGCCGGGCGATCCGGCGCAGGCATCCAACGCACCGTCGGGCGGCACCATCGCGACCATCGGGACCATCCCGTTCAACTACGACGACCTGCAGAAACTCCCCGCCGATCCGGCACGACTCGCGGCGACGTTCGACAAGGACGCTTACCACGCGTCGCCCGGTGGCCCGCCCGCGATCTGGAGCGACGGGCAGCATGAGTCCGACCAGGCGGTGGAAGCGCGGTATCTGTTCCAGGAGGCGACTGATCTGCTCACGATGCCAGTGACGCCGGCTGTCCGTGCGGCCGCGTACCGGCTGATCGCCGGCTTGCCCGGTCTGGTCTCACTCGGCAACGTGACCGACCCGCTCGGCCGCACCGGGGTCGGGTTCATGGGGCCGGGCGCGCCGGTGGACGGCACGAGGTACATCCTGATCGTGGATCCGAAGACGGACTCCGTGCTCGCCTCGGAGAACGTGGCCGTCGTCAAACCGGACAAGGTGCTCGCTGCGGCGGGACTGCCCGCCAACGCGGCCATGACCTACGCGGTGTACACCCGGGTCGGCTGGTCCGACCAGCAGATCCCGACGAAGTAGCGACGGTCAGGGCGGGCACTCGGCTGGTCCGGTGCCCGCCCCGACGTCCAGATCGCGCTGGTACGAGGTGCCCGGCTGGCCGCCGGGGTTGGCCGGGCCGACCGCGACGAACCCGGTCCTGGTGAGCACCTGCTGGGACGCGATGTTGGTCAGGGAGGTGGCCGCCCGCAGGGTGTGCAGCCGGTGCCGCGCCACCGCCAAGCCGCACATCTCCGCGACTGTCGCGGTCGCCACGCCCCGGCCGGTAACGTGCTGCGCCACCCGGTAGCCGAGATCGGCGCTGCCGTTCTCGATGTCGTACAGGTTGAACCGGCCGAGCACCGAACCGTCCTCGGCGACGAGCACGTAGAAGGCGCAGCTGCCGGTGTCCTGCTCGGCCAGCAGGGCGTCGAACCGGTCGGTGAACTGCTCGAAGAACTCATCGCCTCGGTCGGAGATCGAAGCGGCGAAGTACGCACGGTTCGCCAACTCGAAAGCCAGGACCGCCGACGCGTGGTCGGCACGCAGCTGCGTCAGTTGGGGCACCGGCCCACGCTATCGCGGCCACGAAACGAGTTAGACGGGCCGAGCGAGCGAATGATCGAGTGGACGGATGGTCACCATGCACGCCGACGAGGCAGAGATCGACGAAAGCCTTGTCCAGCGGCTGATCCTCGGCCAGTTTCCACAGTGGGCGGACCTGCCGATCGAGCGCCTCGCCTCCGGCTGCACCGTCAACGCCGTCTACCGGCTCGGTGCCGAACTGACCGCCCGGCTGCCGCTCACCTCGGGAGGCGCCAAGGACGTGGCGCTGGAAGCGCGGTGGCTCCCCCGACTCGCACCAGCGCTGCCGATAGCGATCCCGACCGTGGTCGCGACAGGCCGTCCGGCCGAGGGTTACCCGTGGGCGTGGGCGGTGCACCGGTGGATCGACGGCGAGAACCCGGTCGAGGGCCACCTCGCCGATCCGAGCTTCTGGCCCGTGACCTGGCGGAGTTCGTGATGGCCATGCGGCAGGCCAGTCTGGTCGGTGGCCCTCGCGCCTACCGAGGAGTCCCGCCGGCCACGGTGGATCGCGCTGCCAGGGCCGCGATCGAGGACCTGCGCCGGACCGACGAGCCGTTCGACGCCGACGCGGCAACGGCAGCGTGGGAGGACGCGCTCGCCGCGGCGCCCTGGACCGGTGCACCCTGCTGGGTCCATTCCGACCTCATGCCGAGCGACCTGCTCCTGACCAGGGGCAGGCTCAATCCGATCATCTCCGCCAACGCCCGCCATGTCATCCGGGAAATCCTGAGGTCTGTCGGAGCGCCCGGGTAACGTCTTGGTCCGTGAGCGACCGCGATCGGATCCAGGAACTCGCCGGCCAGATCACTTCGTTGCGTGACGCCTACTACGAGGGCGCACCGCTGGTGGCCGACGCCGAGTACGACGCGATCGAGGACGAACTGCGCGGACTGATCGCGGCGAATCCGCTGTGGACACCGGACCCGAATCCGCTGGAGCAGGTGGGTGCGCCGAACGTGCTGCACGCACCGATCCGGCACTCACGGCCGATGTTGTCGCTGGAGAAGGCGAACCGGCCCGAACAGGTCGAGGCGTTCTTCGACCGCTTCCCCGGCCAGCCCGTGGTGGTCATGCCCAAGCTCGACGGACTGTCGCTGGCGCTGATCTACCAGGACGGCCGGCTGACGCGGGCGGTCACCCGTGGCGACGGCACGACCGGCGACGACGTCACCGTTCTCGTCCGGGCACTGATCGACCGGGTACCGGAGCGGGTCGGGGCGCCGGGTCGGGTCGAGGTGCGCGGCGAGGCCGTCATGCTGCGCTCCACGTTCGCCGCCTACAACGTCGCGCACCCGGACCGGCCGCTGATCAACCCGCGCGGCGCCGCGGCGGGCACCCTTCGGGCCAAGGATCCGGCAACGGTCGCCGAGCGGCGGTTGCGCTTCTTCGCCTTCGACCTCGACGCCTCCGACGAGATGGCGGCCGATCTCGAGGACGGCCTGACCAGGCTCGGGTTCGACGCCGCCGACATGCGCCACTGCGCCGACGCGGCAGCGGCGCAGGCGGTCATCTCGGCCATCGAGACCCACCGCAACGACCTCGACTACGACCTGGACGGCGCCGTGTTGCGGCTCGCCGACCGGGACGCCTTCGCGGCCGCGGGCACCCGCTCGGCATCACCGCGTGGCGCGCTGGCGTTCAAGTTCGCGGCCGAGGAGAAGACCACGGTCCTGGCCGACGTGCTCTGGGACGTCGGCAAGACCGGGAAGATCGCCCCGGTCGCGCACCTGGAGCCGGTGTTCGTCGGCGGGACCACGGTCACCCGTGCGACCCTGGCCAACCAGGAGGTGATCCGCGCCCGCGGCATCAAGATCGGCGACACCGTGCTGGTCCGCCGTGCCGGGGACGTCATCCCGTACGTCTCCGGCGTGCTGGACGCCTCGAAACGGACCGGCGCCGAGCAGGAGATCGTGCCACCGACCGACTGCCCGTCCTGCGGCGAGCCGCTCACCGAACAGGGCAACAGTCGCGAACTGTTCTGCACCAACGTCGCCTGCCCCGCGCAGACCGTGCGACGCCTGGTGCACTGGGCTTCGCGAGCAGCGGCCGACATCGAGGCCATCGGTCCGGTGTGGATCGAACGCCTTGCCGAGACCGGGGATCTCGAACACCCGTCGGACTTCTACGCCCTCACCACGGAACGGCTGTTGGAGTTCGACCGCATCGGCGAGGTCTCGGCGCAGCGGATGATCGACTCGATCGACGTCAGCCGGAATGTCGGACTGCGCCGCGCGCTGATCGGGCTGGCGATTCCCCTGGCCTCCGACGGCACCGCCGCGCGGCTGTGTCGCGCCGGGTTCGGTTCCCTCGAAGAGGTAGCCGACGCGGGCGAGGACCGGTTGGTTGCCGTCGAGGACATCGGGCCCAAGGTCGCGGCCTCCCTGACCGAGCATCTCACCCGCCTGCGGCCGGAGATCGAACACCTCCGCGAACTGGGTGTGTCACTGGACGTCCGGGACGAGGACCTACCGCCCGTCGTGGCCTCCGACGCACCGCTGGCCGGCAAGACCGTCGTGATCACCGGTTCGATCAGCGACCCGCGGTCGGCCGAGAAGGTCCCCCGCCCCACCTTCCAGCGACTCTGCGAGAAGGCGGGCGCGACCACGTCGTCAGCCGTCTCGGCCAGCACCGACCTGCTCATCACCGGCGCCGATGTCGGCGCCAGCAAGCTCACCAAGGCCGATAAGCTCGGCGTGGAAGTGGTCGACCAGGGCGTGATCTGGCAGCAACTGATCGAGGCCGGGATCGC
>DASXYT010000186.1:0-6778 GCA_036502345.1 Pseudonocardiaceae bacterium | reverse complement strand
AAGGCGTTGCTGCCCGACCTGACCTCGTGACGCGCACGGAGGAGCCGCGATGCCCACGAGGACGGGGCGTCGGCCCTGAGCGGCCGGCCGACGCCCCACCATCCGGTCGACCGCGTCAGGGCAGGAAGTACATCGGGTTGGGCAGCTTGACCGCCTTGTCCTCGTGACCCATCGACAGGTCACTGAGCTGGTCGCCGACGTTCAGCACGATGTCGAAGCCCTCGGCCTGGATGTGCGCGCGGGTCTGCGACTTGTACTGGTCGGTGGTGCACGTGGTCCCGCAGCTGAGGTACGCGGGCGGGGGCGTGCCGGCCTCTGCCTTCATGAACAGCGACACCGGCTGCGGGTAGCCGTCGTCGGTGATCAGGTCGGTGACGGTCGCGGCCCGCTGGTGCTCGGGCCGACCGGTCAGGAAGAACACGGCGACGTGGTGCGCCGCCGCCCATTTGGCCAGTTTGAGGGTGGGCGTGATGGCCGGGAACTGGTCGGCGTCGATGGCGGCCTCGTTGACCGCGGCGTTGAACGCGAACTGGTTGTCCACCTCCCAGCCCTCCGTCACCTCGGACGTGTCGTCCACGTCCAGCACGATCGCCGGGTGGTGCACGCCTCGCTTGAGACGCTGCGTGAGGTAGCGCTGGCCGCCCGCGATCTGCGCTGCGACCTCGCGGCCCCACGCGCTGTTCTCGGAGGGATGGTGGTGACCGGCCGAGTCGACCGAGTCACCGTAGAACGCCTCGACCTGCTGCTCGACGAGGCTGACGTTCGGCGGCTCCTGACTTGCCGACGTCCTCGCAGGCTGCGCGGCGAGGGCTGTCGCCCCGCCGACCAGCACCGCCGTGACGGCTACGGCGGTCGCTGTCCGTAATGTGTTCCCGCGAATTCCTCGAATGTTCACCCGTTGCTCCTTCCGAGCCTGCCCTGACTTGTGATCGAGCACAGGCTAAATGGAACCGCGGGAATGTGGCACCACAAGTCCGGATTCGTATGCCGTGACGACCGCCTGGGTGCGGTCACGCAGGCCGAGTTTGCTCAGCACACGGCTGACGTGGGTCTTCACGGTCTCCGCCGTGACCACCAGCCGAGCCGCGATCTCCGGGTTGGACAGACCCTCCGCGACCAGCCTCAGTACCTCGGTCTCCCTAGGGGTCAGCGTGCTGATCGCCGCGGCCGGTGGCGTGTCCACCTCCGGGCGCAGCCGGGCGAACTCGCTGATCAGGCGCCTGGTGACCGTCGGCGCGAGCAGTGCCTCGCCCGCCGCGACCACCCGAACCGCGTCGAAGAGGTGTTCGGCTGTGACGTCCTTGAGCAGGAATCCGCTGGCCCCGGCGCGTAGCGCGTCGTAGACGTAGTCGTCGAGGTCGAAGGTGGTCAGGATGAGTACCCGAGGACCCACCCCGGCGTCGACGAGTCGCCGGGTGGCCTCGATGCCGTCCATCCCCGGCATGCGGACGTCCATCAGCACGACATCGGGAGCGAGCTCACCGCAGATCCGCACCGCCGCCGCGCCGTCGGACGCCGTGCCGACCACCGTGAAGTCGGGCTGCGTGTCCAGCAGCGCCGCATAGCCCATGCGGACAACCTGGTGATCGTCGGCGACCACGATCCGGACGGCGGTCATGCGGTTGCCACCGGCAGCGTCGCCTCGACCAGGAAGCCACCGACCGCGTCGCCGGTGCGTAGCCGCCCGCCGACGGCGACGGCTCGTTCGCGCATGCCGGTCAGTCCGTGGCCACCGATCGGCGCCGAGGACGGCAGGCCGGGACCGTTGTCGCGGATCCGCAGCCGCAGAGCGTCGGCTGTGTAGTGCAGTTCCACGTCGACCGCTGCGCCTGCCGCGTGCCGCCTGGCGTTGGTGAGGGCTTCCTGCAAGATCCGGTAGGCGGCCAGTTCGACACCGGGATCGAGCGGCACCGGCGCCCCGGCCACGATCAGCCGGGTGGCAGCGCCGGACATGTCCCGTGCCTCGTCCAGCAACTCGTTGAGCTGCTGGAGACCAGGCTGCGGGTGCAGTTCGGCGACGTCCGACGTGTCCTCCCGCAGTACGCCGAGCAGTCGCCGCATCTCGGTCAGGCCTGCCCGCGCCGTGTCGCCGATCTCGGACAGCCGCTGCGCCCCGGCGGCCGGCATCCCGGGCACGGTCAATCGGGCCGTTTCCGCCTGCACGGCGATCATCGAGATGTGGTGGGCGACGACATCGTGCAGCTCACGGGCGATGCGGGCGCGTTCGCCGCGGGCTGTGTGCTCCAGCAGGGTGCCGGCGACGGCCTGCCGGGCTGCGCGGTGCACCAGCGCCTCGCCCTGGGCCTGCCGCGCGATGCCGGCCAACGCGGCGGCCGGCGCGAGCGAGGCCAGCAGCACGGCCCCGACACCGGCCGGATGGACCAGCGCCAGCACCAGGAACGGCAGGGCGAGACCAAGCGCACCTATGCGGCCGAGCCGGAACAGCACGATCAGCACAGCACACCCACCGGCCACGGCCAGGCCGTGGAAGAACACCAGCGACACCACACTCGCCGCCACCACGGCAACGGCGGCAGCGGTCGGGCGCAGCAGGGCCAGCGGCAGCGTGGTGGCCAGCGCCAGCAGGCAGAGCACGGGGACGAACTGCGCGTTCACGTCGGCACCCACGGCCCGCACGATCGACTCGACCACCCCGGCCAACGCCAGCACGGTCCCGGCGACGGCCGTGGTCTCGGCGAGCCGTCGACAGGCGCCGATGCTCACGTAGGTTCCCGCTTGGCTCACGTAGGTCATTGTCGTCGCTGGCAGGCGCGTCGGCGTCCCTCGCTCGGGGGACGATGAAGATCGCTCGCTCGCGGGACGACCGGCGGGTCCGGTTTCTCTAGCGTTCCCTGGCATGAGCACCACCATCGACGTCATCGACCTGCGCAAGCGGTTCGGGTCGACAGTCGCCCTGGACGGCATGACGTTCACCGTCCAGCCCGGACTGGTCACCGGCTTCGTCGGCCCGAACGGCTCCGGCAAGTCCACCACCATGCGGGTCATCCTCGGGCTGGACGCAGCCGACGACGGTCACGCGCTGATCGGCGGCCGGTCCTATCGGGACCTGCGCTACCCGTCCCGGCGCATCGGCTCCCTGCTGGACGCCGGTGCGCTGCAGCCCAGTCGCACCGGGCGCAACCACCTGCTGTGGCTGGCGCACTCCCAGGGCCTGGGTGCCAAACGGGTCGACGAGGTCGTCACGCAGGCAGGGCTCGGGTCAGCGATCCGCAGGAAGGCGGGCGGCTACTCACTCGGCATGCGGCAGCGGCTGGGCATCGCGGCGGCGCTGCTGGGTGATCCCCCGGCGCTGATGCTGGACGAGCCGTTCAACGGCATGGATCCCGAGGGCATCGTGTGGATGCGTGGCTTCCTGAGGTCACTGGCGGCGGAGGGCCGCGCCATCCTGGTGTCCAGCCATCTGATGAGCGAACTCCAGGACACCGCCGATCACCTGGTGGTGGTGGGCCGGGGCAAGGTCATCGCGGACGCCGGCGTGCAGGACCTGATCACGGCGGCGTCCGGCGACCGGGTCACGCTGCGCACCGCCGCTCGCACGCAGGCGATGACGGTGCTCGCGCAGGCAGGGGCCACCGTCGCGGCCACAGGGCCCGACACCGTCACCGTGTCCGGGCTCGCCGCAGGCCGGATCGTGGCGCTGCTGGGTGAGAACGCGGTGCCGTTCGCCGAGGTGACGGCGCACCGCGCGTCGCTCGAAGAGGCCTACATGGAGCTGACCAGGGACGCCGTGGAGTTCCGGGCGGTGTCCCGATGATGTTCTGGCAACTGCTGCACGCCGAGTGGACCAAGTTCCGGACGGTCCGCGGCTGGGTGATCGGCATGCTGGCCGCGGTCCTGGTGACGGTGCTGGTCGGGTTGCTGGGTCCGACCAGCAGCAGCTTCAGCTGCGCGGGTCCGAGTGGCCAGGCGTGCACCCTGGCCGACCACACTCCCCCGCTGGGCCCGGACGGCGAGGCCGTGTCCGACGGGTTCTACTTCGTGCGTCAGCCGCTGACCGGCGATGGCAGCATCACCGCGCGGCTGACGTCGCTGACCGGCACCGTGCAGCCGTGGTCCAAGGTCGGGGTGATCATCAAGGCGAGCACGCGGCAGGGATCGGCCTACGCGGCGGTGGTCGGGACCGGCAGCCACGGCGTGCGGATGCAGTACGACTACACACACGACACGGCAGGCGATCCGGCAGCGCGCTGGTTCCGCCTGACCCGGTCCGGCGACACGGTCACCGGCTACGACTCCGTCGACGGCACGCACTGGCACCAGATCAGCAGCGCGACGCCGGCCGGGCTGCCGGCCACCGTGCAGGCTGGGCTGCTGGCCACCTCACCCGAGTTCACGGTGGCGAGCCAGTCGTTGGGCCGGACGAACGGTTCGGGCGGTCCCACTCTGGCCACCGGCACGTTCGACAACGTCGCCCTGACCGGCTCGGGTGGCACATGGATCGGCGGCAACGTGGCGGGTCAGGGTCCCGGCGGTGGACCGGGCAGCGGGTTCCGGCAGTCTGGCGGCACGTTCACCGTGAGCGGGTCCGGTGACATCGCGCCTGCCGTGCCAGCGAAGGGTGGGCTGGACAAGACGATCGAGAACGGCCTGATCGGGGTGTTCGCCGGGCTGATCGCGGTGATCATCGTCGCCACGATGTTCATCACCACCGAGTACCGGCGTGGCCTGATCCGCACGACGCTCGCGGCCAGCCCCCGGCGGGGCGGGGTGCTCGCGGCGAAGGCCGTGGTGGTCGGTGTGGTCACGTTCGTGGCCGGGCTGGTCGCGGCGGCGATCGCGGTGCCGTTGGTCGAACACCTGGAGCACGGCAAGGGTTTCTACGTCTACACGGTGACACCGCTGACGGAGTTGCGGGTGGTGCTCGGGACGGCGGCGCTGCTCGCCGTGGCAGCGGTGCTGGCCCTGGCTGTCGGCACCGTGTTGCGACGCGGTGCGGGGGCGGTCGCCGCCGTGATCGTGGCGATCGTGCTGCCCTATGTCCTGACGATCGCGCCGGTCCTGCCACCCGCCGCAGCCGAGTGGCTGGCGCGGCTCACTCCTGCCGCCGCGTTCGCGATCCAGCAGAGCGTTCCGCAGTATGTACAGGTCACCGCGAGCTACACGCCTGCGAACGGCTACTTCCCGTTGGCGCCATGGGCCGGGTTCGCGGTGCTGTGCGGCTACACCGTTGTCGCGCTCGGTGTCGCGATGCTGGTGCTGCGCAGGCGAGACGCGTGACCATGCGGGAGGCGCTGCACGCGGAGTGGACGAAGTTGCGGACGGTGGCCGGCACGGGTTGGCTGCTGGTGGCCGTGATCGTGTTGACCGGGGCGCTGAGCGCGGCGGCGGTGGCCGGTTGTGCCGCCGGCTGCTCGGATCCGGCCAGGACGAGCCTCACCGGGGTCGACTTCGGCCAAGCGGTGGTGGCCATCCTGGCGGTGCTGGCGATCAGCGGTGAGTACAGCGTGGGCATGATGCGGGTGACGTTGACGGCCATGCCGCGTCGGCTCACCGTGCTGGCGGCCAAGGCGACCGTGGTCAGCGGGCTGGTGGTGCTGGCCGGGGCGGTCGCCGTGCTGGTGTCCATTGTGGCCGGTCGGTTGCTGTTGCCCGGTCTGTCGTTGACCGACGGCGCCATGCTGCGCGCTGCTGGCGGATCGGTGCTCTACCTTGTACTGATCGGCTTGCTCAGCCTCGGCGTGGCCACCGCGGTCCGCGATTCGGCGACGGCTGTCGGGGTGGTGCTCGGGCTGCTGTACCTGTTCCCGGTGCTCGCCACGGCGATCGGGGACCCGTTGTGGCACAGGCACTTTCAGCAGATCGGCCCGATGACGGCCGGCCTGGCCATCCAGGCAACGGTGCACCTGGACGCGCTACCGATCAGCCCGTGGGCGGGCATCGGCGTGCTCGCGGCGTGGGCGGTCGGTGCCCTGTTGACCGGCGGCCTGGTCCTCCGCCTACGCGACGCGTGAAATCAGGGTGCGCGGCGCCGCGTCCCGCGGCGATACTCCGCATCATGAGCGAGCAGATCACCCGTATCAATCCTGGTCAGTTGCATTCCACGCCCGGCTATCACCACGTCACCGTCGTCGAGGCCGGCCGCACCGCGTACCTGGCAGGCCAATGCCCGCTCGATCGGAACGGCACGTTGATCGGCAATGACGACCTCGGAGCGCAGATCGACCAGGTCGTGGCCAATGCCCTGACCGCGTTGGAGGCTGTCGGTGCAGGACCTGCCCATGTCGTGCGCTCCGTCATCTACGTGGTCAGCGTGGAACCGGGCGACCTGGGCATGGCATGGGAACGGCTGATGGCATCGGCCCTGGCACCCGCGTTCACCACCGCCAGCACCCTGCTCGGCGTTACACAACTCGGCTTCACCGGACAGCTGGTCGAGATCGACCTGACCGCCGCCCTTCCGGGCTGAACTACGTGACGCCCGACGGACTACCTGATGGCCGCGATGTCACGCGCCTTCCGGTAGGCCGCCAACAGGTCGGCGTTGGAGGATCGCGCCGGATGTTTGCTGCGTACATGGGCCAGGCCGCGAAACCGATCCGTTCGCGCGTTCACCGCGACCCATACCTTGTGTGCGTACTCGCCGAGCATGACCACACCACGCAGGTCGTCCAGCAGTTCCAGCAACGACAGCAGCGCCAGCGACGCAGGGGCCACCTGTGCGTTTCGCTCCTCAGCGCGCACCGGCCACGGAATACCGTTCCAGTACAACGCGTCTCGAGGATCGAACCCCGAGTCGCGGATCGCCCTCACTTGCTTG
>DASXYT010000185.1:0-2163 GCA_036502345.1 Pseudonocardiaceae bacterium | reverse complement strand
GATCGAAGCCCTTGGTTGTGGTCGTCCTTCTGTCGCAAGAGGAATGATCAACCAAGGGCTTCGTTCATGATCGTCCGGGTGCCCGTAACGGGCACCCGGACCTTAAAACTCAAGCTTAGAAGGGCCCGCAACACTCACGGGCTGGTCAGGCCTTTGGCTTCTTCCAGGGCTACCGCTGCTTTGCGGGCCATGTCGGCGACGGCGGCCCTGCGCTCCGCGTCGGCCTCGTAGTCCGCGCGCCGGTCGCGGACGACCCGGGCCGGCGTGCCGACCGCGATGGCGTAGTCCGGGATGTCGCCGCGCACCACGGCGTGCGCGCCGAGCACACAGCCCCTGCCGACCCTGGTGCCGCGCAGGACGCTGACCTTGGTGCCGATCCAGGTGTCCGGCCCGATGCGGACCGGCGACTTCACGATGCCCTGGTCCTTGATGGGCTGGTGGATGTCGGAGGTGACATGGTCGAAGTCGCAGATGTACACCCAGTCGGCGACGAGCGTCGCCGCGCCGAGTTCGATGTCCAGGTAGCAGTTGACGGTGTTGTCCTTGCCGAACACGGCCTTGTCGCCGATCCGCAGCGAACCATCGTGGCAGCGGATGGAGTTGCCGTCGCCGACGTGCACCCAGCGGCCGATCTCCAACTGGCCGTAGCCGGGACGGCAGTGGATCTCCACGTTCTTGCCGAGGAACAGCATGCCGCGCAGGATGATGTGCGGGTTGGCGATGCGGAAACGCAGCAGCCGCCAGTAACGCACCAGGTACCAGGGGCTGTACGCCCGGTGCCGGATCACCCAGCGCAGCGAGTCGACGGTGAACAGCCGCGCCTGCCTCGGATCGCGCCGGGCGCTGCGCCATGAGCCGAGGCGCGCGGCCAGCGGCGATCCCCACATCGACGTCATGTTCCAGACGTTAACCCAGTCCCGCGCGTACGCCGGGGTGGGCCCGGCAGAGGTACGCGGTCGGGGTGTCGCCGACCCTCGTCAGCACCACGGTGGCCATGTTCGGGCCCGTCGGCTTCAGCCGCCTGCGCAGCGCGTCCGGTTCGACGGGCAGGCCTCGGACCAGGATCTCCAGCGCGCCGACCTCGTGCCGACGCAGCAGTGCGCGCAGCGACTTCTCGCTGTACCGGCCGTGATCCAGCACCTCGAAGGCACGCACACCCGGCGGCGGGGTGTCGCCGGTGAGGTAGGCGATGCGGTGGTCGAGTTGGCCGAGGCCGTACCGGGCGGCGTACTGGCGGACCAGCCCGGACCGCACGACGGCGCCGTCCGGGTCGACCAGCCAGGCGCCGACCGGCCGCACGGGACAGTCGTCGGGTTCGAGGTCGGTGATCGTCCACTGTGGCCGGTCACGGCGCAGCACGGTGGCCCAGCGCCGGACGCCGTCACCGGCAAGGCCGCCGGTCCACAGGCATGCCTCCCTGACATGCCCGTCGAGCGAGACCAGCTCGATCTCGTCGGCCCACGGCACGGCGTCGAAGTCCAGGCCGGGCGCGCACTTCACGGCCAGGTCCCGGCCCGCGTAGGCCGCCACCAGTTCGGGCAGCGGCGGCACCAGGTCGTCCAGCCGCCACCGGCGCCTGCCGGCGTCGTCCCTGCGGGCGGGGTCGGCCAGCACGGCCGTCCCGGTGCTGACCGGGTACAGCGCGTCGGCCCGCACCAGCGCGGGCGCGACACCACGGTGGGCGCAGTTCGCGGCCGCCATGGCCAACCGCACGCCGTCGAGGTCCGACCCGACGCACCGATCGGCCACCGCGGCCAGTTCGACCAGGTCGGCGCCGACGGAACACGTCACGTCGTGCACGTCCCGGCCTGCGAACCGGGTCGCCCTGTGTGCCGCGACTGCCGTCGGCGTGGCCTGTTGCAGGGCAGCGTCGCACAGCAGCCAGCCCGCCGGGTCGGCCAGCTTCGCGGCCGCTTTTCCGCGCAGCACAGCGGTTTCCAGCAGGGCCGCGAACCGGTCACCGGCCAGCGAGCGGGCCGCGGTGACGTCCGCGACCCGGCTCGCCTCGGTCAGTGGCCTGTCTGCGAGCACACCGAGGGCGTCGCGGCCTGCCGCCGAGCGCAGGTACGCGACATCCTCGGCGGTGAAGCGGTAGGCCACGTGTGGTCGCTCAGCCGGTCGGTTTGGTCCCGGTCACCAGCACGTTGTAGAACAACTGGCGCG
>DASXYT010000184.1:0-3745 GCA_036502345.1 Pseudonocardiaceae bacterium | reverse complement strand
GGCGTCGTAGCCACCGGTCGCCGTCACCACGAAGTACTTGCCGTCCGGGGACCAGCTGATGTCACGCATGTAGCCGTCGTACGCGCCGTTGAAGCAGGCGCTGGTGTAGGCGTTCGAGTTCCAGTCCGGGTCGATCGTCGCGGTGGGCGTCGTCAGGTTGATGCTCACGATCTGGTCACGCGCGTAGGTCGCCACCGAGTCAGCGGCGCTGATGAAGTTGCCGTCCACGATCGCCCGGGTGCCGTCAGGGGAGACGGCGAGGCTCTGGACACCGACCGGGCCGTCGATCGAATTGGGGAAGCGTCCGAACGCGTGGTGGCCGGTCAGCTGGATGGCGAAGTAGTTCGCATCGACGACACCGGTCGTGGCGTTGACCGAGCCCAGCGCGTCGCGCACCAGGCCGCCGATCGCCGTGAAGTTGCCGCCCACCAGCAGGTGGCTACCGACCAGCGCCAGGTCGTTGATCGCGCCGTTGACCGAAGCCTTGAAGGTCTTCACGACCGCGCCGGTCGTGGTGCTCAGCAGCGCCAGCTTGGTCGTGACCCCGCCCGCAGTGGAGAAGCGGCCGGCCACGTAGATGCCAGATCCGTCGGGAGTCGGGACGATCGCGTCCACCTCGCCGTTCAGTACGGGCAGGAAGACGGTGTCCAGCGTTCCGGTGGCGGGATCGAACGAGAGCAGATAGTTGCGTGTCTTGGCGGCGGCCGCGCCGGCCGAGGTCACCTGGCTCACCGACGTGAACGAGCCGCCAGCGAAGATGCGGGTGGTCGCCCCATGGGTCACCTGCATGACGGATTTCACCGCGCCGTTGGTGAAGTTCGGGGTGAACTTGAACGGCACGGTATTGGCCACGACACCGTGGTCGTCCACACCCGGGCTTGCTGCCGAGGCCACCGACGCCGGCAATACCGGCAGCGCAATGGCGACGGTGGCCGCCGCGGCTGTCAACGCACGCGCCATGAAGCTGCGGCCGCGAACCATGTTGTATCCCCCACCAGTGAGCCGACGACCTACGCAACTCTGCGTAACGGAGCTCAGGAGGTGAGTTGGGTGTTTGTTGGGCAAAAATCATCACTCTGGCTGGAAGCCGGTCGCTTTGTGCTAGCCGACGGGTAGTCCCTGCGCGGCGCCGGGAGCATTTGGTGACTACACTCCGTGACGGGTGATTCGGAATACGCGCTGCAGGACGCCGTAGATCGAACTGTCGGGACGACAGGATTTGAACCTGCGACCCCTTGACCCCCAGTCAAGTGCGCTACCAAGCTGCGCCACGTCCCGTACGGGTGAGGTTAGCAGGGAGGCGGCCTCACCTCAGCGCGCTGATCAGCGACAGAATGGCCAGCACGGCGAGCGCGATGGCGGCGAGCTGCTGGACGCGTCGCAGCGAGATCACCTTCAACAGGCTGCGGCCGAACGTGACGGCCAGCGCCGCGACGGCCCACAAGGCCAGTAGCGCGCCGATGCCGACGGAAAGCGGGTCGCGGTAGCGGGCGGCCAGGGTCGCCGTGAGGATCTGCGTGAGGTCGCCGAATTCGGCGACCAGCACGATCACGAACGACGCGACGGCCACCTGCCGGGGGGAGCGCTCACCGGTGTACTTGGAGGTGTTCTCCTCGGCCTCCTCCGCCGCGTCGCTGGGGCTCGAACGCAGGAGCAGGCCCGCCCCGATGAGGAAGAGCGCGGCCGTCACGAATTCCACCGGCCGGTGCGGCAGCTTGGCGACGAGACCACCGGCGGTGCAGGCCAGCGTCACGTGGATGAGGAACGCGGCCCACACACCGACGAGCACCGGCACCGGCCGGTAGCGCGCACCGAGGATCAGCGAGGCAACGGCGGTCTTGTCCGGTAGCTCACCGACGAAGACCACGCCGAAGACTGTGGCGATGATGCCGAAGCTCAAGTCGACATCATCTCGGCCACCTGCTCAGCCTGCCATGTCTGTGCGGTTAACCGCCGGTTCGCGTAGCTCCTGTGGTCCCGGTGCGAGCGAACCCTCGACCGGTGCCGCCGCCACCCGCGAGCCGCGCGAGGTTGGTGCTGCCGCTGCTCGGCACCGGCAGGTTCACCTGAGCCAGCGCGACGTGCTGGCCCTGGGTCAACCCGGACGTGATCTGGGTGAAGGTTGGGTCGCTGGCGCCGACGACCACCACGCGCCGGGTGGTCTTGCCGCCCGATTGCGTCGTCACCGTGTGCAGGGTCGCCAGGCTCGTCACAGCTGACGTCGGGACGACGAGCACGTTGGTGAGCTTCTTGACCACGATCGACACGTCGGCGCCCGAGCCCGAGTACAAGCCGCCCGTATCCAGGCTGATGGTGACCGGGTAGGTCGCCGAGGACGACGCGGCGCTGGTGGTGCTGCTGCTCGAAGAACTGCTCGATGAGGAGCTCGACGTCGTCGACACCGGAAGCAGCCCGATGGCCGTCACCGTCCCATGAACGGGCGTGTTGCTGCCGTCCGGAGTGACGTTCGCATCGGCTCCGACGTGGATCTTCTTCAGGTCCAGATCGGAGACGGTGGTTGCGACCTGGTCGGCACCCGGCCCGATGACGGTGACCGCAGTGGAAGAGGTGCTGGCCGTTGACCCTGGGGTGAGCTTCAGTGCCGCGACAGTGCCGGCCAGCGGGCTGACGAGAGTCGCTTGATTCACGGCTTCGGCCGCGACGATCGCGTTGGCCCCGTCGGCATCGACGGTCGCCTGGTCGAGCACGAGCTGCTCGGCCGTCACGGTCGTGCCGCCGCCACCACTGCCGCCCGAGCTCGAGGTACGTCCCGATCCGCTACCCGACGAGGAGCTGCTCGAGGAACCGGAGTCGCTGCCGCCCGAGCCACGGCTGCCGGACGTCGAGCTGCTGGTGGAGCCGCTGGAACCACCACCCGTTCCACCCGAGCTTCCCGATTTGGCCGCGGCGACCAGATTGTTGACGGCGGTCGTCAGCGCCGTTTCATCGCTGCTCACGGTGGCCTGGGCTGCGGTCACGGCCTGCTGGTCGGCCAGGATCTTGTTCAGCAGCGTGGTGCAGGCCGTGGTGTCCGGAACCTGGGGCGATCCCCCGGGAGAGGGGGCCGACGGTGACGCCGACGGGGTCGGGGTCTGCGGCGTCACCGTCAGGTTCTGGAGCGAGCTGATCACGGAGGCGCAGGTGGAGGTGCCGAGCCGGAGGTCGGCCGCGACGGTGTCTGTCAGGGTGTCGACCGTGTGCTGGTCGGCGAGCAGCTTGGCCTGCGCTGCGGTGACGGCCGATTCCCCGCCTGAGCCACCGCTCCCAGCGGTGCTGCCCGTGGCACCCGTCGACGGATGCGCTGCCAAGAGGGTGGCCTGGCCGGTGTCGGCACCGCTGAGCGTCGCTGACGTATTGGTCGCGGCCACTGTGGTGCCGTTCGCCTGAGCTTGCTGATCGGACACCAGCTTGGCCTCGGCCGTTGCGAAGGTCGCCTTGGCAGCATCGAGTTTGGACTGCAGGCTGCTCACCTCGAGGGTGGCCAGCGTCTGCCCTGCGGTGACGTGCTGGCCGACTTTGACGGGGACAGTCGCCACGGTGCCGCTCACCGGAAACGTCACGTTGGCCTGATGAATCGGGGTCACCGTGCCGTAGGAATCAAGCGTCTGGTCGACGTTCCCCTTCGTCGCCGTCGTCCACCGATAGGTTGCCGCGCTCGAACCCGTCGCGGCCCAGATCCCGCCGCCGGCAGCGATCAGTACGACGATGACCACAATTGTGGCCACCTTGCCCGGCCGGCGAAAGC
>DASXYT010000183.1:0-7822 GCA_036502345.1 Pseudonocardiaceae bacterium | reverse complement strand
CAGTCCGGCACGGGTCTGGGCCTGTCCATCGTGCGAGCGGTGGTGTCGGCCCATGGCGGGCAGCTGTACGCGGAACCGGTCCCCGACGGCGGCCTGGCAGTCACGGTCCGTCTACCAGTGGCACCGTGACGGCCAAGCCGTCGTCGACCTGACTCAGGCCGGGACCGACGCGACTCCGCGGGCCAGGAACGGCTTGCCGTTGACTCGTTCGGACACGCCGGCGCGGTCCAGGTACGGCGTGATGCCGCCCAGCCAGAACGGCCAGCCCGCGCCGAGTAGCAGGCACAGGTCGATGTCCTGGGCCTCCGCCACCACACCGTCGGCCAGCATCAGCTGGATCTCCTCGGCCAGCGCCGCCAGGGCCCGTTCGCGGACCTGCGCTTCGGACTGCGGTTGCGAGCCCTGCTGCCACAGCGCCGCGACCTCCGGGTCGACGCTCTGCTTGCCCTGTGCGTCCCACGTCCACACGGCTGTCTTGCCCGCCTCGACGAACCGCCGCATGTTGTCGCTCACGCCGAACCGGTCCGGGAACGCCGTGTGCATCGTCTCCGCCACGTGCAGCGCCACCGCGGGGCCGACCAGTTGCAGCAGTACCAGCGGGGCCATCGGCAGGCCGAGCGGCTCCAGCGCCCGGTCGGCCACCTCGAACGGGGTGCCCTCGTCCACCGACGCGACGACCTCGCCGAGGAACCTGGTGAGCAGCCGGTTCACCACGAACGCGGGCGCGTCCCTGACCAGCACGCTGGACTTCTTCAGCTGTTTGCTGACCGCGAACGCCGTGGCCAGCGTGGCGTCGTCGGTCTGCTCGCCGCGCACGATCTCCAGCAACGGCAGCACGGCGACCGGGTTGAAGAAGTGGAAGCCGACGACCCGCTCCGGGTGCTGCAGCTTCGCGGCCATGTCGGTGATCGACAGCGACGACGTGTTGGTGGCCAGCACGCACTCTGCCGACACGTGGTCCTCGACCTCGGCGAACACCTGCTGCTTGACCGACAGTTCCTCGAACACGGCCTCGATCACGAAGTCGGCGTCCGCGAACGACGCCTTGTCCAGCGAACCGGACACCAGTGCGGTCAGCCGGTTCGCCTCGTCGGGGGAGACCCGCTGCTTGGCCAGCAGCTTGTCGATCTCGGCGTGCACGTAACCGACGCCCTTGTCCACCCGTGCCTGGTCCACGTCGGTCAGCACCACGGGTACCTTCAGCCGCCGCACGAACAGCAGCGCCAACTGGCTGGCCATCAGACCGGCGCCGACGACGCCGACCTTGGTCACCGGCCGCGCCAGGTTCTTGTCCGGCGCACCAGCGGGCTTCCGCGCCCGCTTGTTGACCAGGTCGAACGAGTACAGGCCGGACCGCAGTTCGTCGGTCATCAGCACGTCGGCCAGCGCCTCGGTCTCCGCCGCATAACCCGCGTCCAGATCGTTGTCGCGAGCCAGCGCCAGCAGTTCGACCGCCTTCAGCACGCCGGGCGAAGCCCCGTGCGTCCGACCGTCGGCCACGGCGCGTGCCCTCGCGATCGCCGCGTCCCAGGCGTCGCCACGGTCGATCTCCTTGCGCGCCACCGTTGTCTCGCCGTTCACCACGGACGCCAGCCACAGCAGCGACCGCTCCAGGTAGTCCGCCGAGTCGAGCACGACGTCCACGATGCCCAGCGCGCCCGCGTCGGCAGGCTTGAGCATCTTGTTCTGGTTCAACGCGTTCTCGATGATCACCGTGACGGCGGCGTCCGCGCCGATCAGGTTCGGCAGCAACTGCGTGCCGCCCCAGCCGGGGAACAGACCGAGGAAGCACTCCGGGAACGCGATCGCGGCCGCGTTGCTGATCAGCGTCCGGTAGTGGCAGGACAGTGCCAGCTCCAGGCCACCGCCCATGACCGCACCGTTGACGAACGCGAACGTCGGCACGGTGGAGTCGGTGAGCCGGCGGAAGACCTCGTGGCCGGTCGCCGCGATGGACAGCGCCAGATCACGGGAGGCCACCTGTCCGACACCGGACAGGTCGGCGCCGACCGCGAAGATGAACGGCTTGCCGGTCACCGCGATTGCAGCGGGCGAAGCGGCGAAAGCCTTGTCCAGTGCGGCGTCCAGGCTCAACAGGCCCTGCGGGCCGAACGTGGACGGCCGGGTGTGGTCGAGGCCGTTGTCCAGCGTGATCAGCGCGACCGGCGCTTCCAGCCCGGGTACCCGGACCAGCCGCGTCGTCGCGGTCGTGACCACCTCGTCGGGGAAGGCGGCCCTGGCTTCGTCGATGTTCACTTGTCGGCGCCTTCCCAGTTGGTGTTCTCCCAGATCACGGTGCCGCCCATGCCGATGCCGATGCACATGGTGGTCATGCCGTAACGGACGTCCGGCCGCTCGGCGAACTGCCGGGCCAACTGCGTCATCAGCCGCACGCCCGACGAAGCGAGCGGGTGGCCGCACGCGATGGCGCCGCCCCACTGGTTGACCCTCGGGTCGTCCGCGGAGATGCCGAAGTGGTCCAGGAACGCCAGCACCTGCACCGCGAAGGCCTCGTTGATCTCGAACAGGCCGATGTCGTCGATACTCAACCCGGTGCGCGCCAACGCCTTCTCGGTGGCCGGCACCGGTCCGATGCCCATCACCTCCGGCTCGACACCGGCGAACGAGTAGCCGACCAGCCGCATCGCGGCCGGCAGGCCGAGCTCGCGAGCGGTGTCCTCGTCGGCCAGGATGCAGCCGGTGGCACCGTCGTTCAGGCCGGCCGAGTTGCCTGCCGTGACCCTGCCGTGCGGCCGGAACGGCGTCTTCAGCTCGGCCAGCGTCTCGACCGTGGTGCCGGGGCGGGGCGGCTCGTCCTCGGTGGCCAGGCCCCAGCCAAGTTCGGCGGAGCGGGTCGCGACAGGGACCAGTTCCGGGCCGATCCTGCCGGCCTTCACCGCGTCGGCGTAGCGCTCCTGGCTACGGGCGGCGTAGGCGTCGCAGCGTTCCTTGGTGATCTCCGGGTAGCGGTCGTGCACGTTCTCCGCGGTCTGGCCCATCACCAGCGCGGACGGGTCGACCAGCTTGTCCGCGATGATCCTGGGGTTCGGGTCGACGCCCTCGCCCATCGGGTGCCTGCCCATGTGCTCGACACCGCCCGCGATGACCACGTCGTAGGCGCCGAACGCGATGCCCGCCGCGGTGGTGGTGACCGCCGTCATGGCACCGGCGCACATCCGGTCGATCGCGAAGCCGGGCACGGACTTCGGCAGACCGGCCAGCAGACCGGCGGTCCGGCCGATGGTCAGGCCCTGGTCGCCGATCTGGGTGGTGGCCGCGACGGCGACCTCGTCGATCCGCTCTGGCGGCAGTTCCGGATGCCGGCGCAGCAGCTCCCTGATCACCTTGACGATCAGGTCATCGGCCCTGGTCTCGGCGTAGATGCCCTTCTTGCCGGCCTTGCCGAACGGCGTGCGCAGGCCGTCGACGAAGACCACGTTGCGCACGGCGCGCGCTGGTGCGGCCACGGCGGGTCCCTCCCTGGCTCAGGATGGCGGCCGACTATTACCGGCCGGTAATACCCACTCTAGCCGTGGTTACCGACCAGTAACAACCGGGTCACCCTGATGAGTCAGGCAGCGGCGGCAGCGTGCAGTGCGGTGGTCAGCGCGGCCACGGTCAGGCCGATCTGCCACTCGCGGGCCCCGCCGGCCCGCAGCGCGTCGCCGACGGTCGGCTCGTCCAGCACGGCAGGCGGCTCCCAGCACGTCCTGCGCACCAGGTCGGGCTGCAGCAGGTTCTCCACCGGCAGCCGGTTTGCCTCGGCGATCGCGGTCAGCGCGGCCCGCGCCGCGGCCAGCCTGGCCGCAGCGTCCGGATCCTTGTCCGCCCACCTGCTCGGCGGCGGCGGGCCGTCGTGCGGGGGAGCGGGATCGGGCAGTTCGGCCTTGGGCAGGGCCCGCGCGGTGCGCAGCGCCTCGGACCAGGTTCCGGCCAGCCTGCGCTGTGCCCTGCCGCGGAACACCGGCAGTTTGACGAGTTCGACCTCGTCGGCCGGATCGGTCAGCGCGGCCTCGATGACGGCCCGGTCGGGCAACACGCGGCCGGGGGAGAGGTCACGGTCCCTGGCGATGGCGTCCCGCGCCTGCCACAGCGCCCGCACGGCGGCCAGTTGCTTCGGGGTGCGCAGCCGGTGGATGCCCGACGTGCGCCGCCACGGTTCCGGTCGCGGCTTGGGCGGTGGCGCGGTGCGGACGGCCTCGAACTCCTCCAGCGCCCATTCCAGCTTGCCCTGGTCGGCCAGTTCACGTTCCAGGGTGTCGCGCAGCGGGATCAGCAGTTCCACGTCCAGCGCCGCGTAGTTCAGCCAGTCCGGCGGCAGCGGCCGCTGGGACCAGTCGGCGGCGCCGTGACCCTTCTCCAACTGGTAGCCGAGTAGGCGTTCCACCAGCGTGCCCAGCGCGACCCGGTCGTAGCCCGCCAGCCTGCCGGCCAGTTCGGTGTCGAACAGCGAGTCCGGCCGGAGGTTCAGCTCGGCGAGGCAGGGCAGGTCCTGGGAGGCGGCATGCAGCACCCATTCGGCGCCGGACATGGCCGTGACCAGCGATTCCAGCTGGCCGTTGAACGGGATCGGGTCCACCAGCACGGTGCCGGCGCCCGCTCTGCGCAGTTGGACGAGGTACGCCCGTTGTGAGTAGCGGTAGCCGGAAGCCCGCTCGGTGTCCACTGCGATGGGACCGGTGCCGGCTCCGAGAGCGGCGGCAGCGGCCAGCAGCGCCTCGAGTGCCATCACCACCGGTGGTACGCCGTCGGCAGGCTGGGTCAACGGCACCGAGGAACTGACCTCGACCTCGATGGCCGGCTCGGCGTCGGATGCGGGGTCGGCCAGAGATGCGGGCTCGTCGACGGGGTCTGCCTCCACGTTGCGACCCTACGTGGCTGGCAGCCGCCATGTTCACGACTTGCCACGACTCGCCGCCGCGCATCCGGCTGTTCTGTCCAGTTCCGGACAAACGACACCTTCCCGTGTCCCCGTGTCTTGCGACACGGGGACACGGGATGTCGGTTGGTGCTCCACCCACCGCGCCCGTGGTGGGTGGCAGACCGTCCGCCGAGGGGAGCCGTTACCCGGACGAACTAGCGAATGACGCCAGCTCGCATGGCAAGAGCGACCATCTGCGCCCGATCACCGGTGCCGAGTTTGCGCCCGATCCGGGACAGGTGACTCTTCACCGTGAGCGCCGACAGATTGAGCGCTTCGCCGATTTCCTTGTTGGACTGGCCATCGGCGACGAGTTGGAGCACCTCGACCTCGCGCGCGGACAATTCCCGCGGCGTGTTGTCGGTGCCCGGCACTCGGGTGCCTGTAGCAAGTACAGGCGCCACGCTCGGGTCGGCGTACACCCCGCCGTCGAGCACTCGACGCACCCCGTCGGTGACCACCATGGGCGATGCGGACTTCAGCAGGTAGGCCTGAGCGCCTGCCTGGAAGGCCGACCGGACCGCATAGGGGTCGTCGGAGGACGCGAGTACCACGATCCGTGGCCAACCATGGGCACGAAACTCCGTGACCAGGTCGATGCCACTTCCGTCGGGCAACCCGAGATCGAGTATGGCAAGGTCACACGGGCCGGTAGCCAGGGCGCGAGCCCTTGCTTCCGCCACCGATGCGGCCTCGTGGACAGTGCCCGCGCCCATCTGGGTGAGCCGGGCGGCTATCGCCTCCCTCAGCAGCGGGTGGTCATCGACCACCAGCACCGAGAACAATTCCTCCCGCGGGTGCGGGACCATGTTGGCCGGCAAAACACCGGCTGGCGTGGTTCGAACGGCCTGACCTAAGCCGACGGCAGCCACGTCACTACCTCCCTGGAGTCGGTCGTGCCCCCCGACCGGCACCGGGCCCTTCGTCCGATCAGCCGCGCCACTGATCGACCGAAAGTGGTGTCGACGTTGGCAGCGTAGCCGCCCAAGCGGGTCAGCGGGACGATCATTTGGGTATCTGTCCCCATCAGGTGGTGACTCTTTGCCAGTTTTGTCCCACGATTGGGTGACAATCGAAGGAGTCGCTAACGCGAAGAACCCTCATGACGACATCCCCTTTTCAGGGGTTGCGGGGCCGTTGGGCCATCCGGGTGTCGGGGGTACGGCGAGCGCATCGGCCGGATGGTCGCAGCCGTTACCGAATCGTGCCAATTAGTCGGTATGGATACGTCCGAACGGTCTAGTGCGATAGGTCCGAATAGCCCAGGGGATTGTGCAACTGCCGACACGTGCTCCTCGGCGGCCTTCGGCGGGTGGTGCTGATGGCGTTCGCCCGACTGGCAGCGACCGGTCCGGGGGCGGTCCGGACGCGGCCGGTCGGGCCGGCCGCTGGGTCAGGAGCCGGGGCGTTGGCATTCGGGTGAACCTTGCGAGACGGGACGTGGCGTGGCTGCGGTCAGGCGGCGCTGGGAGGAGTTCTGGCGGCTGCCGGGGTGGTTCGGGAGGCATGTCGGGCGCGGCATGGCTCGGGTGAGGCGCGGGAGGTGCGCAGGGACGGCTCGGGTGGCGACGGGAGGGCTCAGCGGGCGCTGGGCGGTGTCTCGGCGGTGCACGACGGGCTCAGGCGGCGTGCGGCTGACTCAGGGATGGTCTGGCACGGGACGGGTCTGGCACAGGGATGGTGCGGACGGCAGGGCGACTCAGGTCTGGTTCGGAGCGGCACCGCGGCCGGATTGGTGCTGCGGGGTCAGATGTCGTGCGGCGGTCGGGCTGGGTGGCTCAAGCTGGCGGGCGCAGCTGGATCGGGTCGCCGGTTCGGCGCCCACGGTAGGCGCGCCCACCACACCAACGACACCGCCGATCGCCGGATACGGGTTGGTCTGGTCAGGATCCGTTTCGCTGACCGAACAGCGTCACGCCCACCGGCGGCAGGCCAACCGTGCTGGCCAGGAGCTCGCAGAACGCCTCGCCGTGTGCCACCAGATCGGCGTCGTGCGCGGTCCAGGACGCCCGCAGTTCGAGATCATCGGTCCGAGCGGGTCCCGCGATGTCGCCGAACCTCGCCGAGGACGTCTGGGTGACCGTGCCGCCGAGCGCTGTGTAGACCGCGTCGCAGCCCTCCAGGGCGTCGGTCAGCCAGGACCAGCCCACCTCGGGCAGCAGGGGGTCGGTGGCCAGTTCTGCGTCCACCTCGGCCCGCACGTAGATCACCAGCCGGAGCACGCCGTCCCAGGTCTGTTCGCCGTCCGGGTCGTGCAGCAGCACCAGCCTGCCGCTGGCCAGTTCGCCGTCCGGTCCGCTCACTTCCGCGGAAACGGCGAACGCCCATGGCGCCAGCCGCTGCGGCGCACGCACGTCACCCAGTTCGATCTCCGGCCGGGGTCGTACCGACGACAGCGACGCAACCGCCTGCCGGAACAGCTCAGGCTCCTCCGGGGTAACCGTCACCGGGATCCTCCTCGCCGTTCGCCAGTACCCCACCCGGCCCGGCCATCCTCGCCCGGTCAAGCATGGTCACGTCAGGTGACTGTAGAGCCACCCGGACGTGGTGTTGGCTCGCCACGCCGGGCAGGTGTTCGGCCGTGTCCGTCGCGTTGCCGGCACCGTGGGACGATGGACGTGAGATGACCAAGAGCACCCTTGTCTCGGCCCGCCGGGACCTCCCGAATGCCCCTCTGCTGGTGGCCGCGCGCGGTGGCGCGCCCAGCCGCCCGCCCGTCTGGTTCATGCGCCAGGCCGGCCGTTCGCTGCCCGAGTACCACCAGGTGCGGGCCGACGTGCCGATGCTCCAGTCGTGCCTGACACCGGAGCTGGCCTGCGAGATCACTCTCCAGCCGGTACGCAGGCACGGTGTGGACGCCGCGATCCTGTTCAGCGACATCGTCGTCCCGCTGTACGCGGC
>DASXYT010000182.1:0-19639 GCA_036502345.1 Pseudonocardiaceae bacterium | reverse complement strand
CGCCGAAGCCGCGTGGCGGCTGGATCATCAGCACCACGTTGCCGAACCGCAGCGCGGCGACGTAGATCTCGTCGCCGTCGACGTACAGCTGGCCGGGCGGCACGCCCCAGTGTTCTGCCATGCCATCGCGCAGCGGCTCGGGCAGTTCGTCGAACCATTCCCGGTACATCGCCGACGGCATCCGGATCGCGGCCTGGCCCATCTGCTCCTCGGTGAGCCACTCCACGTCGTGGCCGCCCGCCGCGATCAGCCGGTGCACAAGGGCGTCGCCGTCCACCGTCGACGGGTCCAGATCGCCGAGGTCGTAGCCCTGCGCCGCGAGCGCACCGAACAGCGCCACCGCGGACGCCGGTGTGTCCAGGCCGACGGCGTTGCCGACCCGGGAGTGCTTGGTCGGGTAGGACGACAGCACAATCGCCAGTTTGCGGTCGGCAGGCGGCACCTGTCGCAGCGTGGCCAGCCGGGTCGCTGTGCCGGCGACCCGGGCTGCCCGCTCGGGGTCGGCCGCGTAGACGGGGATGCCGTCGGAACCGGTTTCCTTGAACGAGAACGGCACCCCGATCAGCCGGCCGTCGAACTCCGGGATGGCGACCTGCATGCCGGCGTCCATCGGGGTCAGCGCCGCGTTGGACCCCGCCCACGTGGCGCGCGACGACGTGAGCACCAGGCCCTGCAGCACCGGCACGTCCAGTTCGGCCAGCGCACCCGCGTCCCAGGCGTCCTCGTCGCCACCGGCGGAAGCATCGGCCGCGATCGCGCCACCAGCGGCGAGCACCGTGGCCACCAGCGCTCCGCACGGCGCCAGCAATGCCCGCAGTGCGGCTGCGTCGTCCCGCGGCAGCGCACGCAGCGAACCGCAGAACACCGGCAGCGCGTTCGCACCAGCAGCCTCGACGGCGTCGGCCAGCGTGTCCACGAATGCTGTGTTGCCGGCCAGTTCGTGGGCCCGGTAGAAGAGGATCCCGACGGTCGGCCGGTGCGCGTCGTACGCGCGGTCGCCGTGCCTGCCGTACATCGGTGTGGCTGCCGGCGGCGCGAAACCCTCACCGGTCAACAGGATCGTGTCGGACAGGAAACCGGCCAGTTCTCGCAGGTTCGCCCTGCCGCCCTCGACCAGGTAGGCCAGCGCCTGGGCCGCGACGCCGGCCGGCACGGTGGACTGCGCCATCAACTCGGCGTCCGGCGACGCCTCACCGCCGAGACAGACCAGCGGCACACCGGATCGGCGTAGCGACTCGACACCGGTCGACCAGGCACGCAGGCCGCCGAGCAGGCGGACCACCACGACGGCCACGCCATCCAGCAGCGCAGGCAGGTCGGCCTCGGTCAGCCGGGCCGGGTTGGCGACGGCGTAGTTCGCCCCGCAGTCGCGGGCGGCGAGCAGGTCGGTGTCGGCGGTGGACAGCAGGAGAACGCGCGCGAGGGCCACGAAGCAGTCCTACCAGCCGAACTGGTCAGACCTTGCGGCCAACGCCTGCGAATCCGGTCACCCTGCCGGCCGGGTCGTCGGCGTCCGAGCCGATTTCCGGGCGCCAGTCCCACATGTGCACGACACCGGGCTCGACCAGTTCGAGGCCCGCGAAGAACGTCTCGAACTCGGACTTGCTGCGGTAGTGGAACGGCGTCTCGGTGCGGCTGTACATGTTGCTGGCCGCATTGGCGCCTTCGGCTCGTTCCCTGGTCAGCTCGTCGGTCGACGGGTGCGACATGGCGACGTAGCTGCCGGACGCGAGCCGGTCGACGTAGCCGCGGATCATGCCGGCCGGGTCGTCGTCATCGGAGACGTACTGCAGCACGCCGGCCAGGATCACGCCAACCGGGCGGTCCAGGTCGAGCAGTTCGGTGACCTCGGGGTCGGTGAGTACCGAGTGCGGGTCACGGATGTCGGCGCGGATGGCGATGGCCAGGTCGTTGCCGGCGAGGATCGTGTTGGAGTGCGTCACGGCGATGGGCTCGACGTCCACGTAGGCGATCTTGGCGCCCGGGTTGGCCCGCTGCGCGATCTCGTGCACGTTGCCGACAGTCGGAATGCCGGAACCGAGGTCCAAAAACTGATCTACACCCGATTGGGTGAGATAGCTGACTGCTCTGCGTAGGTATGACCGGTTCGCCCGCATGCCCAGCGCGATCGCGGGATGGACTTTGGCGAGCGCGTCCGCGGCCAGCCTGTCGACCTCGAAGTTGTGCGCGCCACCCAGGAAGTAGTCATAAATGCGAGCTGAGGAGGGTCGATCGACGTCGACCTTGCCCATGGTCCGCTCTGGCCGTTCCATACCGCAGCTCCTCCCGCCCGGCTAACCGGAGCGCTCACAGGTCGGACACCGCCAATAGGGTGACACACGCGCGTCTCCCGGTACCACCGCGTCATATTGTCACCCAGCGCGACAGCGATCGCGCCATCCCAACCGGATCGATAGGTTGACGAATACAGGTCACCCGGCCGCGTGCCGGAGGCCTCGTCCCCAACGTCGTGTGGAGGATTCTTCGATGAGCCTGGATCGCCCCGTCGCCCCCGACCCGTACAGCCTGTTGCCCGCCGTCCCGTCGTTCACCGTGACCTCGACGGATGTCAGTGACGGCCAGCAGCTGCCGAACACGCAGGTGTTCAACGGCATGGGTGCGACCGGTGACAACATCTCGCCGCAGTTGAGCTGGAGCGGTGCCCCGGAAGGCACCCAGAGCTACGCCGTTACGTGTTTCGACCCGGACGCCCCTACCCCGTCCGGCTTCTGGCACTGGCTCGTCATCGACGTGCCGGCATCGGTCACCGAGCTGGCGGCCGGCGCGGGCGCGAGTGACGAATCGCTGCCCGATGGTGCCTTCCACCTGCGCACCGACTTCGGCACCGACAACTACGGCGGTGCCGCACCGCCCGCCGGTGACGCTCCTCATCGGTACTACTTCGTGGTCCACGCCGTCGATGTGCCGACCCTGGGCATCGACAAGACAGCAAGCCCGGCGGTAGCCAGTTTCAACCTGGTCTTCCACACTCTGGCCAGGGCGATCATCACCCCCGTGTTCGCGGCCTGACCGGAATCAACCGGTCTCGGCGTCGGTTGCAGCTGACGGGCGGCGTGCACCGCCCGTCAGCGGCCCGACCAGGAACAGGATGACGACGTGCGGCACTTCGATCTGGTGATCATCGGCACAGGTTCCGGGAACTCCATCCTCGGTCCGGAGTTCGCCGGCCAGGACGTGGCCCTGGTGGAGAAGGGTGTCTTCGGCGGGACGTGCCTGAATGTGGGCTGCATCCCGACCAAGATGTTCGTGCACACCGCCGACATCGCCGAGTACGCGACGCACGGCCCCCGCTACGGCGTGGACAGTGAGCTGAACGGCGTGCGCTGGGCCGACGTGCGGAACCGGATCTTCGACCGGATCGACCCGATCGCCGACGGTGGCCGGATCTACCGGACCAGCCACGAGGACAACAAGAACGTCACCGTCTACCAGGGCGTCGCGCGGTTCACCGGTCATAAGACGCTGTCCATCGACGTGCACGGACAGACCGAGACGATCACCGCGGACCGGATCGTGCTGGCCGCCGGCAGCAGGCCGACCGTGCCGGACATTCCCGGGCTGGTCGAGTCCGGCTTCCACACCAGCGACGACATCATGCGGCTGGACACGCTGCCGCGCAGGCTGGTGATCCTGGGCAGCGGGTTCATCGGCGCGGAGTTCGCGCACATCCTGTCGGCGTTCGGCGTCGAAATCACCATGGTGGCCAGGTCCGGCGCGCTGCTGCGCAGCGAGGACGAGGCCGTCAGCGCCAGGTTCACCGAAGTGGCCAGGCGCCGTTGGGACGTGCGGCTGGACAGCAAGACCACGCAGGTCCGGCGGGTCGGCAACGAGGTCGTGGTGAACATCGAGGGGCCGCACGGCGCCGAAGTGATCACCGCTGACGCACTGCTGCTCGCGGTCGGCCGGCAGCCCAACTCGGACCTGTTGGACGTCGCCGCGACCGGCGTGGCCACCGACGCCGACGGTTTCGTGGTGGTCGACGACTACCAGCAGACCTCGGTGGACGGCATCTACGCGCTGGGCGACATCAGCTCGCACTACCAGCTCAAGCACGTGGCCAACCACGAGGCGAAGATCGTCAGGTACAACCTGAGCCACCCCGACCAGCCCAAGCAGGCCGACCACCGGTTCGTGCCGCACGCCGTGTTCACATCGCCGCAGATCGCCGCCGTCGGGCTGACCGAGGCGGAGGCCACCGAGCGGGGTCTGGGGTACGTGACATCGATCCAGGAGTACGGCGGCATCGCGTACGGCTGGGCGATGGAGGACACCACCGGGTTCGCGAAACTGATCGCCGACCCGGCCACCGGCCAGTTGCTCGGCGCGCACATCATCGGCCCGCAGGCACCGACCGTGATCCAGCCGCTGGTGCAGGCGATGAGCTTCGGCCTGGACGCGCGCACGATGGCGCGTGGGCAGTACTGGATCCACCCGGCGATGGGTGAACTGGTGGAGAACGCGCTGCTCAACCTGCCGTTGGACTGAGCTTTCAGACGTAGCGCGGCCGGCCGGCGAACACGCCGATCACGACCTGCAGGCCGATGCCGACCAGCATGATCAGCAGCGATGCGGTCCAGCCGCCGGTGGCGCCGTGCAGGATGCCGAACAGCAGTGGCCCGACGGCGGCGAGCAGGTAGCCGATGCCCTGCGCCATCGTGGACAGCCGCCGGGTGTCGGCGGATGTCCTGGTGCGCAGTGTGATGATGGCCACTGCGATCGGGAACACGCCCATCCCGATGCCGAGGCACACCGCCCACAGCCATGGAGCTGAACTAGGAGCGATCAGCAGGCCGACGACGCCGATCGCGCCGACCGCGCTGATGCCGGACAGCCAGCCGGACTGGCTGCGCTGCCGGGCGGCGACTGGTGCGACCAGCAGGCTCAGCGGCACCCCGATCACGCTCATCATGGCGAGCATCGCGCCCGCCTCGCTGCGGGACACGCCACCGCTCATCAGCACCTGCGGCGCCCAGCCCATCACCGCGTAGGCGAACATCGACTGCAGGCCGAAGAAGGCTGTCACGGCCCAGGCCAGCCTGCTGCGCAGCATCGGGCCTGCTGGTTCGGCGACGGGCGCCTCGGTGATGACGGTGGCGGTCGGTTCGGGGTGGCGGGCGTGCCGTGCGGCGAGGAGCCAGCCGATGGTGCCGAGGGCGGCCAGCACGCCCCACTCGCCCAGGGCCGGGCGCCAGCCGCCGACGGCGTCGTCCACCGGTGGCGTGATCAGCGAGCCGAGTGCGGCCGCTGTCTGCAGCACGGCCGTGTACAGGCCGGTGACCAGGCCGATCCGGTGTGGGAAGGACTCCTTGACCACGACCGGCAGCAGCACGTTGCACACGGCGATGCCGGCGCAGGCGACCAGTGTGCCGATGAGGACGACGTCCGGACCGTCGGTCACCCGGACCAGCACGCCCACGGTGACCAGCACCATGGACAGCCCGATGGCGCGGGCCATGCCGAGTTGCCGGGCTGCGGTGGGAGCGAGGAAGCCGGCCAGGCCGAAGCACAGGCCGGGGAGGGCAGTGAGCACACTGGCCCACGCCGACGAAACGCCGAGAGAGGTGCGGACCTCGTCCAGCACGGAGCCGAGACTGGTCACCGCAGGACGAAGGTTGGCCGCGACCAGCAGAATCGCGACGATGAGCAGCGTGGTGGGCACCAGTGCGGACCGGTGGTCACGGGCCATGGTCACCACTGCGGTCTTCGTCGGCATGGCTCTACTATGGCAGACATGGGATGTTCGGATGAGAGGATGTCGGCATGCCGTTGACCGCCACCCGACGCACCGGCCTGGTGGACCAGGTGATCGAGCAGATGCGGCAGGCCATCCGGACCGGCGACTGGGCCGTTGACCATCGGATTCCGCCGGAGCCCGAGCTGGTGACGGCGCTGGGTGTCGGCCGTAACACCGTGCGCGAGGCGGTGCGTGCGCTGTCTCACGCCGGGCTGCTGGAGGTGCGGCAGGGCGACGGCACGTTCGTCCGGGCGACCAGCGAGATCTCGGGGGCGCTGCGGCGGATGTGTGGCGACGAGTTGCGTGAGGTCCGGCAGGTGCGGCGGGTGCTGGAGGTCGAGGCGGCCCGGTTGGTGGCTGCGCACCGGACCGAACTGGACCTGGCCGCCCTCGCTGACGCGCTGGCCGAGCGGGACGAGGCTGTCGCCGACGAACGCTGGGACGACGCGGTGGACGCGGACGCGCGGTTCCACCGGGAAGTGGTGCGCAGTTCGGGCAACGGCTTGTTGACCGAGCTGTACCAGGGGTTGACCGAGGTGGTCAGGGCCAGCCTCGCGGCGACTGCGGGACACGACGACCCGGCATGGCGGATCGGGCACGGAGCGCTGTTCGCGGCACTGCGCGACGGCGACCCGGAACAGGCGGCGTACGAGGCAGGCCGGTTCCTGGCCGAGCACTTGGACTAGCCGACCGACTCGACCGCGCCGGCGGTCATGTCGTCCCCCGGTGGGGACGACTCGCGCGCACCGGCGGGCGAGTCGCCTTCGCTGATGGACGACTCGCCCACGCGGGCAGCCGACTCGCCCACGCTCGCGGACGACTCGTTCACAGCGGCAGCCGACTCGCGCACGGTGAGAGACGGCTCACCCACACCGATGGGCAACTCGCCCTCTCAGCGGAGCGACGACTCGCCCGCGCCGGTGGGCAACTCGCCCTCCAGGGCGGACGACTCGCGCGCACCGGTGGACGACCCGCCCGCGGCGGCAGCCGACCCACCCGCGCGAGCAGACGACTCGCCCTCGCCGGCGAACGACTCGACCACGCCAGCAGCCGACTCGCCCTCGGCGGCAGACGGCTCGCCTACTCGAGCGGGCGGCTCGCCCTCGACAGCGGACGACATGTTCACGCAGGCAGGCGACTCGTTCACGCCAGCGGGCGACTCGCCCTCCCAGGCGGACGACTCCGCCACACCAGCAGGCGACCCGCCCACCCAGGCGAACGACTCGGCCACCCACCAGCAGCCGACTCGGCATCGCAGCCAGGCGACTCGTTCACGCCAGCGGGCGGTTCGCCCTCCCAGGTGGGCGACTCGTTCACGCCGGCGGGCGACTCGGGCCGGCGGGTGGGATCACTCGCAGGCCAGTTGGGGCGCCGTTCGCGATCAGGTCCAGTACGGCCGCCGTGTCCAGATGCTCTGCCACCAGGTCACCCAGCAGATCCAACTGGGCCGCCCTCGCCTCCGCGAACGACACGTCCGGCGCCGGTACGAACCCCGACCTACCGGCCACATCAGCCGCCCAGCGCAGCACCGACCGCCGCACATCGTCGTTCTCCAGCAGCCCATGCCAGTGGGTCGCCGCAACAGAGCCACACAGCGCGCCTTCCGGCGAACCACCCTCCGTGGTCACCAGACCGGCCACCCCGGCACCCCGCCGCACGACCCGACCGTGATGGATCTCATAGCCAACCGCGGGAAACCCGAACGCCGTGCCGACCGGATTGGCGAGTGTCTTCTCCAACGAAAACTCGATGTCCACGTCCAACAAACCCAGCCCGGCGACCACACCGGCCCCCGACTCGACCCGGTCGGTGACCGTGCCGGCCAGCATCTGGAACCCGCCACACAACCCCAACACCGGCCGACCGGCAGCATGGTGCGCCAGCACGGCGTCAGCCAGCCCGGTCCGCCGCAGCCACGCCAAATCGTCCACCGTTGCCTTGGAACCAGGCAGCACCACCAGGTCCACATCGGACAGCCACGACGGTTCGGTCACCAGCCGCACGCTGACCCCCGGCTCAACCGCCAGAGCCTCCACATCGGTGGCGTTCGAGATCCTGGGCAACCGGACCACGCCGACCCGCAGCCAGGAGCTACCAACCGGCCCCGCAGGCCGCCCCACCACCCCGTCAGCCGGATAGGACAGCGAGTCCTCGGCGTCGAGCCACAGCCGCGAGTCCCACGGCACCACACCCAACACCGGCCGCCCGGTCAACGAGCGCAACTGGTCCAACCCGGGCGCCAGCAACGCCGGATCACCACGGAACTTGTTGATCACGAACCCGGCCACCAATCGCTGATCAGCAGGCGACAGCAGGGCCAACGTGCCGAACAGGTGCGCGAACACGCCGCCCCTGTCGATGTCGCCGACCACCAGCACCGGCAGGTCGGCGGCCCGCGCCAGGCCCATGTTCGCGATGTCGTCGGCCCGCAGGTTGATCTCGGCGGGCGAACCGGCACCCTCGCAGATCACCACGTCGAAATCGGCACGCAGCCCGGCCAGGGTGTCCAGCACGGTACCCATCAGCTCCGCCTTGCGCTGCCGATAGGAAAAGGCGCTGACCTCGCCGACCGCCTTGCCCAGCACCACCACCTGGGAACTGCGGTCACCACCGGGCTTGAGCAGCACAGGGTTGAACCGCACACTGGGCGCCAACCCGGCGGCGAAAGCCTGCACGGCCTGCGCCCGCCCGATCTCGCCGCCATCAGACGTGACCACGGAGTTGTTGGACATGTTCTGCGCCTTGAACGGCGCGACCCGCACGCCCTGCCTGGCCAGCCAGCGGCACAACCCCGTGACCAGCACACTCTTGCCGGCGTCCGACGTGGTGCCGGCGACCAGCAGGGCACCGCTCACGGCAGGGTGAGGATTTCCGCGCCGTTCTCGGTGACCACCAGGGTGTGCTCGAACTGGGCGGTGAGCTGCCGGTCCTTTGTGGTGACCGTCCAGCCGTCGTCCCACACGTCGTAGTCGATGGTGCCCAGCGTGATCATCGGCTCGATGGTGAACGTCATGCCGGCCTTGATCTCCGTGGTGATCGCCGGCTCCTCGTAGTGCAGCACCGTTGGCGTGCCGTGGAAGTACGGCCCGACGCCGTGTCCGGTGAAGTCGCGGACGACGCCGTAGCCGAACCGCTTCGCGTAGGCCTCGATGACCCGCCCGATCACGTTCAGCTGGCGGCCCGGCCGGACGGCCTTGATCGCCCGCATGGTGGCCTCGTGGGTTCGCTCCACCAGCAGCCTGGCGTCCTCGCTGACCTCACCCGCCAGGAAGGTGGCGTTCGTGTCGCCGTGCACGCCGTAGACGAAGGCGGTGACGTCGATGTTGCAGATGTCACCTTCCTGGATCACCGTGGAGTCCGGGATGCCGTGGCAGATCACCTCGTTCAGTGATGTGCAGCACGACTTCGGGAAATTCCGGTAGCCCAGCGTGGACGGGTAGGCGCCGTGGTCGCAGAGGAACTCGTGCACGACGGCGTCCACCTCGTCGGTGGTGACACCGGGCTGGACGGCCTTGCCGCCCTCCTGCAGTGCCTGGGCCGCGATCCGGCTGGCCACCCGCATGGCCTCGATGACCTCGGGGGTGCGTACACCGTCGCTGGTGTCCCGTTCGGGCGTTGACTTGTCGACGTACTCGGGCCGCGCGATGGTCCCGGGGACCGAACGACGGGGGGACAGCTTCCCTGGCTGGAGGGGGGCGCGAACGGGCATATGTTCACCCTACGACGCGAACGGTGGCGCTCAGAACAGCACCGTGGCGTACTGGCCGACCTGCTGGAAACCCACCCGGCGATAGGCGCCCCTGGCCGGTGTGTTGAAGCCGTTGACGTACAGGCTCGCGCTGCGGCCCATGCCGCGCACCAACCGGTCCACCACCGCCGCGGTGCCCTGGGTGGCCAGGCCGTGGCCCCTGCGGTCGGGGTGCACCCACACGCCCTGGATCTGACCGACCCGCGCGCACAGCGACCCGATCTCGGCCTTGAACACGACCTCGCCGCCCTCGAACCTGGCGAACGCACGCCCGGCCGCGATCAACTCGGCCACCCTGGCGCGGTAGCTCAGGCCGCCGTCGTCGGCACACGGGTCGACGCCGACCTCCTCGATGAACATGGCCACCGCGGCCGGCAGGTAGTTGTCCAGTTCGTCGGGGCGGACCGGGCGCACCAGCGGGTCGATCGGCACCTTGGGCACCGTGCCCATGGCCATCAGCGGCTGGTCGGCACGCACTTCCCTGGCCGGTCCCCAGTCCGGCGCCAGTTCCTGCCACAGGCCGAGCACCTGCTCGGCCGGACCGACCAGCGACGAACACATCCGACCACGCCGCACAGCGCGGTCGGCGAAGATCCGCAGCGCGGCCTGATTGCCCTGCAACGGCACCAGATTCGGGCCTGCGAAACACAGGCCCTCCAGCCGGCCGCCACGCAGCGGTCGGCTGTCGGTGCCCCACATCTCACCGCCAAGTCGCCACGGTTCCAGGCCGGCCACCTCGACGCGGGCGGTCACCATGCACGACACCACGGGATCGGCGTCCAGGATCGTTCGGACCGCGGGCAGGTCGCGATCGTTCAGCAGGCGGGCGCCACCGAGCCTCAGCACCAGTTCAGCGTGCCAGATGTGCGGACGGGCGTGTCGGCAGCGGGTCCGGAAAACACCCTTCCGCCACATCTGCGAGCACGTTACGAGGGGTTCAGGAGACGGTCACCACAGGGCTACCGGCCACTTCGCCGTCCACCGACTCGCCTGCTTCCTCGGCGATCCGCATGGCTTCCTCGATCAGGGTCTCCACGATCTGGTGCTCCGGCACGGTCTTGATCACCTTGCCGCGCACGAAGATCTGGCCCTTCCCGTTGCCCGACGCGACACCGAGATCGGCCTCCCGAGCCTCGCCGGGGCCGTTCACGACGCACCCCATCACAGCCACCCGCAGCGGCACCTCCATGCCCTCCAGGCCCGCGGTGACCTCCTCGGCCAGCTTGTAGACATCCACCTGGGCGCGCCCACAGGACGGGCAGGACACGATCTCCAGCTTCCTGGGCCGCAGGTTGAGCGACTGCAGGATCTGGATGCCGACCTTGACCTCCTCCACCGGCGGCGCGGACAGCGACACGCGAATCGTGTCGCCGATGCCCTGACGCAGCAGCGCGCCGAACGCGACGGCGGACTTGATGGTGCCCTGGAACGCCGGACCGGCCTCGGTCACGCCCAGGTGCAGCGGGATGTCGGTCTGTGCGGCGAGCAGTTCGTACGCGCGGACCATGACCACCGGGTCGTTGTGCTTCACGGAGATCTTGATGTCGTGGAAGTCGTGCTCCTGGAAGAGGCTGGCCTCCCACAGCGCGGACTCGACCAGCGCCTCGGGGGTGGCCTTGCCGTACTTCTGCATCAGCCGGGGGTCCAGCGAACCGGCGTTGACGCCGATCCGGATCGGCGTGCCGTGGTCCTTGGCGGCCTGCGCGATCTCCTTGACCTTGTCGTCGAACTTCTTGATGTTGCCGGGGTTCACCCGGACCGCGGCGCAACCCGCCTCGATCGCGGCGAACACGTACTTGGGTTGGAAGTGGATGTCGGCGATGACCGGGATCTGGGACTTCTTGGCGATCGCCGGCAGCGCTTCCGCGTCGTCCTGGGATGGGCAGGCCACCCGGACGATGTCGCAGCCTGCCGCTGTCAGCTCGGCGATCTGCTGGAGAGTGGCGTTGACATCGGCCGTCAAGGTCGTCGTCATGGACTGGACGGATACCGGGAAGTCACTGCCCACGCCCACCGAGCCGACGTGCAGCTGTCGCGTCGCTCGACGCGGCGCGAGCACCGGGGGTGGGAGATCGGGCATACCCAGCAGGACACCGTCACCGGCTGTCATGGCACCTCCACCGTAGTACCGACCAATGGGTCACTGGCCGGTCAGGCTGATCGGGTTCACGATATCCGCGGTCACGCTGAGCAGCACCATGGCGCCGCCCACGAACACCACAACGAGTGTGAGAGGTGCCAGCTTGGTGTAATCGACGGGCCCACCTGCGGGTCGTCCGCGTAGTCCTCGCACCCAGTTCCTCACCCGTTCGTACAACGCGACCGCGATATGTCCTCCATCCAGCGGCAACAACGGCAGCAGGTTGAACACTCCCAGGAAGAACTGAAGTGTGGCCAACAACAACCAGAACAGCGACCACTGGCTGTCCTCGACGGCCTGGCCACCCAGCCGGCTGGCGCCCACGACGCTCATCGGGCTGTTCGGGTCACGGGGTGCGCCACCGATCGCGCTGATCAGGCTGGGCACCTTGTTCGGCAGTTGCTTGATACCGGTCCACACGTTGGCGAACATCTCACCGGCGAAGCCGAACGTGCCGCCGACGGCGGTGGCCGCGTTGTAGGGCACGTACTTCGCGGGGACGACGCCGATCATGCCGATGTCGGTCAGCGGCTGCTTGCTCAGGTCCGTCGCCGACTGCTCGGCAACGGTGAGGCCCTTGACCCTGGCCACGTCGATGGTCAGCGCCAACTGCTTGCCGTCCCGCTCGATGACCATCGGGGTCGGGCCGGTCGAGCGCTGCACCACGGCGGTGACCTCGCTGAACGTGGGCGTCGGGGTGCCGTTCACCGACAGGATCTGGTCGTCCGGCTGCAGCCCTGCGGCCTTGGCGGGGGCCGGGTCACCGGGCTTGCACGGGTCCGAGGACAGCGTGGCCAGGTTGAGGTTGGACGCACACGGAGCGACGCTGCCGACCAGCGGCGTGTCCTTGATGTTCACCAGGCCGACGGACACCGCCATCAGGTACAGCACGATGAAACCCAGGATGAAGTGGGTGATCGAGCCGGCCGACAGCACGACGACGCGCTTCCACGTCGGGTAGCGCCACATCGCGTGCGGCGCCTCCTCCGGGGTGACCTCGTCCAGCGCGGTCATGCCGGCGATGTCGCAGAAGCCGCCCGCCGGGATCGCCTTGAGGCCGTATTCCGTCCCGTTGTGCCGGAAGGAGAAGATCTTCGGGCCGAAGCCGATGAAGTACCTGCGGACCGTCATCCCGAACGCCTTGGCGGTCAGCATGTGCCCGGCTTCGTGCAGTGCCACGGCGAGCCCGATGGCCAGCGCGAACAGCACTACCCCGATGATGTAGGCGAACACGTCAGTCCCTTCCCTGTCGCGGCACGGCACCCGCGGTGGCCAGATGTGTTCGCGCGCGATCCCGCGCCCAGCTCTCGGCGGCCAGCACGTCGGCCACCGTGTCCGGTTCCCTGCTCCACTCGCCCGCTTCGTCCAACACCCGCTTGATGGTGTCCACGATGCTCAGGAAGCCGCTGCCGCCGGTGACGAACGCGGCGACGGCTTCCTCGTTGGCCGCGTTGTAGACGGCTGGCAGGCAACCACCCTCGGTGCCGGCCTGCCTGGCCAGCCGGATCGCCGGGAACGTGTCCTCGTCCAGCGGTTCGAACGTCCACGAGCCCGGCACGCCGAAGTCGCACGGCGGGGCCACGTCGGTCAGCCGGTGCGGCCAGGCCAGCGCCAGCGCGATGGGCAGCAGCATGGTCGGCGGGCTGGCCTGGGCGATCGTCGCGCCGTCACGGAACCGGACCATCGAGTGCACGATCGACTGCGGGTGGACCACCACGTCGATCCGGTCGTAGGGCACGCCGAACAGCAGGTGTGCCTCGATCACCTCGAGGGCCTTGTTCACCAGGGTGGCCGAGTTGATGGTGATCACCGGCCCCATCGACCACGTCGGGTGCGCCATGGCCTCGGCCACCGTGACGTCGGCGAGATCGGCGCGGGTGCGGCCGCGAAACGGGCCGCCGGACGCCGTCACGATCAGCTTGTCCACCTCGTCGGCCCCGCCACCGCGCAGGCACTGGGCCAACGCGGAGTGCTCGGAGTCGACCGGCACGATCTGGCCCGGCTTGGCGGCCCGCAGCACCAGCGGGCCGCCCGCGACCAGCGACTCCTTGTTGGCCAGGGCGAGGCTCGCGCCGGTGGCCAGGGACAGCAGGGTGGGTTCGAGGCCCTTGGAGCCGTCCATGGCGTTCAGCACGATGTCGGCACCGGAGGTCGCGATGGCCTCGGCGACGGCATCCTGGCCGGTCAGGATCGTCGGCATCGGATAGTCGGTGACGTCCAGGGCGTCCCGCTCGGCCGTGATCGCGGCGACCAGCCTCTCGCGCAGCGCGGGGCCCGCGTCGGCCCGACCGAGCGCGATCAGCGGTACCCGGAAGCGGACGGCCTGGGCGGCGACGGTGGCGGGATCGGCGCCGCCGGCGGCGAGGCCGGCAACGGCGAACGCCCCCGAGTTCGCCGCGATGACGTCGAGTGCCTGGGTGCCCACGGAGCCCGTCGAGCCGAGCACCAGCACACGACGCTGGTCGGTACGGACGAGGCCGGTGGGAACGTGGGGTGCAACGGAGTGGTCCATCGGTACCCATTGTTCCCGACAGACCTGAACGGAGTGTGAGCCGTCCGGGTTCTCAGCCAAAAGATAACGGATTGGACACGACCGGCCTATCTCGCGCTGCGAAGGCCGCGGACGGGGCACACCCTCAGGCGAAGGGACGATTCGCCCGGCACAGGCCGAGCGGATCGCTGTGAAGGGAGCAACTCATGGGCATCATCGCCTGGATCGTGCTCGGCCTGATCGTGGGCGCCATCGCCAAAGCGATCATGCCCGGCCGGGACGGCGGCGGTCTCATCCTGACGATGCTGCTGGGCATCATCGGTGGATTCGTCGGCGGCATCATCGGCAAGTACATCTTCCACACCAACCTCGGCGGGTTCTTCGACCTGCGCACCTGGCTGCTGGCCATCCTCGGCTCCGTGGTGGTCCTCGGGATCTTCCACCTGGCCACGGGTAGCCGCAGGTCGGTCCGCAGGTAGCAACCGCGGGCGCGCGGCGCAGCGGCCGGGCGGACCACTGGTCCGCCCGGCCGCTGTCGTGTGGGACGATGTCCGTATCAGGTTTTCGACGTGTTGAGGGAGCGTGGCAGCGGTGTCGTCGGTGCCGTCTTCGGAGCTGGAGAAGCGTCCGGTGCAGACTCCTGACCCGCAGGACGAGCCGTCCGCCGAGTGGGGCTGGCACGGCACGCTGCCCAACGGCGCGCGGCTGGGTGGCATCTTCGTGGTGTTGGTCCTGTTCGGCATGCTGATCGGCAACCAGACCGGTCACGTCGAGGACTTCTACCTGATCATCAGCGGCGTCATCATGATCGTGCTGTTGCTGCTGTCCGGGCGCCGCCGCAGGCGCGCCTGGCGCCGCTGAGAAGTCCACCAGGTGGGCACCAGTTGCGTGGCCACGCATGATTCAGTTGGCTCGTTGTCGTTCCCGTCACCCTCCTGCTGAGGAGAACGACCATGTCGGTCACCGACGACCTGCTCGCCAACAACGCCACCTACGCGTCGACCTTCACGGGTCCGCTGCCCCTGCCGCCGGCCAAAGGCGTCGCTGTGGTCGCCTGCATGGACGCCCGGCTGGACGTCTACCGGATCCTCGGCCTGCAGGAAGGCGAGGCGCACGTCATCCGGAATGCCGGTGGCGTGGTCACCGATGACGAGATCCGTTCGCTGGCCATCAGCCAGCGGCTGCTCGGCACCACCGAGATCATACTGATCCACCACACCGACTGCGGGATGCTGACGTTCACCGACGACGACTTCAAGGCCGGCATCCTCGCCGAGACCGGGATCAAGCCCGCCTGGTCGGCCGAGGCGTTCAACGATCTCGACGTCGACGTGCTCCAGTCCATCGCCCGGATCAAGGCCAGCCCGTTCATCCCGCACACCGAAGCGGTGCGCGGCTTCGTGTTCGACGTGGCCACCGGCCAACTGATCGAGGTCGCAGCCTGAACGTCCGCCCGATCACCGACGCCGACCGGCCGGCACTCGCCCGGCTGGCCGTCGACCTGTGGGGCGCGGACATCGTGGTCGGGCACGACACGGTGTTCCGCCCGGCCACGCTGCCCGGCCTCCTGGCCGAGCGCGACGGCGAGATCGTCGGCGTGCTCACGTACACGCAGGTCGGCGATGCCGTCGAGGTGGTCACGATCGACGCGCTGCACCGGCTGGCCGGCATCGGCACGGCGCTGATCGACGCCGTGGTGGAGGTGGCAGCCGAACTCGGCGCGACCCGGCTGGTGTTGACCACGACCAACGACAACGTCGACGCGATCCGCTTCTACCAGCGCAGGGGCTTCCGCCTGACCGGTCTCCGGCCGGGCGCGGTCAACCGATCCCGCCAGCTCAAACCGGAGATCCCGCTACTCGGCGCGTACGACATCCCGTTGACCGACGAACTGGAACTGACCCGCCCGATCGTCTAGCCCTCCGCGGCGAGTTGACCGCAGGCGGCCGCGATCTCGCGGCCCCTGGTGTCGCGGACCGTGCACGGCACGCCGCGCTCGTTCACCCGGCGGACGAATTCACGCTCGACCGGCTTCGGGCTGGCGTCCCACTCGCTGCCCGGGGTCGGGTTCAGCGGGATCACGTTGACGTGCGCCAGCGGGCCGAGGTGCCGGTGCAGCAGCGAGCCGAGCAGGTCGGCCCGCCACGGCTGGTCGTTCACGTCCCTGATCAGCGCGTACTCGATGGACACCCGGCGACCGGTGACGTCGGCGTAGTGCCGGGCCGCGGTCAGCACGTCGGCCACGTTCCACCTGTTGTTGACCGGCACCAGGGTGTCGCGCAGTTCGTCGTCCGGGGTGTGCAGGGACACAGCGAGCCGGACCTGCAGGTTCTCCTCGGCCAGCTTGTGGATGGCCGGCACGAGACCGACCGTGGACACCGTCACGGACCGCTGCGAGATGCCGAGGCCGGCAGGTGCGGGGTCGCAGATCCGGTGCACGGCGTCGACCACCCGGCGGTAGTTGGCCAGCGGCTCCCCCATGCCCATGAACACGACGTTGGACAGCCGGCCGTCGGGGCCCAACTCGTCGTCCCGCATCGCGGCCGCCGCCGACCGGACCTGTTCGACGATCTCGGCGGTGGACAGGTTTCGCTCCAGCCCACCCTGGCCGGTGGCACAGAACGGACACGCCATGCCGCACCCGGCCTGGCTGGACACACACACCGTGGCCCGGTCCGGGTAGCGCATCAGGACGCTCTCCAGCAGCGTGCCGTCGTGCGCCCGCCACAGCGTCTTGCGGGTCGAGCCGTCGTCGCACGCGATGTGCCGTACCACGGTGAGCAGCGGCGGCAGCAACTCGCCGACCAGGCGTTCCCTCGACTCGGCCGGGATGTCGGTCATCCGGGCCGGATCGGTGGTCAGGCGCGCGAAGTAGTGGTTGGACAGCTGCCGGGCGCGGAACGGCCGCTCGCCGAGCGTGGCGACGGCGGCGGAGCGCTCGTCGGCGGACAGGTCGGCGAGGTGGCGCGGCGGCAAGCCACGCCGAGGAGCGTCGAACACGAGCGGGAGAGAGGTCATGGTGACCCCATTGTCCCACGGCCCGCCGAGAGCTCACACAGACCGAACGTTGCATCACGATAGATTCCGATATATCGTTAACGGCGTACTGAACATCTTAGGAACGGAGAGAACCATGCGACACCCATTCGATCCCAGCGGCAGGCCCGACCCGAACTGGAAGCACATGCACGAACACCTCAGGGCAGCGGCACACGGCGAGTTCGACGATCCACACTTCCCGCCGGAAGGAGGGGGCCCCGGCCTCCCACCACGGCCGGGAGGACCGTTCGGTGGCGTCTTCCCGCCCCAACCGGGCGGCCGAGGCGGCTTCGGCCCTGGTGGTTTCGGTCCCGGCTTCGGATTCGGCTTCGGCCGGGGCGGCGGCCGTGGTCGTGGTGGCCACGGCCGAGGGGGCCACGGCCCCGGTAGGGGCAGGGCCCGGCGCGGCAACGTGCGCTCCGCCGTGCTGATCCTGCTGGCCGAGCGCCCCATGCACGGCTACGAGATCATCCAGGAGATCACCGAGCGCAGCCGTGGCTGGTGGAAGCCGAGCCCCGGCTCGGTCTACCCGACGCTGCAACTGCTCGCCGACGAGGGCCTGGTCACGACCGACCCGGACAACCCGTCGGGCAAGCGGCTCTACTCGCTGACCGAGGCGGGCACCGAGGAAGCCGGCAAGCAGGACTCCACGCCACCGTGGGAGCAGGCTGCCGACGACGTCGACGCCAACGACGTGGCACTGCGTGAAGCGCTGTCCACGCTGATGGGCGCGGCCATGCAGCTGTCCACCGCAGGCAGCTCCGAGCTGCGCGGCAAGGCGGCCAAGATCCTGGTCGAGACCCGTCGCCAGCTCTACTTGCTGCTGGCCGACGCGGGCACCGAGCAGGAGGACGGCCCGGTCCAGGACGCACCGCCGACCGAGGCGTGACCTGCTACCGGGGTAGCACCAGGGTGGCCGGCTTGCGCCGGACGTGCACCCGGTAGCCAACGGGGATGGTCAGGCCGGGCGTGGCCGCAACGGCCCGCTCGGCCACCCGTGCCGAGAACTCGATCCGCAGCACGGCCGCCAGATCGGCCCGGCGCTCGAACCGCCACTCGGCGACCACCTTCCGGCACTCGAAACCCTGCTCCGCGAAGAACCGTTCGACGTCGACCGGGTCGTAGCGGGGCAGGTCGGCCAGCATCCAGCCGCCGTAGGGCGGGCAGGTGGCGTCCAGGTCGACGACGGCCAGCGCGCCGCCCGGCCGCAACACCCGCTCCGCCTCGGCGATGCCCGGTTCCGCGCCCCTGCCGAAGAAGTACGCGGTGCGCGCGTGCACCAGATCGGCACTGCTCGACGGCAGCGGCAGCCGCTGCGCCCCCGCGGTGATCAACCGGACGTGATCGTCGTCGGCCATCCTGGCCTCGGCCCTGGTGACCGCCGGCGGATGCGGCTCGACACCGACCACGCTGCGGGCTGTCGCCGCGAACACCGGCAGGTGGAACCCGTCACCACAGCCGACGTCCACCACGTCCAGACCGGCCCAGTCGCACTGCTCACGCAGCGCGTCCCACACCACGCCCGCGATGTCCTGGGCGCGGTTCTCCATCTCGTAGACGGCAGGCCAGCGCCAGATGTTCGGGCTCGGCAGCACATCCACGTGTCTTCTGCCGATCAGGTCGGCACCAGCGCGGTGAGCAGCAGCCAGGCCGCGACCGCCGAGGGCAGCAGCGAGTCCAGCCGGTCCATCAGCCCGCCGTGCCCGGGCAGCAGGTTGCCCATGTCCTTGACGCCGAGGTCCCGCTTGATCAGCGACTCGATCAGGTCACCGCCGGTCGCGCAGATCACCAGCGCGACACCGAAGGGCACACCGAGCCACCAGTGGCTGTGCAGCAGCAACTGCACCGACAGGGCACCACCGATGATGCCGGCCACCATCGAACCGGCGAAGCCCTCCCAGGACTTCTTGGGGCTGATCGCGGGCGCCATCGGGTGCTTGCCGAACAGCACACCGGCCACGTAGCCGCCGGTGTCCGAGCACACCACGGCGATCAGGAAGCACAACACCCTCGCCGAGCCGTCCGCCGGTTCGACCAGCAGCGCGGCGAACGACGCGAACAGCGGGACGTAGGCGGCCGTGAAGACGGAGGCGGAGACATCGCGCAGATAGCCGTCGCTACCGCCGCGGAACCGCCACACCAGACACGCCAGGATCGTCACGACCAGCGAGCCGAGCACCCCGTCGCGGCCCCACGGCCAGGACAGCCACACCATCGCCTGGCCGCCGACCAGCAGTGGCACCAGCGCCACGTTGATGCCCACCGAGCGACGCAGCGCACCGGCGAACTCCCAGGTGCCGATCGCGACCGCGATGGCGATCACGCCGATGAACGCGTGGCGCACGGTCAGCAGCGAGATCAGGACCAGCGCACCCATTCCGAGCCCGACGGCGATGGCGGCGCGCAGATCACGCCCGGCGCGCGACCGCTGAGCAGGCTGTTCCGGCTCCTTGGCCTCTGCCTTGG
>DASXYT010000181.1:0-5287 GCA_036502345.1 Pseudonocardiaceae bacterium | reverse complement strand
GGTCCAGTCACTGGCCGACAGCCGGGCGAACAGCGGATGGTTGCCCAACGCCGTGCGGACCGCCTCGGCGATCTCCAGCGCGAGCCGGACCCGGCCGTCGAACCCGCCGCCGTAGCGGCCGTCCCGGGTGTTGGACAGCGGTGAGTAGAACTGGTGCACGAGATAGCCGTGCGCGAAGTGCAGTTCGACGGCGTCGAAACCGGCGGCCACGGCGCGCCTGGCGGCCTGTGCGAACGACTCCGGGAGCTTGGCGATCTCGTCGTCGGTGAGCTCCCGGGGTGCCGCGTACTCGCCGAACGCGGCGGCGGTCGGGCCGACGGTCGGCCAGCCGCCGTCGCCTGCCGGCAGGGTGCCACCGCCGTCCCACGGCCTGCGGGTGGACGCCTTGCGGCCCGCGTGCGCCAGTTGCATGCCCGTCGCGGCGCCCTGCGCGTGTACGAAGTCGGTCACCCGCCGCCACGCGGTTGCCTGCTCGTCGTTCCAGATCCCGGCGTCCTGCGGGCTGATCCTGCCCTCCGGCACCACGGCGCTGGCCTCGGTCATCACCAGGCCAGCACCACCGGCGGCGAACTGGCCGAGATGCATGAGGTGCCAGTCGTTCGGCAGCCCGTCCGTGGACGAGTACTGGCACATCGGCGACACCCAGATGCGGTTGCGGACAGTCAGGCCGCGCACGGTCACGGGGGCGAGGAGTTTGCTCACGCCAAGGTGCAACCGTCCGGCGTCGCTCGATCTTCCGGTGGGGCTAAGGGCGGGTGCCGAACGACGGCCGGCCGGTCAGTTCGGGCAGCACCCGGTAGGCGTCCCGCACCCACTCGCAGAGCAGCGGCCTGCTGTCCATCGGGTCGATCAGGTCCTGCACGCCGAAGTGTTCCGCCGTGCGGAACGGTGACGTGATCGCGGCCAGCCGCGCCCTGATCCGCTCGATCTCGGCAGCCCGGTCCTCGACCTGGTCCAACCGGGCGCGGAACGCCGCCTCGATGCCGCCCTGCACCGGCAGCGAACCCCAGTCACCCGATGGCCAGGCCCAACTGCGGGAGGCGCGGTGCCGGTTCACGATGCCGGCGCCGCCGACCCCGTAGACCCGCCGCAGGATCAACTCGGCCTGCGGGACGCGGGCCTGGTAGATCGCGGTGATCGCGCGGGCGCCGTGCCGGATGGTGCCGCGCTGCTCGGCGGCCAACCCGATGGTCATCCCCGCCTGGTCGGTCAGGCTGACGATCGGCAGGTGGAACGTCTCGCACAGGTCCACCAGCCGGGTGATCGCCTGCGCGCCGACGGCCGACATCGTGGCCCCCTTGGTGGGGTCGGTCGCGATGACGCCCACGGGGTGCCCGGCCAGCCTGGCCAGCGCCGTGACGGTGGCGTCGCCGTAGTCGGTGTAGCGGAACACCGATCCGGTATCGAAGATCGCGTCGAGGATCGGCTCGATCCGGTACGGCTCGCGAGGATTGCGCGGGATGGCGCCGAGCAGGCTGTCGTCTCTCCTGGTCGGTTCGTCGTCGTTGCCGATGGTCGGCGGTGTCTCGAAGACGCTGCGCGGCAGGTAGGACAGGAAGGCGCGGACCACGTCGAACGCCTCGTGCTCGGTGGCCACGAACCGCTCGACGGCGCCGTTGCGGCGGTGCACGGCGACACCGCCCAGTTCTTCCTTGGTCAGGTCCTCGCCGGTGGCGCCTCGGACCACCGGTGGGCCTGCCGTGAACAACTGGCCGACGCCCGCCACCATGACCGACAGGTGCGACATGACCAGTCGGGCGGCGCCGAGGCCCACGGTCGGCCCGGCGCACACGGCGACGACCGGCATCAGCGACAGGTTGTCGACAACGGCGTCCCAGGCCGGATTGACCGGCACGTAGGTGAAACCGGCCTCCTCGGCCATCTTCACGCTGCCGCCGCCGCTGGCCCCGTCCAGCACCCGGACCAGGGGAATGCGCAGTTCGCGGGCGTACTGCTCGGAGTAGACCTGCTTGGCGTGGATCGCGGCGTCACCCGAGCCACCCCGGACGGTGAAATCGTCGACGCCGAGCACCACCCTGCGGCCGTCGATCGTGGCCGTGCCGGTGACGAAGTTCGCAGGCAGTACCGAGGTCAGGGCGCCGTTCTCGGCGTACTCGGCGAAGCCGGTGAGCGCACCTATCTCCCGGAAGCTGTCCGGGTCGGCCAGCGCGCCGATCCGCTCGCGCGCGGTCAGCCTGCCCTCGGAGTGCTGCCGGGCGACCTTCTGCTCGCCGCCCATCTTCGCTGCGAGATGTTTCCGATGCTGGATCTGGGCCACCTCGTCGGCCCAACTGTCGGTGGGTTCGGACGTGCTGGCGGTCTCGGCGTCGGTCGGTTCGAGGAACACCAGCGGGTCGTCCTCGTCGACCTGGTCGCCCTTGTTCGGCACGATCGCCCGGATCACGCCGCCGTGCTCGGCCCGGACGACGTGCTCCATCTTCATGGCCTCCAGAACGACGAGTCGGGCGCCGGGTGGCACCTGTTCGCCCTCGGTGACCGCGATGTCCAGCACGACGCCCTGCATGGGCGCGGTGACGGCGGTGCTGTGCTCGGGTGCCGGTGGTTCCGCGATCTCGGCCAGTTCGGCCAGGTGGTCGGCGACGAACGTGGTGTCCCACTGGCCCGCTGTGAAGTCCGGGTGGCGCAGGATGCGTTGGAGCAGCGGGATGTTGGTCGGCACGCCGGTCACGTCGAACTCGCCGAGCGCGGAATGTGCGCGTGCCGCGGCGGCGGGGAAGTCGTGGCCTCTGGCGATGACCTTGGCCAGCAGCGAGTCGTAGCGGACGCTGGTCCGGTAACCGGTGTAGCCGTAGGTGTCGACGCGCACGCCTGGCCCGGACGGCGGTGTGAACGAGCGAAGTGTGCCGGCTTGGGCGCGGACCGAGCCGTCCGCCCGCAGTGTTTCCAGGTTCACCCTGGCCTGGACGGCGAAGCCGGTCGTCGTGGGTGGCTCAGTGAGCCCGACATCGGCCAGCGAGGCGCGGGCGGCCAGTCGCAGTTGCGTCTGGACCAGGTCGATCCCGGTGATCTCCTCGGTCACGGTGTGCTCGACCTGGAGCCGGGGATTGGCCTCGATGAACCAGAAATCGTTGCCCGACACCAGGAACTCGAACGTGCCGAGGCCTGCGTAGCTGACGTGCGCGGCCATTCGCAGCGCGGCGGCCAGGATCCGGTCGCGCAGTGCCGGGTCGAGTGTCGGGCAGGGGGCGACCTCGATGAGTTTCTGCTGGCGGCGCTGGATGCCGCAGTCGCGTTCCCAGAGGTGCTGCACGGCGCCGGAGCCGTCGCCGACGACCTGGACCTCGATGTGCCGGGCGGCCGGGAGCAGGGCTTCTACGTAGAGGTCGCCGTTGCCGAACGCCTGCTGCGCTTCCGACCGGCAGCGCTGGTAGGCCTCGGCCAGGTCGGCGGGGTCGGTGACGATGCGCATACCGCGCCCACCGCCGCCGGCCAGGGCTTTGAGCAGCACAGACCCGTGCTCGTGGGCAAACGCGACGGCGTGGGCCTCGTCGGTCGGGCCGTCCGTGCCAGGCAGCACGGGCACGTCCAGTTGCCGGGCCAGATCCCGGGCGCGACCTTTGTCGCCGAACAGTTCCAGCAGGTCAGGTGGTGGGCCGACGAACGTGATGCCGGCGTCGGCGCACTCGCGGGCGAAGATGGCGTTCTCGCTGAGGAAGCCGTAACCGGGATGGATGGCCGCGACGCGCGTGGCACGCGCCACGGCCAGAACCTGTGCGATGTCGAGATAGCCGGCACCGCTCAACGGTTGGGCCTCGGTCGCGCGCCGGGTGTGCAGCGAGTCGGCGTCGTCCAGCGCGTAGACGGCGACCGTCCGGATGCCGAGCGCGTCGGCGGCCCGCATGATCCGGATGGCGATCTCACCGCGGTTGGCCACCAGGATCCCGGTGTCAGGCGTCACCACCAGGACGCTAGCCGATCGGGTGACAAGTGCCGAGACACGCGTCAGCCCCCTGGCCGGACGAGCCAGGGGGCTGACGTAGGGTGTGGGCGATGCAGGGATCGAACCTGCGACCTCTTCGGTGTGAACGAAGCGCTCTCCCGCTGAGCTAATCGCCCATTGACAACTGCAGTCGATCACAACCGGCCGGTGACCCGACCGCTCGGTGACGTCGCAGACAGTACAGGATCGCGACGCGAAGGTGAAAATCGGGGGCAGTCCTACACGTTGACTCACGGACCCGCCATCCGTGAGATCACGCACCGCCAACATTCGCACTGATGCGGTTCCCGGCTCGGCCGCCACCCGCCATGATGAACTGGTGCGGCGACGGGAGCGACCTTTGGTGACGGAGCGGAGTTGGCAGGTAGCGCTACGAAGTAGTTCTGGCACGGAAGAGTGATGTACGGCCAGAGTGAGAGGGATTGCGCTCACTTGCACGTCACAACTGAGTAGCTCGGTCGTTTCCTGACCGGGAGGGAGCAGAAGGGTAACGACGATGCGAAACGATCACGTGACGCTCCGCGCAACCGCGGTATTCGACCTGCTGGCACCCCGATGCCCGGCTGTGCCTGTGCGGGTCGAGTTGAGATACGACACCCGAGACCCGTACGCGGTGGTCGCCGCGTTCCGGACCGGCAAGGCAGGTTGGGTGGAGTGGGTGTTCGCACGCGACCTGCTCGCCGACGGCCTGATCGCCGCCGCGGGTGAGGGTGACGTGCGGATCAGGCCATCGGTGGACGACCCGGAGGTCGTCGTCGTCGAACTCAGCTCGCCGTCCGGACACGCGGTGTTCGAGGCGTCGGCCCAGGAGTTCGCGGACTTCCTCGACCGGACGTACGACGTGGTAGTGCCTGGCAACGAGCACCTGTGGGTGGACGTGGACGAGGCGCTCACGCAGATGATCTCCACCGATCTAGGCTGATCAACAGGCTGGGGTGCCGGTAGGGGCACCCCGATTTGGTTGGCAGGACCGCCGTCCGATAAAGTTCGCTCGCACGAGACGGACGGTGACCGGCCAACACCGAACGTGAATGCATGCGGACGTAGCGCAGCTGGTAGCGCATCACCTTGCCAAGGTGAGGGTCGCGGGTTCGAATCCCGTCGTCCGCTCGGCAGCGGCCCCTCCTGGTCCGGGTCGTATTCTCGGAGGTTTGCACGTGACCTGCGAGCAACGGCGGAGTGGCCGAGTGGCTTAGGCAAGGGCCTGCAAAGCCCTGTACACGGGTTCGATTCCCGTCTCCGCCTCGGGCGATTAGCTCAGTGGGAGAGCGCTACCTTGACACGGTAGAGGTCACAGGTTCAATCCCTGTATCGCCCACCAGGTAT
>DASXYT010000180.1:0-6525 GCA_036502345.1 Pseudonocardiaceae bacterium | reverse complement strand
GTCCGCTCAGCCACAGGGTCAGCTCGCCAGGAGCTGCGGGGGTCGGTTCGGACGCCGGCCACACCGCCTGGACATGCCTCACCCCTGGCTCCTATGCTCGCCATGTCTCAACGATCGAGATCAACGAAAGACTTCTGCCCGGTGATGGAGCCGGCGTGGGGTGCGTGTCCCCGCCCCACGCCACCAGTGGACGGTTCCAGGTGATGACCACGGGTCGGTGAATCTGGACGCCGACGACCCAGGTGGTCCGCCCCGCCGGGCAGCGAACGGGACACACCATGTCATCGGCGACCTACCGCACCCTGTTGCGCTCCCCCGGCGCCGCCGCCTTCTTCCTCGCCGCTGCCGTCGGCCGTGTCGGCATCGCGATGACCAGCCTCGGCATCGTCTGGCTGGTGCACGCACGGACCGGCTCCTATCCAACGGCCGGGCTGGTGACCGGCGGGTTCGCAGTCGCAGAGGCGGTGGCCGGACCGCAACTGGCGCGGCTGATCGACCGTTTCGGCCAGAGTCGGGTGCTGCCGCCCGTGTTGCTGGCCCACGCAGCGGCGGTGGCCACGCTGCTGGTCCTGGTCGCCACCGGCACCCCGGGCTGGATCATGCTCGCGGGCGGGACACTGGTCGGTGCCACGATCCCCCAGCTCGGCGCGCTGTCCCCGGTCCGCTGGGTGGCGCTGCTGCGCGACGAGCCTGCCGCTGCGCTGCCGACCGCGTTCGCGCTGGAATCGCTGTCCAACGAGCTGGCCTATCTGGCCGGTCCGGTCCTGGTCAGCGTCCTCGGCGCGAGCGGATACCCGGCAGCCGGCACGGTGCTGGCCGCCATCTTGGTGGTGGCAGGCGGACTGTCGTTCGCCGCGCAGCGCGGGACCGCTCCCCCGGTCGCGGGCGCAGCCGAGCGGCACCGCACCGGCCGCTCGCTGCTGAAGCCCGGATTCGTGGTTCTGGTCGGCGTGAACCTGGCCATCGGCGGGTTCTTCGGCGCCATGCAGATCTCGGTGACCGCGTTCGCGATCGAGCACGGCGCACCGGCCACGGCCGCCGCGCTGTTCACGGTGTTGAGTTGCGCCAGTCTGCTTGCCGGCTGGCTGTACGGGCTGCGCCACTGGCGGACAGCTCCTCGGGTACAACTCGCGATGGCCGCTGCCGGACTGGCGATCGGCTGCCTGCCGTTGCTGCGGGCGGGCTCGCTGTCCGAACTGGGGTTGAGCCTCGCGCTGACCGGGCTGGCGATCCCGGTGGTCCTGATCCTCTGCTCGGTGCTGGCCGAAGTGGCTGTCCACCGGAGTGTGCTCACCCAGGCCTTCGTCTGGCTGAACTCGGCCAGCGCCACGGGTTCGGCAGGCGCGGCAGCAGTGGCCGGCTGGGCAGTGGGCACCTTCGGCGCACATGGCGGCTTCGCGGTGGCCGCGACAGCCACCAGCGTCATGGCGGTGCTGGCCGTGACGGGCCTGCGAGCCCTGTCTCGGTCAGCCGTCGGCCAGTGAAGCCTGTTGCGCGGCCAGGAATGCCTGTTCGGTGGGATTGGTGGCCAGTGGCAGCGCCTCGGCGTAGGCGGCGCTCGCCTCGGCGGTCCGGCCGAGCCTGCGCAGCAGATCCGCTCGGGTGGCGTGGAACAGGTGGTAGGCACCGAGATCGAGGTCCTCGATCGCAGCGAGACCGGCCGCCGGGCCGTCGATCTCGGCGACGACGACGGCCCGGTTCAGTGCGACGACCGGGTTGGGTGTCAGTGCGTACAGCTGGTCGTAGAGGGCGAGGACGGCCCGCCAGTTGGTGTCCTGTGTGGTCGGTGCGGCCGAGTGCACTGCGTTGATGGCGGCCTGCAACTGGTAGGGACCGGGCATGTTGCGTCGGACACACGCGACCACAATGGACTGTCCCTCGCGCACGAGCTCGGCGTCCCACAGCCGCCGGTCCTGGTCGGCGAGGCGGACCAGCGATCCATCGGACGCGACGCGAGCGGCCCGGCGGGCGTGCGACAGCAGGAGCAGCGCCAGCAGGCCGTGGGCCTCCGGTTCGTCGGGCATCAGCGCGACCAGCAGGCGGGCCAGCCGGATCGCCTCGGCACACAGGTCCGCGCGGATCAGGTCGCCGGTGGTGGCCGTGTAGCCCTCGTTGAACACCAGGTACACGACCGACAACACCGGCCCCAGCCGGTCGGGCAGTTCGGCCTCGGACGGCACCCGGTAGGACAGATGCGTGTCCTTGATCTTGCGTTTGGCCCGCACGATCCGCTGGGCCACTGTCGCCTCGGGGACCAGGAAGGCCCGCGCGATCTCCGGAGTCTCCAGGCCACCGAGCAACCGCAGCGTGAGGGCGACCTGAGCCTGTTGGTTGAGGGCGGGGTGGCAGCAGGTGAAGATCAGTCGCAGGCGCTCGTCGGGCACGACTTCCTCCTCGATCAGCTCGGTCTCGGGCCGGGTGCCGTAGAGGTGGTCGGCCTGGGTGTGGCGCTCGTGCCGGATCGACTCCCGGCGCAGGCGGTCGATCGCGCGGTTGCGGGCGGTCGTGACGATCCAGGCACCGGGGTTGGGCGGTTCGCCGTCGGCCGGCCACTTGGTCACCGCGACGGTGAACGCCTCCTGCACCGCTTCCTCGGCGATGTCGATGTCACCGAGGAAGCGGATCAGGGCGGCCACGCAACGGCCGTACTCCCGGCGGAAAACAGCCTCGACGTCGGCGGTCACCGGTCGGTCGGTCCCGGATCGTCGTCGAACGGGCGGACCTCGACCGGTCCGCCGCAGGCGGTCGATGCCTGCCGTGCCCAGTCGAGCGCTTCGTCCAGGTCGGCGGCGGTGATGATCCAGAAGCCGCCGAGGTGTTCCTTCGTCTCGGTGTAGGGGCCGTCGGTGATGAGGTGGTCGTCGCCGGAGCTGCGCACGACCGTGGCCGAGCTCGGCGCCAGCAGGCCACCGGCGAACACGTAGGCACCCGCGTCGCGCAGTTTGTCGTTGAACACCGCTGTGTCGGTATAGGACTGCTGCAGTTTCTCGTCGTACGGGCGTTCCCAGACTTCCGGCTCACCGTGCACGGCCATCAGGTACTGAGGCATCGCGGATCACTCCTGTTCATTTCAGGGTGGCTGACGTTAGCGGTTCGCGTCGTTCCTGGTGCGGATGGCGACGGCGCCGACGATCGCGGCTGCGATGGCCAGCAGCCCGCTCACCAGGAAGGCCGTGTGGTAGCCGGCGGTGAGCGCGACCGCCCTCGGATCGCCCTGGCCCGCTGCGTGCGCGGTCCGGGACGACGCAAGGCTGGCCAGGCCGGCCAGGCCGAGTGCGGCACCCATCATCAGTCCGGTGTTGGTGATGCCCGAGGCCAGACCGGAGTCGCGCGGGTCGACGTCGGTCATGGCGGCCAGCAGCATCGGGTTGAGGGCGAGGCCCGCACCGATGCCCAGCAGCACCATGGCGGGCAGCACGTCGGTCACGTAGTGGCCGTTGACCGGGGCGTGGGCCAGCAGCAGGAGTCCGACGCCGACCAGGCCGAGCCCGATGGTCAGCGGGCCGCGGATGCCGTAGCGCAGGACGAGCTTGGCGGAGACGCCGAGGGACAGGGCGGCGGTGAGCACGTTGCCGGGCAGGAAGGCCAGTCCGACGGCCAGCGGCGCGTAGCCCAGCACGTTCTGCAGGTACAGGGCGCAGAGGAAGAACCACCCGAACATCGCGGCGGACCACAACATGCCGACCACGTTGGCGCTGGCCAGGTTGCGCACCCGCAGCAGCTTGAGCGGGATCAACGGATCCGGCACGCGCCGCTCGACGACGACGAACACCACCAGCAGCACGACGGCCCCGGTCAGCATGCCGAGCGTCTGCACGGACGTCCAGCCCGCGGTGCTGCCGTTGACGATGGCGTAGACGGCGGCGACGAGCGCCGAGGTGATGGTGACGGCCCCCGCGGTGTCCAGCCGGCGAGTGGTCGCCGTTGCGGTCGCACTCGGGAGCAGGCGGAAGGACAGGGCCAGCACCAGGCCGCCGATGGGCACGTTCACCAGGAAGATGGCGTGCCAGTCGAGCAGATCGGTGAGCACACCGCCGAGCAGCACGCCCACGCTGCCGCCGCCCGCCGCGACGAAACCGTAGACGCCCATCGCCTTGGCCCGCTCCCGGGGCGCAGGGAACAGCGTCATGATCAGCGACAGCGACACCGCGGACACCACTGCCCCACCCAGGCCCTGCACGGCCCGTGCCCCGACCAGCAGCCACGGCGTGCCGGCCAGCCCGCACAGCAGGGAGGCAAGACCGAACACGGCGATGCCCGCCGCGAACAGCCTGCGGTGCCCGAACAGGTCACCCAGTCGGCCGCCGAGCAGCAGGAACCCGCCGTAGGTGAGCAGGTAGGCGTTGACCACCCAGGCCAGCGACGTCTCGGCCAGGTGCAGGTCCGAGCCGATCGACGGCAGCGCCACGTTCACGATCGTCGTGTCCAGCACGATCATCAGAGTGCCCATGCACAAGGTCGCCAGGGCGGCCCACCGTCGCCGGTCGGCAGACGATGCCGGCCGGGCGCTGGCCCTGGTCGGCGTGGTTTCGGTGTAGACCATGACTGCGACTCCTTCTCCGCGGTCGGGGCCGTGATCGGCCCCCTTCACCCACCGCTACGAAGTCGCAGGCCACGAATCGACAGGTTCCGCGGAAAATCTTGAAATCGCCGATTCGCGCAGGTCAGCTTGCCCGGCGTAGCCCTGCGACGAGAAGCCCGACGAGTCGACGTGCGTCGTAGCGGGGATGGTTGCCCGCACCCGCGCAGAGGCCGCCGACGCCGCGCATGAGTTCGGAGGCATCCTGCCCGGCGCGGATCTCGCCGGATTCGACCGCCGCGTCGAGCAGTTGGGTGCACACCGGCACCAGCCGTTCGAGGAAGTAGGAGTGCAGCGGGTCGTAGCAGGGGTCGTCGGACTGCAGCACGACGGCGAGTCCCTGTTTGGTGACCACGAAGTCGACGAACAGGTCGATCCACTGCCCCAACGCGGCGTACGGAGTGGCACTGGTCGACCGGCTGGGCATGCTGGTCTTTGATTCCACCCGGGCCGGCAGGCTCGTCGTGGACACCGGGACTGCACGCCAAGGGCTGGAGCCGCTGGCAAGGCACTCGGCGACAGGTTCGACATCGCAGACTTCCACGAAGCCATCCTCGTCCACGGGCGGGTACCACTGTCCACGCTCGCCGAACTCGTCGCCAACTGGATCACCGTCAGACGAGTCAGGGCCACCTGAGAACCTATGGGCCACCGCTGAACCGATGGGAGCACGATGTCGGTCCGATTCCAGCTCGTCATCGACTGTAGGGACCCCGAACTGCTGGCCCGCTTCTGGGCAGCCGCGCTGGGCTACGTGCTCGAACCGCCGCCCGAGGGGTTCGCCACCTGGGACGACTGGCGGCGCGACATCGGGCTGCCCGACAGTGACCTGGGCATCGGTGCGGACAGCATCGTCGATCCCCGCGGTGCGGGTCCTCGCATCTGGTTCCACGCGCTGCCCGACGCCAAGGTGGTCAAGAACCGGCTGCACCTCGACATCCACGTCAGTGGCAGCCGGGCCGACTCGATGGCCACCCGGATCCAGCGGGTCGACGCCGAAGCCAGGCGGCTGACCGATCTCGGGGCCACGCCCACCGGTGCCCTGACCGCCGAGGGTCTCGATCACTACGCGATGGGCATGTGGGACCCCGAGGGCAACGAGTTCGACATCAACTAGCGCAGTGCTGCCGGGATCAGGTCGCCATGTGCGGCGAGCAGTTCGTCGCACATGGCCTCGGCGGAGCGGGTGGTGAGGACGCTGGACGCGTTCGGGTCCAGCAGCGCCGCCTGGTACACGTGCCTGCGGTCGCCGTCCAGGACCGCCCGCACGGTCAGCTCGACCACGTTGAGGAACGTCCGGTTGAGCGCCAGCAACTGCGGTGGCAGGGCACCGACCGCCTGCGGGTGCGGGCCGTCAGCGTCGATGATCGTCGGGACCTCGACGCAGCATTCGTCGGGCAGGCCGCTGATCAGTCCGTTGTTCCGGACGTTGAGGTAGATCTCGCGCGCGACGCCGGTCTGGTGCGCGTGGATGAACTCGGACGCCAGTTCGGATGTCGGGACCAGGTCGAGCGGTTGGTCGGACTCCAACTCCTGCCGGGTCGACTCGAACTCGTCGATGTTGCGTTCGGAGCGCCGCAGGTATTCGCCGATCGGAATGCGGAAGTGGTCGACCTCGTCGTCGTGCCGCATGAACCACGGCACGTACTCGGCACTGTGTTCGCTCGACTCCGTCGGGAAGTAGCCGAACCGGCGGAAGATCTCCACCCGCACCCTGCGGCCCAGTTCCGGATCGGCGTCGATCGCGGCACGCAACGCGGGATACAGGTCATGGCCCTGGTGTTCGAAGCGCAGCACGAACGCCTGGTGGTTGAAGCCCGCCGTGACGAAGTGGATGTCCTGCACCGGCAGACCGACCAGCCCGGCGAGGAATCGATGGGTGTCCCGCACCGAGTGACACATGCCGACGACGCGCTCGAACGGTGACCCGGCGTAGACCGCCCACG
>DASXYT010000179.1:0-30240 GCA_036502345.1 Pseudonocardiaceae bacterium | reverse complement strand
CCGACCGACGACGCACCGAGGCCGGGCTCGCACACCACAGCGGGTCGTCCCCGACACACCCCGTGCAGCCACACCCTCCGCCCGGCGACCGTGCCGCCCGGACCCGCGACGTCCGGGCCACCGCTGACACCCGCCATCGGCTTCACGCGGCGGCGGTCCTGGGGCGCGCCGCCGAGCCGGCCTGGTCGACGGCCCGGTGGTACAGCGACTCGAAGGTGTCGAGGGTCCGATCCAGGGTGTGCTCGGCGATGAGCTGACGGCTGACGGCGCCCATCCGGGCGCGAGTGTCCGGGTCGGTGAGCAGGCACAGCAGGTGTCCTGCGAGCGCAGGCACGTCACCCGGCGGGTAGAGCCAGCCGTTGCGGCCGGGCCGGACCAGGTGCGGCAACGCCATCGCGTCGGCGGCGATGACCGGTTTGCCTGCCGCCATGGCCTCCATGGTGGCCAGGCTCTGGAGTTCGGCGATGCCCGGCATGCAGAACACGTCACAGCGGGCGTAGGCATCCAGGAGCGCGTCCTCCCCGACGAAACCGTGGAAGACCACCCGCTCCCGTACGCCCAACCGCGCGGCCAGGTGCTCCCAGGCGGCTCGGCGCGATCCGTCGCCGACGATGTCCAGCCGGATGTCGACGTCCCGGTCGGCCACCTGCTGGTGCAGGAACGCGACGGCGCGCAGTAGCTCGTCCACGCGCTTCTCCTCGTCCAGGCGCCCGACGAACAGGACCCGCCGCGCCGCCACGTCCTCAGGCGGGACGAACACGGAGGGGCGTGGCTGGTGGAACCGGGCGATGTCGAGCCCGCACGACACCACCATCGCTCTCGGTATGCCGTGTTCGGCGAGCAGCCGGACCGCCCTCGGGGTCGGCGCGGTGACCGTCCTGGCGACGGCGAACACCCTGCGCATGTCCCACCAGCCGACTCTCGCCGCCATCCCGTGCAGCAGGCGGGGGATGTGGCCGTGTCCGTACAGGTTCTCGGGCATGAAGTGGTTGGTGGCGATCACCGGCACTCCGCGCTGCGCCGCGGCACGGACGAGGCCGCGGCCGAGCAGGAAGTGGGCCTGTGCGTGGACAAGGTCGGGCTGTACCTCGTCCAGCAGTGCGGCCGCGGCGCGCAGCGCCGTCCACGGCGGACAGACGCGGAAGGTGGCGTGAAACGGCGTCAGGCGAGAGGCGACCCGGTGCAACGTGACCGACCCGGCGGTCTCGACAGTGGAGCGGTCGGCGGTGGCTGGGCACAGAATGTGCACCTCGTGTCCCCGACCGGCCAGGCCGCGGGCCAGCCCGTCCGCGAAGCGCGACGCGCCGTTGATGTCTGGCGGAAAGGTATCGGCGCCCAGGACGATGCGCAGTGGTCGGTCCTCGGGCAGGTCGGGCTGGTCGAGTGCTGTCACAGGTAGCTCCACAGTGGACAGATTGATGGGCAGGCGGTGGTTCGTGTTGTTGTGTGCGAGCACGATCACGCCAGTGACGGCCAAGGCCGCGCAGGCCACCAGGCCGACCGTGGCGACCGGCGTGAGGTTGGCGGCCTCACCGAGGAAGCCGACGCCGATGCCCACACCCAGCATCGGGTCGAGCACGGTCTGGGAGGCCACCACGACGTGCGGAGGCCCGGTCGCGTAGGCGTGCTGCACGAACCAGCCGCCCACCAGCAGGGCCGCGACCACGACGGTCGCGGGGATGAGTGGGATCGAGGTGGACCCGCTGGTCCTCATGCCCACGGCGGTGCTGTGCACCAGGACCGACACGAGCCCGTAGGCCACGCCTGCCGCGCCCGCGAAGGCAAGGCACCGCAGCCTGTCCCTGGTGAGCGCGCCGAGGGCGCCCAGCGCGCCGACGATCAGCCAGGCCAGCAGGCCGGCATGGACCTCGGCCCCGGCGGGGAGAGCCGGGCTGGACGCACCACTCGCTGTCAGTGCGACGAACACCGCAACGCCGAACGTGCTCGTCAGGACGGCCAGCGCGGTCGACCGGGAGAGCCGGGCGCCGGTCGAACGAGTGGACAGCAGCGTGGTCAAGGCGATGGCGAGCACACCGATCGGCTGCACGACGACCAGCGGCGCGAGACTCAGCGCGCCGGCGTGCAGGATCGCGCCGAGCGCGGCGAGTCCGAATCCCGTCACCCAGCGCGGGGCCCGCGCCATCCGAGCCCATCCGGCCAGCCGTAGGCCGGCCCCGTCCGTGACAGTCCGCACGGCGTCCTGCTGCAACCACGCCGCCACAGCGAAACAACACGCGGCGACCATGGCCAACGCGATCGCGAGGCCGGTCACACCGTTCCCCCACTCATCCAGGCCGGTAGACCTACTACACTGTTCGTAGTAGTGGCTGTAACGCCAGGCTACTACAAACTTTGTAGTAGTGAGATGAGGAGTGAGGCCTGCGATGGCCGTGCGTCGATCTCGGGGCAGCCTGGAGCGCGACATCCGCGACGTGCTCGGTGCCAGTGCGGAGGCGATGACACCCGCCCAGGTCCGGGACGCACTTGGCGGTGAACTGGCCTACACCACGGTGATGACGGTGCTTGGCCGCCTGCACGACAAGGGCGAGGTCACCAGACAACAGGTCGGTCGTGGCTATGCCTACACCGCGATCCAGGACTCGGTCGAGCTTGCCGCCCGCAGGATGCAGCGCCTGCTCGACGCCGAGGGTGCCGACCGTCCCGCGGTGCTGATGCGCTTCGTCGGTGCTCTGGCTCCCGACGACGAGAACCTGCTGCGCGGGCTCCTGGACACCGGAGATGTGACGTGACGAAGGCGGTCTGCGGGGCGATCCTCGCGATCATCCTGTTCGCGGTCGCAGCGCCTCGGCTGGGCCGCCGACTACCGCCGTCCCTGGCCGCCCGGTTGCTCGTGCCGGCCAGTCTGGTGACGGCCGCCTCCACAGTGTTCGTCCTCGGCGCACTGGCGTTCACCTGGCTCGGCCAACTGCCGGTGATCTCCGCCATCGGGGCGTGGTCGGGCAGTCGGCTGGACGCCAGTGACCCCGTCCCCGATCCCGTTGCCGCCGTGAGTCTGGCGCTGCTGGGCGTCGTCACCGTGTGGACCATCCTCCGGATCGTGCGCAGTGGTCGCGGTCTCCTGTCGCTGTACCGGATCCATCGCGACCTACCGTCCACGGATTCGGTGATCGTGATCGACAGCACCCGGTTGGACGCGTTCGCCACCCCGGCGCCCGCGGGCCGGGTCGTCATCACGTCGGGTCTGTTGCGGGTGCTGACGGCGACCGAGCGGCGCGTCGTCCTCGCTCACGAACAGTCCCACGTCGCGCACCGGCATGCCTTCTGGACGCTGGCCGCCGACCTCGCCGCCGCCGTGAACCCGCTGCTGCGCCCGACTGCCACCACCATCGGTCACGTCATCGAGCGCTGGGCCGACGAGGACGCGGCCGACCTGCTCGGCGACCGGCAACTGGTCGCCCGCACCATCGCCAGGGCCGCGCTGCTGCGGCACGAGTCCCAGGTCACGGCGAGCGGTCTGCTGCCCGCCGCCACCGGCGGTGATGTGCCAGGACGTGTCAGGGCGCTGCTGGCGCCGCCGCCGCGTCGCCGTCCGCTGGCCTTGGTCGCCCTCGCAGTGCTGCTGGCGGCGGGCGCACTGGCGACGGTCGCCGTCGAACAGACCAGCGACCGCCTGTTCGACCACGCCGCACTGCACACCATCGACATCCGGCACTTCCCCGATGGCCACGCCACCCGAGAGGCAATACACACGCCACGATGAGCACGGTGCCGGCGACAGCTTCCAGTACCTGACTACGGACCGCACTGCCTACCGAGATTCGGGCATTCCGCCGTGCCTCACCCACATGTTCCCCCCGGAATCCTCCATTAAGGTGGCATGTTGGATGGCAAAGAGCCACTCACCGTAGCTAAATGATCTGTTCGGGTGTGGTGTCGGCAGTGACAGCCGGATTCCCCGGGGTCGAATAAGCGAGCCGTGTCTACGCGGCTCACGTCGTGGGCCTGCTCGACTCTCACCGCGCTGACGGGCGTCGCTCCTCAAGGTCGCCGGCCCGGGCACCGTTGCCGATTGCCTGGGGCGCAAGGCGATTCAGCCGTACTTCACCCCAGAGGAGGAGACAGGCTTGGGGGGAGTAGTACGCCCAATTCGGGGGGCCTGCCACTCGCACGAATGCGTTGATCGTGCTCTCCCCGCACGTCATGTCTGTTCCTGCGGTCCGCCTGGAATTGATGGGAATGGTTTTCTAAGAATTTTTCTCAGGATGTGTGCTCTGATCTCCTCCGCACGGGCGCAGCTGGCCTCAACAGGTTTGGCCGTCGGCCGTAAAACGGAGAGGCGAACCGATGGGTAAGTCATTGTCAGAGAGACGGAGCGGTCTGCGGCGACCGTTACGTCACATAGCAGTTGCCGCAGCCAGTCTCTTGATGATCGCAGGTTTGGCCGTGGCGGCAGCGGCCGCGCCCGGTGTCTCGACCGTCCCGGGGGTCACCGTTCCCTTGAACGGGACGTGGTTGGACTCCGCTGACGGCGGCCACTACTGGGATGCCGGCGCGAACGGTTTGTGTCGCGTCGATGCGGCCGGTACCGGTTTCGTCGAGAACGCCGCCACCTGCGACGTACAGGCGAAGACTCCCACCCAGGTGGCGGTCGGCCCGCAGCGGGCGGATGGAACGTACTTCCTCTACGTCGCGGACATGTCCAGCGCCAGCGCGGGCCCGCTCCGGTTGATCTACGACCCCACGGCCGACAGCGGCGCGGGGCGCATCGTCGCCAACACCGCGGTCGTCCTCGGCGGACTCAACACCGTCGGGTTCTTCTCCGACGCGAACGGCAACTTCAAGAGCTCGTCGGTGGCTCTCGGCCCCTGCGACGCCGTCATCACCACGGCGTGTACGGCCTTGTACGTGGGCTTCGAACGGTCGAAGAAGATCGAACGCATCAACTTCGTCGACCAGCCGTCCGCGTCCCAGTCCATCGAGACGATCTCCAAGACCAACGACATCCGCAAGGGCGTCCGGTTCGGCATCGCCGATTTCCGCAACGCGGACGGCACCGACGACCTGTACATCAACGAGCTGGGCGGCGAAGGCGTCTCGATCATCAAGGACGTCGCGACCTGCGTCCCGTCGGAGGGTGCTGCCGATCCCACTGTGATCAACCCGCCGGTCAACCAGCTGGGTGGCTGCAACGCGACGGTTGTCGCCGCCATCACGACGAACACCGCGCAGGGCATCGCCGTCCAGAAGAACGCCGACGGCACCGGTCGGTACCTCTACGTCGGTGACTCACCGGTCAACGCGAACCCGAGCGTGCTGCGCTACCACCCGGACACCGGTTTCCAGGACCTCGTGTCCAGCACGGTGGCTCCCTACCCGTCACTGCTCAACCCCGGCCAGACGGTGTCCGTCTACACCGGCATCGGTGGTCTGGCAGTGAATCCGCACAACGGTGACCTGTTCATCGGTGACGACCCGACCCTGGCGGTCGAGGGAGCCGCCCTCGGCGTCGGTCACATCTTCACGATCGCGGGCGACGCGACCGCAACGGCTCCGGCCGACTGCACAGGGTCGGCGACCACGCACTGCGCACCGCCCGCACCGCCCAGCACCGTCACACCCTCGCTCTACGCCTACGGCCTCACCGCCGCGGCCGGTGGCGGGGTGTTCCTGCCCAGCACCGACGGCGGGCACGTCTGGTTGGCCGACGAGGCGGCCGGCTTCTGCCGCTACGACACCGTTCCCCAGGCACCTGGCCTGCACGCCTCCAACCCGGCGGCCTGTGACGACGGCAGCGTGCTCGGCTCGGGTGGCCAGGCCGTCTACGACGACTCGGTCATCGCTGGCACGACCAACCAGCACTTCGTCTACGTGGCGCAGAACGACCACCTCAGCCCCGGCATCATCCGATTCACCTACGACCCGAACGGCGACAGCGGTAAGGGCTCTCTGGTCGACGCCTCCGGGGTCATCATGGCTCCCAACGCCGGGCTCAACGGTGACAAGGCCAACGGCCTGGCACTGGGTCCGTGCAAGGTGGGCGCTCCGGTCACGTGCAAGCACTCGCTCTACGTGGGCGGCCTGCTGGACGGTTTCATCCGCAGGATCAACAATCCTGAGGACGACCCCCGGGTCCAGACCGTCGACGTGGTCGCCATGACGACGGACCAGAAGAACGGCATCGTGGGCAGGGGCATCAACGGTTCGATGGGCCTGATCGGCAACGATCTGTACCTGCCGGAGAACCAGGGCTTCACGGTCATCAAGAACGTGACGGCGTGCCCGACGAACAACGTGGTCTGTGCCACGGTCCCGTTGAACATCGGCAACTTCGGCACCATCTTCGGTGCCTCGATCGGCGTGGACACCAACCCCCAGCACAGTGCGGCGGGACTCGTGTACGCGTCGGAGTCGCCGGGCAACGCCAACGCGACGATCTACCAGTACGACGTCGCGACCAACACCTCGCGCATCTACGCCTCACAGGGCAAGATGCCGGCGGCCGGTACGGCGGAGGCGACCGTGTACTGCACGCTCACCTGCACCAGGCCGATCGACCCGAACGATCCGCCAGGAGGAACGGCCAACTTCAAGTTCGCACAAGGTCTGTTCGTGGACTCCGCGTCCGACAACGGAACGGTGTACATGACCGAGGACGCGTTCGCCGGTTCACGCAGCGGGCGAGGTCACGTGTGGACAGCGCCGTTCGTCCCCTACCCCTCCGGTGTGACTCCGGTGCCGCTGCCGTCGTCCAACCCTGATCCGGGAATCCACACCTGTGCCATCACGGTGCCGGTGCCGGCTCTGGCCAGTGGCAACACGTACTGGGTGCAGTTCACCGCCCACGACGCCGGTGTCCTGAGCAGCACGTGGACCCTGCCGGTGGTCCAGTCGGCTCAACTGCAGGTCTACCCGGGCAACCCCTTCACAGGGCTGGCCGACCCGGTGGCCAAGGGACCTGTCAACGGGGCGATCGCCAAGCAGGTGACGTCGAACTCGACAACGTTCGATGTCAGCACGGCTCCTACTTCGGAGATCGCTCAGACCTACACGGCCCAGTTCTTCAACGGTGGTCCGTCGCTCGCGGCGACCACGGCATCGATCAACTACAACAACGATGCCCTGACAGCATGCCCGGCGTCCCCGCTGGTCGGCCACGTCGCCAACTGACGTCAGCCGCCCGCTCGACCGGCCGCACCGCGCCATCGGAAATGATGGCGCGGTGCGGCTTGTTCCAGGCGGGTCAGCACCAGTGTCGCGACCACCAGCAGGGTGAGGAACGCGATCTCGGCGGTCAGCGCGGGACCTGAGTCGCGGATGCCCTCGTCGTAGACGACGACTCCGATCAGCACTCCCAGCGTCGGATTCACCGTGGCCACCAACGGCAGGCTTGCCGACAGCGGACCGGCCCGGAAGGCCAACTGGCTGAACACCACGGCGGCCGCCCCCACGACCAGTAGTGCGTAGGGCTGCCACGCTGTGACCAGCGCACCGAGACCATGGCCGAACGCCTCGACCGACGATTTCAGCAGGGCCGCCTGGGCTGCGAACAGGATGCCTGCCGCGACACCGAGCACGGCTGCCGCGCTCGGTACGCCTATCCGCCGCGCCAGGATCGCGCACCCGCCAACGGCGACCAGACCGGCGATGCCGAACACCGCGGCGGGGCCGATGTCGACCGGTTGGGCCGGTGGTTGTGTCGCCGGTGTGCCGGCGAGGAGGAATCCGGCGAGCCCGACGACGAGCACCGTGGCCCACCCGACTTCGCGGGGTGTGATCCTTTCCTTGCGCAGCAACCGGTTCAATGGCAACGCGAACAACACGGCGCATACCAGCAGCGGCTGGACGACGGTCAGCTGACCGAAATGGAGCGCCATTGCGTGGAGCAGGAAACCGAAGCCCTGCAGGGCCACCGCGGCCAGCCACGACCGGTGTGTGACAGTCGCCCGCACCACCGGCCCGAGGCCGCGCCGATCGATCACCTGTACGGCGGTCCGGTGCTGCAGGGCGCTGGCCGTCGCGCCGCAGGTCGACGCGCCCAACGCCGCCGCGACGGCGGGCCAGATCGAGATGGCGGTCAACTGTCGGCCTGCGTTCGCACAGGTCCAATCTACATCGTTGTAGAAGTTGGGGCAGGGTCAGGCGCCGTGCCTGCGCTGACGTCCGGCGAAGTTGCGCAGCGCCCGCAGGAAGTCGATCTCGCGGAACGCGGGCCAGTAGGCCTCGCAGAAGTACAGCTCGGCATAGGCGGTCTGCCACAGCAGGAAGTTGGACAGCCGCTGCTCACCGCTGGTGCGGATGACCAGGTCGGGCTCCGGTTGGTCGGCGTTGTACAGGTGGGCGGCCACGTCGGCCACGGTCAGGGACGCGGCGATGTCGGTCAGCGAACTGCCGTCGGCGGCCCGCTCCAGCAGCAGATCACGCAGGCCGTCCACGATCTCCTGGCGGCCGCCGTAGCCGACGGCGAGGGTGAGGTGACACCCGGTACCGACGTCGTGGGTCGTCTCGACCGCGTGCTTGAGGGCCCGCGCCGTCGCGTCGGGCAGCAGATCCAGGGCACCCGCGACGTGCACCTGCCAGCGGGCGTCCGGCCGGGCCAGCCGCTCGCCTGCGAGTTGCTCGATCACCCGCATCAGGAACGCGACCTCCGCCGTGTCGCGGTTGCTCAGGTTCTCGGTGGAGCACAGGAACACCGTGACGTGGCGGATGCCGACGGCGTCGCACCAGGACAGCACCCGCTCCGCGTGTTCGGCGCCGTACCGGTGGCCCTGGCTCGGATCGGCCAGCCCCCTGCGCCGTGCCCAGCGGCGGTTGCCGTCCATGATCAGCCCGACGTGCCGGGGCAGCGTGCCGGCGAGCACCCGCCGCCGGAGGCGGTGGCTGTAGAGGCCGTACAGAGGGTCGGTCAGACGCATCGCGGGACCTTTCATTCGCCGGCAGGTAGGTGGCGCAGGTCGTGCAGTGCTGCGGCGACCACGGCGGTCGATCCGAGCAGGCCGAACCCGGTCACCGTGGCCAGTGCGGGCGAATGGGCACCGGCCGTGGCGAACACGAGGGTGGTGGCCGCGGCGACGGCAGTGGCGGCGGCCAGTACACCGACGGCCCACTGGCTGCGCACCGGCCGTGGCGGCAGGAACAGTTCTGGCTCCAGATGCACCAGAATGCGGCAGCTCTGCACCACGCCCAGCGCCCACGTGGTCCACCATCCGGTCAGCACGACCACCCGGACCGGTAGGGACGCGAGGTCGGCCAGTCCGGAGTGGACGGCGATCAACACGACGGCACCGAGGATCGCCGGCGCGGCCAGGCGGTGGACGGCATGCCGCAGCACGGCACTGAAAGCCTGACGCGACAGGCGGGGTCGGGGTGCGGCCAGTCCCAGGCCGAGGACCACGCCGAGCGCGCAGCCGTCGAGCACCCTCGCGTAGCCCGCCGAGCCCTGTTCCGTGGTGAGGTGCGCGACCAGCCAGCCCGCGACGGTGACGGCGATCGCCATCGCGGCGACCCTGGTGCGACGCACCTCGCGCGACTCGGCCGGCCACAGCGCGGGACGCAGCCACATGTCGAGAATGCCGACGACCAGTCCCGGCCACGCCCGCCAGCCCGCCGCTCGGAGCTCCGCCTCGAGCTCGTCGCCCCAACGTTGCCGGAAGGCGACCGGGTACAGCCGCACGATGCTCATGTCGACCGCCTCGCAGGCGGTTGCGTCCGCCAGGGCCGGTTCATGCCGGATTCACCCCGAGCCTGCGCAGGCCCTGGTCGGCCAGCTGGGCCATCGAGCGCAACTCGGCTTCCAACGCTGTGCGGCCCGCCTCGGTGAGCCGGACAGGTTGCTGGCGGCCCTCGCCGTCGACCGGCTCGATGAGGTGCTTGGCCTCCAGCCGGGCCAGCGCCCCGTACAGGCTGCCGGGCCCGAGCCGCTTGCCGGTCATGTCCTCGATCGCCATGTTGATCGCGTAGCCGTGCAGCGGGCCCTGAGCGAGGGTGCACAGCACCAGTGTCTGGGCGTCGGTGGCCTGCATGATCTCCCCTTCGTGGGCATCGTCCGGGCAGCCTACTACGCATCGCGTAGTAGGCGATCCGTGGGACACGCGGACCCTTCTGCGATCTACACTTCTGTAGTAGAAAGCGGTCACCGTCGGAACGCGCTCGTACGGTGCGATGACGTCAGGAGGTCGCATGCGCTGGGCACGCTGGATCAGCGGGATCCTCTGGGTCGGTAGCTGGTGGATCGTCCGGTCCGCCTCCTGCGCATCGTGGCGCTCGCATCACCCGGCGTGTTTCCTGTTCGCGACCACGGTGGACAGGCGTCGACGGCTTCGGGCCGGCGATCCGGCCGCCAGCGTGGCGCGCCTCCCTGATCGGGCGACATGATGGCAAAACCGAGCTCGACGTCCGCCGAGCGTGGTCGTCCGGAAGCAGTCGGCAGCAGCGGCCACGAGCCACCGAGGATCCTGCTCGTGGAGGACGATCCGGAACTGGTGTCGATGTTGGTACGGCTGCTCACCAGTGAGCACTACGAGGTCGATGTCGCAGGCGATGGCCACCGCGGTCTGCATCTGGGGCTCACCCGCACCTACGACCTGCTGATCCTGGACCGAGGCCTGCCCGGCATCGACGGACTCAGTCTGCTGATCAGGCTGCGCACCAAGGGCACGGTCACGCCGGCTCTGGTGCTGTCCGCGCTCGGCAACCCCGCCGACCGGGTCGTCGGCCTCGACGCAGGTGCCGAGGACTACTTGGGCAAACCGTTCGACGTCGACGAATTGCTGGCCCGCCTACGTGCGCTCCGCAGGCGGCCGCTGGACGCCGCCCACCGCCTGCCGCTGCCCGGCGGAACCCTCGACCTGGACACCTGTCTCGCCGTCGTCGCAGGCAAGGAGCAGGTACGCCTGTCCCAGCGGGAATGCGCGCTGCTCGCCACGCTGGCCACCCGCCCGGGCAAGGTGTTCTCCCGCGAGGAACTGCGGACGCTGGCATTCTCCGACACCGGGCCCGAGGTGGTGCAGACCTACATCCACTACCTGCGCCGCAAGCTGGGCCACGGAATCGTGGCCACGGTGCACGGACTGGGTTACCAGCTCGGTGCCACGCGGTGAACCGGGTGCGTTCGGCCGACGAGCGCGTCGTGTGGCGGGCAGCGCGACGCATCGGTCTGCAAACCGCTGTGTCCGTCGCGGTCGCCCTCGTGGGGCTCGCCGGAGTGGTCGCCCTCGTCGACCTGCACGGCAGACGCCAGGCCGAAGACCTACTGCTCGACCGGTCCATCACACGTGCCGACGTGACCGATCCGCCTTCGGGTGTGTGGCTGGTGATCCGACACGACGGCCGGGACGCGATCACCCCGGGAATGCCACCGGGCCTACCCGACAGCACGGAACTCGACGATGCGTCCGCGCGGCACGCGATCCATACGATCAACATCACCGTGCACAACCACGAATACCGTGTGACCACGGAGCCACTTCCCGATGGCGACGTTGTCCAGGCAGTGCTCGACCTGCAACCGGACAACTCACAACAGCAGGGACTGCTGGAGGCATTCCTGATCGCCGGTCTCGTGGGCCTGGTGGTGGCCGCGGGTGTCGGGGCGCTGCTGGCCCGCCTGGCGGTCCAGCCGCTGGCGACAGCACTGACACTGCAACGGCGGTTCGTGGCCGACGCGGGCCACGAACTGCGCACCCCTCTGACGTTGCTGACGACCCGCGCCCAGCTGATCCGCCGGGCCCTGCGCACAACTGCCGACACCGACGTCGAAGCGGTGCGCTCTGACGTCGAGCGCCTCGTCGCCGACGCGCACCACCTCACGGCCATCCTGGAGGACATGCTGCTCGCCGTGGACTCGAGAGGGATACAGACGGACGAGCAGGTGTCGCTGCCGTCGGTGGTGGCAGACGTCGTGGAGTCGGCGCGGCCACTGGCCGACGAACACGGCGTGGTGCTGTCGTACGCCATCACAGGCGAGCCGCCGCTCGTCCCCGGTGCACGGGCGGCGCTGCGTCGGGCAGTGACAGCATTGGTCGACAACGCAGTCCGGCACGCGGACGACGAGGTCCGAGTGACCATCTCGACAGGCGGCGGCGACGTGGTCGTCGACGTGGCCGACGACGGCCCCGGTATCGCGCCGGAGATCGCGTCCACCTTGTTCAACCGGTTCGCCACATCACCATCGGACGGGCTGACCGGAACCAGCCGGCGATATGGCATCGGACTCGCCCTGGTCAGCGAGATCGTCACACGCCACGGGGGCACCGTGTCGGTAGTCGACACCGGACACCGGGGCGCCACCCTGCGCTTACGCATCCCGGCAGCCTGAGAACCGGAGATCGAATCCGGGGCTCCCGCCATTCTCGGCCCGACGCACACGGTGGCGAAATAAGGCACCCAATTTGAGGGGCTCGCTGCCGCCCATGGCTGAGCGGAATGCCCTGCCGTAGCAGGTCAAGTCCGGTTTCGTCGCGCGATGGGCTTCGCGCGGCCACACCTTCCAAAGTTTTTCTAAAAACCGTGGTTCAGGCTGCACCTGTCGGTTGACGGACGGGTGCGGGTTCCTGCTGGAAAAGGCGACGTCCGTGGGGTGTGGAGCCGTCGACGTGGAGGTATGGAAGGGGGTGGACATGGGTAGCGCGCTCACCGAACCGCGGCGAAGTCCACTGCCTGTGCCTCGCCTGCTGTTGATTGAGGACGACCCCGAGTTGTCCGCGCGGCTCGTGCGGCTGTTGTCCCGTGAATCCTATGAGGTGGAGGTAGCCGCCGACGGGCTGCGCGGACTGGACCTGGGCCTCACCCACAAGTACGACGTGGTCGTGCTGGATCGGAAGCTTCCCGGCGTTGCCGGTCTGAGCATGCTGGTCTCGTTGCGTCGCAAGGGAATTGTCACACCGATGTTGGTCCTGTCCGCGCTCGGCAGCCCTGCCGACCGAGTCACCGGGCTCGATGCCGGCGCCGAGGACTATCTGGCGAAGCCATTCGATGACGACGAACTGCTCGCGCGGCTGCGTGCACTGCGGCGCAGGCACCACGACACGGCTCGGCGCCTGCCTGTGCCGGGTGGTGTGCTCGATCTCGACACGCGGCGAGTCATCCTGGACGGACGACCAGAGGTGCGGCTCTCGGCCCGTGAATGCGCACTGCTGACCACCTTGGCCGGGCGACCCCGCAGGGTTTTCTCCCGCAACGAACTGCGGGTGATGGTGTTCGACGACGCGGGCTTCGAGATCGTGGATGTGTACGTGCACTATTTGCGACGAAAGCTCGGCAGGACCGTTATCGCGACCGTGCGGGGATACGGCTATCAACTGGGCCCGCTCGATTGATGTCCATACGACGTATGCGGTCGCCCAGGACGAGACGCCGTGTGCGATTGGTGCACCGGCCAGCGTGCTGAGCTATTCCTTAGAGATTCTTTGGAATTGTCGAACACAGCGATCCGCTGTTGCACTATCTGGAGCACGTAGATATAGTGAACTCACGTCGACGGGGTCCGGACGTCCTAATATCGATTTTGGAGATGCCCGGTTGTTCGCCGATTTGGTGGGTCAACTTATTCGCCTTTGCGGGCCCGCCTCAGCCGCGGCGGGCCGTCGCCGTGCTCGACTTCACGGCCCGTCGCGGCTGCTCCAGCCGACAGTCAGAAGGTGTAATTGCCTTGCGGTGCTGAGGATTGGTCACTCGCACGCACATGTACTGTCCGCACTCGGCGAACTCCTCGCGCGGTTGCGTGCACTGAAACGCGCGTGCGTCTGAACGCGGCGTGACGCCTGTGCTGCGGCTGCGATCCGTGTCGCAGCAAGCATCCCTGTGCTGGTGGAGGTGGCTGTAGTCGCGGTGGGACGGTGACTTTGCCGACTATGCCAGAGATTTCTTGGAGCAACTTTGGAGACGGGCCGTCCGGCGACAGCGCCGGACGGCCCAGTTTCTCATTCAGGGATGGATGGGGATCAGAACACCGAAACGGAGAATGGTGCGAAGCTTGCCACCACGTTACTCTCCAGGTCCTGCAATTGCGGGTCCGAGGCGAGCAGCGGCTGCCGGTACTGAACCGTCACGGTTCCGTTCAATGGCAGCACAGCCCCGGCAAGTGTCAGCGACACGACCGCCTTGTTCGGTGGGTTGTCGTCGGTCACCGACACCGCGGTCACCGCACGAGTCGTGCCGTTCACCGTGACGCCGAACCGGCTGAGAGCCGGCATGCCTGTCGCGGTGGACAGCATCTCCTGGTCGAACTGGAACGCCACGACGTGCGTGCCGCGGTCGGCCTCGTTGGCACCGGTCAGCACTGGTGACGAGTCGGGCCTGCCGGCGGGGTTCTGCGCGGCCGGAGGGCTCACGCCGTTGCCCGGGTTGGTCCAGAAGCCCTCGTTGGAGCAGGTCAGCGGTGTGGGGGAGGTCCTGGTGGCCGTGTAGATGATCCCGTGGGTGAGCCCAGGCGCGTCGTCGAAGTTGCCCGTGGTGCTGAACCCGCCCTCGGCCGGCAGGAATGCCAATGCCGGCAGCGGGGTCGGCGTGATGGAGACCGGGCTGCCGAGTCGGCTACCGGTCACGGCGCCGTATTGCTGCTCCGATGCCGTGAGAGACCAGACCTCGGACGGGTCGGCGGAGGGGATGGTGAGGGTGACGATAAGCGTGCCAGCAGTCCTTTCAGTCAGGTCGAGGAACTCACCGCACTGGCCGGTCAACCGGAGCCTGGCCGGGTTACCGGCAGCCGACGCGGTGCCTGCTGTGGCCACGGCGGCCAGGCTCGCGGCGGCGACGGCCGCCACGGCCAGAACGCCTAGTTTCCGTCTGAACTTCATGTTTCCTCACATTTCGCATTGTGATGCTGTTGTGCGTCGTGATCCTCATGGCGTCGAAGTTTTCGATCGAAGTCCGGGATCACGGTGATCTATTTGGGCGAACGAATGCGCGCCACGCCCGGAATGGGCCCGGCCCCGTGTGCAAAATCATTCATTGGTGTCCTGGCGAACCTGCGGACAGGCAACGACCAGTGCGGTCAGACTGAACCCTGCGGGCAAATGGGAACGGCGAGACCCGTTCGGGCTTGAGGAAATTGCGTGTGATTCCTCTCCTACTCGGATCATGAGTAGTTGGATGCAGGATCGCGAGCCACCGAAGTGAAGTTTCCTCTGGCAGGAGCGTTGGGGCAGCCCGACTTGAAGGGTGCTACGACCCCCCGAATGTGGGGACGCCAGCTATTCGTCCTGTTCGGACATGGGGCTAACTCTGAAATCCCTGAGAGATGTATGGAAGCAAATCCCAAAATATCTCTAAGAACAGTTCCAAAATGTTTCTAAGAACAAGCTCCAAGATATCTCTAAGAAATAGTCGCCATACTGTGATATGTGAACTTGAGAGCAAGAACAACACCGCCAACCTTCGGGCGCGGTCGCCACGCCGGACTTGCTGAGCCCGACGGTGAATCCGCATGCGGGTCTCCTGCTGGAGACTGCGGTGGGCCAGGTTCGAGCCTCTAACTGCCGATTGCCGCCGGCTCGTCGCGCAGGATCGCGATGTGCAGGCGCTGGGTGCCGTGGCCGGGGGCGATACCGAGTTCGTCGGCGAGCAGCGTACGCAGCATGTTGTAGCAGCGCAGCGCATCGGCCCGTCGGTCCGCGTGCCAGTGTGCCCTGATGAGCAGCGACCACGCGTCCTCGGCCAGCCGGTCCAGTTCACACGCGCGCTGACCCATGTCCACGGCGAGCTCGGCATCGCCGACGGCCAGCGCGTGCTGGCCCGCCAGGACCGCCGTCCGCAGCACCCGGCGGCGGTAGCGCCCTCGGATCTCGGCGGTCCACGACCACGGTTCGTCGGCGAGCACGTCGCCACGGGCGAGCGCCAGCGCGGCCGCCAGCGGATCCAGCGCTCTCGACGGGGGAAGCGTGATCGCGTTGTTGACCAGCGCATCGAACTCCGTCAGGTCGGAGACAACCGCGTCCGGCAGCAGCACGTAGCCGCCCTGGCGGGTGGCCACCACCGACTCGGGGGGTCGCACCCCTGGCTGAAGTGCTTGCCGCAGCAGCGAAACGTAGCCCTCCAGCGTGGAGTGCCAGCTGCTCGGCAGCCGCTGTTCCCACAACAGTTCCGCTATGCGTTTCTTGGACAGCGGGATACCCGGATGCACCGACAGGATCGCCAGTATCTGACGTGTCTTGACGCCATGGAAGTCGGTGATCAACACATGTCGGTCAACGTCGGTGACATCGAACGGGCCGAACATCCGGATACGAATCACGGTCTCCCCCTTGCTCGTACCCAGCCTGCCTGGATCTTCCGAAGGCAGGCAGGCGCGCGGTAGGGAGCGGTGCTCCCCATTCTGTGGGGGGTAGATCGTTTTGTGGGGCCTGGACCTGCGGCAAGAACGACCAGGTCGGATTTCCCAAGGTTATCCCGAGATCGACGCATCACCGTTGATACGTCGGGTCCACGTCTCGGACGCCGGCCAGATGCGCGTTTCGTCCGAACCGAGAGGCAATCCCATGAGCCGATCAAGAGTGCCGTGGCTGCGACCGCACCCGCATCGTGGCCTACGGCGTCCGGTAGGTCGGGTCGCTGTGGCCGCCATGGCCATGCTGGCGGCCGGGGCCATCATCACCGGGAGCGCGTCGGCCGCGGCGGGCGGGCCCTTCGTCTCCGGAGTGACCTTCCCGTTCAACGGGGTGTGGCTGGAGTCCGCCGATGGCGGCCACTTCTGGGACTCCAGCGGGAACGGGCTGTGCCGTATCGACCCCGCTCCCGGCGGCGGTTTCGTCGAGAACGCCGCCACGTGTGACGTGCAGGCGAAGAAGCCGACTCAGGCAGTGGTCGGCGCCCAGCGGGCCGACGGCACCTACTTCGTCTACGCCGCCGACATGTCCAGCAAGAGCGGCGGACCGGTCCGCATGATCTACGACCCCAACGCCGACAACGGCCAGGGCGCGATCGTGGCAGGCAGTGGCACGCTGCTCGGCGGCCTGAACACGGTCGGCTTCTTCGCCGACGCCGGTGGCAACTTCAAGAACTCGTCAGTGACACTCGGTCCGTGCGACGCCACCATCACGACACCCTGCACAGCGCTGTATCTCGCCTTCGAGCGCTCGAAGAAGATCGAACGCATCAACTTCGTCGACCAGCCCGTCGCGGCCCAGTCCATCGAGACGATCTCCAAGACGACCGACAAGCGCAAGGGCGTCCGGTTCGGTATCGGTGACTTCCACAACGCGAACGGCACTGACGACCTGTACATCGACGAACTCGGCGGCAACGGCGTGTCGCTGCTGACCGACATCGCACACTGCCCGCCGTCGGAGGGCTCGCCCGACCCGACCGTGATCAACCCGCCGGTCAACCAGTTGGGCGGCTGCGCCGCTTCGGTTGTCGGCGGCATCACGACGAACTTCCCGCAGGGCATGGCGGTGCAGAACAACCCGGACGGCACGGGCAGGTTCGTCTACGTGGCCGACTCGCCGCGCAACTCGGGCGCGACCGTGCTGCGCTACCACCCGGACACCGGCCTGCAGGACGTCGTGTCCAGTACTGTCACGCCCTACGACTCGCTGCTCAACCCCGGCCAGCAGGTCTCGACCTACACATTCGTCCTCGGCCTGGCCGTCAACCCGCACAACGGTGAGCTCTTCATCGGCGACGACCCCACATTCGCCATCCTCGTCAACCCGCCGCTGGCCAAGGGCCACATCTTCGCCATTCCGGGTGATGCCAACGGTGTCGCGCCGGCCGACTGCACAGCCACGCCCACCGCGGCGTGCAGCCTCCCCGGACCGCCAAGCACGGTCACGCCGCAGCTCTACGCGTACGGCATGACAGCCCCCAAGGGCGGCACCACCTTCATCCCCAGTGACGACGGCGGCCACATCTGGGCAGCCGACCACGCCCAGGGCCTGTGCCGGATGGACGTGGTCACCCAGGCACCCGGCCTGCACGCCTACAACTCGGCCGCGTGCGATGACGGCGCGCTGCTCGGTTCCGGTGGCCAGACCGCGTACGACGATTCGATCGTTGCCGGTACGACCAACCAGCACTACCTGTACGTGGCGCAGAACGACCACCTCAGTCCAGGTGTTCTCCGGTTCACCTTCGACCCCAGCGCCGACAACGGAGCCGGCGGCCTGGTGGCGGGTTCCGCTGTGGTCATGGCACCCAACGCGGGCCTCAGCGGCGACAAGGCGAACGGTCTGGCGCTGGGTCCGTGCAAGCCGGGGGCTCCGGTCACCTGCAAGCACTCGCTGTACATGGGCGGCTTGCTCGACGGATTCATCCGCCGGATCAACAACCCGGAGGACGATCCTCGCAACCAGACCGTCGACGTGGTCGCGTTGACCACCGAGCAGCGTGCCGGTGTCGCCGGTCGTGGCATCAACGGGTCGATGGGCATGATCGGTGACGACCTCTACCTGCCGGAGAACCAGGGCTTCACGGTCGTCAAGGACATCTCGACCTGCCCGACCAACAATCAGGTGTGCGCGACCGTGCCGCTGAACATCAGCCAGTTCGGGTTCATCTTCGGCTCGGCCATCGGTGTCGACACCAACCCGCAGCACAGCGCGGCGGGCCTGGTGTACGCGGCGATCTCGCCTGGTGCCGCGAACGCCACGATCTACCAGTACGACGTCGCCACCAACACGGCACGGGTCTACGCCACCCGAGGGCAGTTGCCACCGGTCGGCAGCGCCGAGGCGACCGTGTACTGCACGACCACCTGCACGAGGCCGGTCGATCCGGCCAACCCGCCGGGAGGATTCGGCAACTTCCGCTTCGCGCAGGGCATCATGGTCGACCCCCGGTCGGACGACCTGGGTGGCGGCACCGTCTACATGTCCGAGGACGCGTTCGCCGGTGCGCGGGGCGGTCGAGGCCACACCTGGTTCGGGCCGTTCATCCCCTACCCCTCGGGTGTGACCCCGGTTCCGTTGCCGATCATCGCGCCGGTGACCTCGAACCAGAGCTGTGCGGTGACGATCCCGGTGCCGGCGCTTGCCGGTGGCCAGACCTACTGGGTGCAGTTCACCGCACATGCGTCCGGACAGCTCAGCTCGACCTGGCAGCTGCCCGTGCCGCAGTCGGCCCAACTGCAACTGTATCCGGGCAACCCGTTCGCCGGGCTGGCCGATCCGGTGGCGACCGGAGCCAAGGCGGGCTCCATCGCCTCGCAGGTCTCGTCGAACACAGCTGCGTTGGCCATCAGCACGGCGCCGACGGCCAAGGCGGCCGGCACGTACACGGTGCAGTTCTTCAACGGCGGTGGCGCGATCACCGCGAGTACGGGGACGGTCGACTACGTCAACGACGTAGGGTCCCCGTGCGGGACCTCACCACTGGTCGGTCACGTCATCAACTGATCTGATCCGACGACGTCGGCCGCCGGCCAACCCAGGTCGGCGGCCGACGAGCGTTCCGAACTCGGGCTGCGCGGAGTCAATCGCTCCTGCGCCGCGTGAACTTGTGACATCGAGGGCCCGATTGCCGATATCCCGATTGCGACGAGCGCGCACGGCGGGTTCGGCGGAGCTGAATCGGGCACTCATGATCAACGGCGACCACGACACCGAGGACGGCCAGCACGCCACCCGCGTGCTGCTCGTGGACGACCACCGGATGTTCACCGAGCTACTGGGCCTGGCGCTGGACGTGAGCAGTGAGTTCGAGTGCGTGGGCACCGCACAGACCGGGGCGGAGGCACTGGATCTCGCCATCCGTCACCAGCCCGACCTCGTCCTGATGGACATCCAGTTGCGCGGCGAGAGCGGGCTGGACGTCACCACGAAGATCCGCGACGTGCTGCCCGACGCGGTGATCGTCGTGGTGTCGGCGCACCAGGATCCGCTGTGGGTGGCGCGGGCGGCGCAGGCCGGGGCGAGCGCGTTCACCCCGAAAAGTGGAACGTTGTCGGAAATGCTCGATGTGCTGCGCATGGCGCACAACGGACACATGCTGGTTTCCCCGTCGATCTATCGGAGGGCGGCAGCCGAAATGGAAGATGCTCCCGATGCGGTCGTGGAAAGGCTCACCGCTCGCGAGCACGAGGTGCTCATCCTCATGGGTAAGGGCATGGTCCCTGCGGCAATAGCGCTGCTGCTGGGTATCTCTCTCAACACCTGCCGCCACTACGTGAAATCCATCCACCTGAAGCTGGGGGCCAGGTCCCAGTTGGAGGCTGTGGTGACAGCGCAACGGCTCGGCATCATCGATGAGCGCGAGGAGTCGTAGCGACAGCCCCGCGCGGCAGTCCGTGCTGCGCGGGGCTATCGCGGGACTGGTTCTCGGTGCGGTGCTGGCATTCCTGCTCGTCGGGCTGGCTGCTGTGCTGGTGGCCAGGCCGATCGCACTGGACAACGCAATGGACGAGGCCGAGCGATCCGCCCGCATGGTTGGCGATGACATCATTCTGCCCGACCTGCCGGCGGCGATCGCAGGCGACAGGGTCGCGATCGCTCGGCTCAACACGGCACTGGGCGACCACGATGCCATCGTTCGGGTGAAGGTGTGGGCCAGGGACGGCACCATCGTCTATTCCAACAACCCTGCGGCGATCGGTCGGCGCTTCCCGTTGGACGACAAGGTCCGCGCCGCGATCGACAACCAGGCCACCTTCTCGGACATCTCCGACCTGTCCGACCCGGAGAACGCCACCGAGCGGGCGGCCAGGAACGACCGACTGGTCGAGGTGTACGAACCGCTGACGCTCCACGACGGCACGCGACTCGCCTTCGAGATGTACAGCACGGACGAGCGGGTGCTGGCCGCCGAGTCCGAGCTGACGAGCCAGCTTGTGCCATTCGCACTGATGGCTTTGTTGGTGATGGTCCTGGCGTTACTGCCGATCGGGGTGTCGCTGCTGCGGCGGGTGGGGCGGGCACAGGAAGAGCGCGGCAGGCTGCTGCGCAGCGCGCTGACCGCATCGGACCGGGAGCGCAGGTCGATCGCCAGCCACCTGCACGACGGGATCGTGCAGGATCTGATGGGGGCGGGCTACGCGTTGGACGCGGTGGCCGTCTCCATGCCCGAGGGCACGCCGCCACAACTCACCGCTCTGGCGGACAAGGCCACCAGCGTGATCCGGAACTCCGTGCACGACCTGCGGACGTTGGTGGTCGACATCTATCCGCCGGATCTCACTGCGTTCGGCCTTGCGGGCGCCATCGAGGGGCTGGCCACGTCGCTGCGCGACACCGGCGTCGACGTCACTGTCACCGAGTCGCTGGCCGACGAGCCGTCGCCCGAGATCGCGGCGGCGTTGTACCGATGCGCCCGGGAGTTCTTGGCGAACGTGGCCAAGCACGCGCGGGCGAAGACGGCGCGAGTCAGCGTGGAGAGCGTCCGGGGCGCCGTCTCGCTGTGGGTGGTGGACGACGGCGTCGGGCTGCCCGAGTTGGGGCAGGACCGCAGGGCCGGGGCGCACCTGGGGCTGGCTCTGCTGCGGGACAACGTGGTCGACATGGGCGGCACGCTGTTGGTGACCGACCGGCAGGGCGGGGGAGTCAGCGCCGCGGTTCAGTTGCCGCGCGACGCGGCTGGTTGACCACGTGTCGCGGTGGCCGCCCGGCGACCTGACGAGCGGCCGGATGGCGTTCACCGATAACAGTTTTGTTGCGCCACCGCCGCTATCCCTTGAATTCTCCGTTAAGTTCCGGAACCGGCGAGCTCTTGACACTGCTCGTACACGGCGGAAGCATCGAGGCGTCGAGAGCGCTCTCAGTCGACCAGACGGAAGGCGGGCCGCACGTTGGCTCGCTTGCACAGAGTTATTTCCGAACGACCGCTGACGCCAGCTGGGAGTTGCCATGCAGACCTATACGGGCGCGTCGCCCACTGAATCGTTACACCGCCGCCGGTTCGCCATCCTGCTCGCCGTGGCCGCGTGCCTTGCGGGCCTGCTGATCGTCGTTGTCTCGCCGAGTGCTCGCGCAGCTGGCACGCTGCTCTCCCAGGGGAAGACCGCCACCGCTTCGTCCACCGAGAACGCAACCTTCCCCGCGTCCAACGCCGTGGACGGCGACACCGGAACCCGCTGGTCAAGCGCTTTCAGCGACCCACAGTGGCTGCAGGTCGACCTTGGCTCGACCGCGACGATCAGCCAGGTGACCCTGAACTGGGAGGCTGCCTTCGCCAGTGGCTTCCAGATCCAGACCTCGCCGGACGGGACGAACTGGACATCCATCTTCACCACCACCACCGGTACCGGTGGGATCCAGAACCTCACGGTGAACGGGTCCGGCCGGTTCGTCCGGATGCTGGGTACCGCTCGTGGCACCGCGTTCGGGTACTCACTGTTCGAGTTCCAGGTTTTCGGCACGGTCGGCTCGGCCGCGGCGTGCGGCACCACCAACGCCGCACTGAACCACCCGGCCATCGCGTCGTCCACCGAGAACGCGAGCTTCCCCGCGTCCAACGCGGTGGACGGCAACACCACGACCCGCTGGTCCAGCGCGTTCAGTGACCCGCAGTCGTTGCAGGTGGACCTCGGCGCGTCGATGACCGTGTGCCAGGTCGTCCTGAACTGGGAGGCGGCGTTCGCGTCCGGCTTCCAGATCCAGACATCGCCGGACGGCGCGACCTGGACGACCATCTTCAGCACGACCACCGGCACGGGTGGCGTGCAGACGCTGAACGTCACCGGGACCGGCCGCTTCATCCGGATGTTGGGTACCGCTCGTGGCACCGCGTTCGGGTACTCGCTGTTCGAGTTCCAGGTGTTCACGTCCGGCGCCGGTGGCGGTGTCGGATCGGTGGCCACGCCGACGTTCAGCCCCGGCGGCGGCAGCTTCGCCACCGCGCAGACGGTGACGCTCAGCGACACCACTCCGGGTGCGAGCATCCGCTTCACCACCAACGGCACGACGCCGACCGCCACCTCGACCCTCTACACCGGACCGATCGCGATCGCGACCACGACCACGCTGCAGGCGATCGGACTGGCGTCCGGCCTGACGAACTCCGCGGTGGCCAGCGCGACGTACACGATCGGCGCGGCTGTGGGCTGCACGCAGTCCAACACGCCGAACCTCGGGCCGAACGTGCACATCTTCGACCCGACCATGTCCTCGGCGACCATCCAGGCACAGCTCGACGCCGACTTCAACGCGCAGAAGGACACGGCGACCGCGCAGTTCGCCGAGCGGCGGGTGGCCGAGTTGTTCAAGCCGGGCACCTACTCGGTGGACGACAACGTCGGCTTCTACACCTCCGTCCAGGGCCTCGGGCAGAACCCGGACGACGTGACGATCAACGGCCACGTGACGGTGGACGCCTTCAACGCGTCGGACGCGGGCAACGCCACGCAGAACTTCTGGCGTTCCGCGGAGAACATGAAGATCGTCGCGACCGGTGGTGACCGGTGGGCGGTGGCGCAGGCCGCGCCGTTCCGGCGGATCGACCTGGTGGGTGACCTCCAGCTCTACCCGGCCAGCTTCGGCTTCGCCAGCGGCGGCTACATCTCCGACACGAAGGTCTCCGGCCAGGTGTCGTCGATCTCGCAGCAGCAGTGGTACAGCAAGGACAGCAACTTCGGCAGCTGGTCCGGTGGCGTGTGGAACATGGTGTTCTCCGGTGTGAACGGCGCACCGGCGACCACGTTCCCGAGCCCGCCGGAAACCACGCTGGCGACCACGCCGGTCTCGCGGGACGTGCCCTACCTGTTCATCGACGCCAGCGGCAACTACCACGTGTTCGAGCCGTCGTTGCGCACCAACGCGTCCGGTCCGAGCTGGGCCGCCGGTTCGACGCCGGGCACTTCGGTGCCGATGAGCCAGTTCTACGTGGTGAAGGCGGGCGACACGTCGTCGACCATCAACGCCGCGCTGGCTTCGGGCTGCAACCTGTTCTTCACCCCTGGCGTCTACCACCTCAACCAGACGCTCAACGTCACCCGGCCGAACACCACGATCCTCGGTGTCGGCTACCCGACGCTGGTGCCGGACGGCGGCGTCAACGCCATGCAGGTCGCTGACGTGGACGGCGTGCGGCTGGACGGCCTGCTGTTCGACGCCGGCACCACCAACTCGGCGGCCCTGCTGACCGTCGGGACGGCCGGTTCGACGACCAGCCACGCCAGCAACCCGACGTCGATCCAGGACGTGTTCTTCCGGATCGGCGGCGAGATCGCCGGCAAGGCGACGGCGAGCCTGGTCGTGAACAGCAACGACACGATCATCGACCACATCTGGGCGTGGCGCGCCGACCACGGCAACGCGGGCACGGTGGGCTGGACCACCAACACCGCGGACAACGGGTTGATCGTCAACGGCAACAACGTGCTGGCGACCGGCTTGTTCGTGGAGCACTACCAGAAATACGAGGTCACCTGGAACGGCCAGAACGGCAAGACCATCTTCTTCCAGAACGAGATGCCGTACGACGTGCCCAACCAGGCGGCCTGGATCAGTCCAACGGGGGTGAACGGTTACGCCGCCTACAAGGTCGGCGACAACGTCACCACCCACGAGGCGTGGGGGCTGGGTAGTTACAACTTCTTCAACGTCAATCCAGCGGTGACCAGTTTCCACGCGTTCGAGGTGCCCAATGTCGCAGGTGTCAAGTTCCACAGCCTGCTGACCGTGTCCCTGAACAACCAGGGTTCCATCACGCACGTCATCAACAACACCGGTGCGGTGACACCAACGAACACCACACCATCCAATGTGGTCAGCTTCCCGTGAGCTGACGACAGCCCCGGCCTCCGCGGGTTCCAGCGATCCCCGCAACACCCTGGATTCCAGGGTGTTGCGGGGATCGTGATCTCTGAGGAGTTGAGGGCGTGGCTGGCTCTGCCGAGCCAGGGCCAGTCACGTTCACTCACGTAGGTCAGTAGCGGACGCCGGTGATGGCGAAGCGTTCGACTGTCGCGATGTGTCCGCCAGTGGCGACGGCGAGCACGCCATGCCCGGACAGCGTGGTGAGCGGTACCTGGAACCGCCACGGCGTGTGGTCACCGCCCGCCGGGACGCCGCCGACGTGGCCCAGCACAGCGGGCCCAGCAAGCGCGCGGATCTGCACACTGAGGCTCTCGTCGACCCCGGTGATCAGGCCACCGGTGGTCATCGGCGATCGCGCGGCCGAGCCGTAGACAGGGGTGGCCAGGGTCAGTGTGGTGTCGCGGGTGCCGACGACCTCCCATGGCGCGTCCGCGCCGCTGCCGAGTCGGGCCAGGTGCAGCACCGCGGAGGTCACAGGCCGGCCGTTCGGGTCGTCGAAACCGACCGTCACCCAGACATCTGGCCCTGCGGACCGCACGGCGATGGCCTTGTCGACGTTCGTGTAGCCCAGATAGGTGCGCGTGAACGACAGTGCTGTGAAGGAGGCGTCGAGATGCCACGGCTGGTGGCCGCCGGTGCGCCGATCCATTCGGACGTCCAGATTTCTTAATCCTTCGCCTCCGTACCTTGAAGGACGCGACGGAGCCGCAGGCGTTGCGCGGTCGCACGAACTCGTGGAGCGCCAGGTCAGGAGTTGACCACCCGGTGGTGGTGGTCGAGTGTTCCGCAGGCGGCCGCGCCGCCCAGCTCGGCGCGTCCACCGTGGGCAGCCGCGGTTGTCGCTGCGCGCACCAGCCGTACAGCAGGACACCGGCGACCAAGAACCGGACTCCGGTGCCCAGCAGCGTCGGTCTCGTCCGGACCATCACTCGGATGGCCAGATAGGACCCCACACGGGGTAGAGGATCGCGAGATTGACCAGTACCGGCCACCGTGTCAGGACAATCGCTCCACCGGTCCGGCACCGTGACCAACCCCAGGCTGATCGGGCCGCTTCACATCGGCCGAGCCGTCAGGCCTTCTCCAGTGCGTTGATCAACTCCCGGTTGAAGGCCGGTAGGTCACCAGGGTTCCGGCTGCTGATCAGCGGGAAGTCGCCATGGTCGACCACAACCTCCTCGTCCACCCACTCGGCGCCGGCGTTGCGGTAGTCGGTCTGCAGGCTGGGCCACGACGTGAGCTGACGTCCACTCACGACACCGGCCTCGATCAGCACCCAGCCGCCGTGGCAGATGGCCGCGATCGGCTTGCCCGCCGCCGCGAACGCCTTGACCAGCCGCACGGCGTTCGGCTGTGTGCGCACGAAGTCACCGTTGGCCACGCCACCCGGCAACACCAGCGCCGCGTACTCCGCAGCGTCGGCCTGCTCGGTGGTCTGGTCGACCGAGAAGGTGTCCGCCTTGTCCAGATGGTTGAAGCCCTGCACCGAACCGGGCTCCTCGGACACCAGCGTCGGCCGGCCGCCTGCCTGCTCCACTGCCTGCCACGGCTCGGTCAGCTCGGCCTGCTCGATGCCCTCTTTCGCGACCAGGAAGGCCACCTTGCTACCGGACACGCTCATCGCCTGCCTCCTCGTTCGTCCCTCGACTACCTCGCATACCCACCCGGCGGATCGTGAAACACCAGCTCAGCTCGCTGGCACCCCAGGAATCACGCGCACCCTGGTCTGCAGCCGGCCGTGATCGACGCGAACGTCCAGCACGGGCTGCGGTGCGGTCGCAGGCCCGTGCAGCACGGCACCGTCGCGGACCCGGAACACGCTGCCGTGCCACGGGCACACCACGCACCGCTCGTCGCCCTCGCCGGTGACCTCGCCCTGGTGCAACGGTGCCGCCATGTGACTGCACCGGTCGTGCAATACGGTGATCCCGTCGGACGAGCTCAGCACGACGACCGGAATCAGGCCGGCCTGCCGGCGCACCAACTCGCCGTCCGGGAAGTCCTCAAACCGACCGAGGTCGACCCAGTCGCCAGGCCCGGTGTGGGGCACTTCGGCAGCATGATTGGCGCCCACCGCCCGGCGGAAGGACAGGTCACCCCCCAGGGCCGAACTGAGCCCCACCAGGGTGAAGCCGGCCAGCCCGGCCAGCACGCCGCCCCGGCTCCGACCGGTCGACCGCAGCGCCAGCGACAGCCCGTAGCACAGCAGGGATGCCGAATTGGCCGCCGCGTGCACCACGCCGATGCGTTGCTGTTCCTCGTGCGCGTCGCTGTAGTCGGCGATGCCCGCGGCCGCGGTGGGCAGGCTGCTCAGCATGCCCCAGCGGATCAGCCGGGCGGCGCTGTCACCACGGTCGCCGCTGACGTCCAGCACGGCGGCCCCGGTGAAACACCCGACGGTCAGTTGCGCCAGTGCCGGATGCAACGGATGCCCCAGCCACACGCCGTGCAGTAGGTCCTTGGCCGTGCCCTGTCGCAGTACCCGCTGCGCTGCGTCTCGTACCGCCGCGGCCACCGTGTCCAGTCCGCGTGCCGCGGCCAGTCGGTCGACCAACCCGATCTGTCTCATGGCACTGGAATATCCGTGATCGACGGTGGTCAAACTGGTCAGGCCGTGAGGTGAGCGAGGGATGGCCCGCCCTGGCGAGGCGTGCATGGTCGCCGATGACCGGCGATTGCTGTCAGCGCCCGATGGGTAGTCCGTGACCACGGCGTAGGGAGGCAGGACATGGCGATCGGTGCACGTGGAGTGGCTGTGGTGACCGGCGCGAGTCGCGGCCTTGGTCTGTTGCTGGCGAAGGAGTTCGCCGCACGTGGCCTGCGCGATCGTGGTGATGCTGGTCGCGCTGGTGATGGCAGTGTTCGACCTGCGCGCCGAGCGGACAGCCATCAGGGGCCGGGTGCGTTGATCGGCCGACTGGAGATACGGAGGAATGGGTAAACGGTTGCCATGCAGGCAATAGCGCTCACCGAGTACGGCGGTCCTGACGTGTTGGCGATGACCGAGGTGGCCGACCCGTTGGTCGGGCCGGACCGGGTGTTGGTCCGGGTTCACGCGGCCGGGGTGAATCCGGTCGACTGGAAGGTCCGTGCGGGCGATCTGCGAAGCTGGTTCCAGCATCACGAACCGCTGGTGCCCGGGTTCGACATGGCCGGCGTTGTCGAGCAGGTCGGACCGGCGGTCACACGGTTCGCGGTGGGCGACGAGGTCATGGGCAACGTCCGGGAGGACCACCTCCAGTACGGGACCTACGCCCAACTGGTGTCCGCGCCGGAACGGACGCTGGCGCTGAAGCCGACGTCGGCGTCGTTCGTGGAGGCCGCTGCGCTGCCGTTGGCAGGTCTGACCGCGTTGCAGGTCTGCCAGGCGGCCCAGGTCGGCCCGAATGACATTGTGCTGGTGCACAACGCCTCCGGCGGCGTAGGGCATCTCGCGGTCCAGATCGCTGGCAGCATGGGTGCCGCGATGGTGATCGGCACGACCGGCGAGCGCAACGACGATTTCGTCCGGTCCCTGGGTGCCCATCCGCTGCGGTACGGCTCGGACCTCGAAGACGACGTACGGGATCTCCTCGCTCGAACACCGGATCTGGTCGGTGATGACGGACGGGTCGACGTCGCTCTGGACTTCGTGGGAGCCCCGGCCGGTGCGCAGTCCGAGCGGCTGGTGCGGCAGCCGGATCGGCATGTCACCGTCATCGATCCTGAATTGGTGCGGCGCGGCGGTCGCTACGTCTTCGCCCGACCCGATGGTGTCGCCCTGGGAGGGCTGTCGGCCATGTTCGACTCCGGCGCCCTGCAAGTGTCCATTCAGGATGTGTTGGACCTGGCTGACGCCGCAAAGGCGCACCGGATCCTGGAAGACGGGCATGTGCGGGGAAAGCTGGTGCTCCGTGTGGATTCCTCGGCCTGACGCGCGGGTGACCCGACACCGCCTGGTGGGGCTGGTGGGAGCCGGCGTGGCCATCGGCCTGCTCGCCATCCCCTGAGGACCATGACGAGCATCAGATCTGGTGACCGGCGACGTAGGTGGCGTGCACGGCTCGTTCGTCGCCGAGGACGGCAAGGCCGAACAGCAGGTCGGTGAGCGACTCGGCCCGGTCGGTGCAGCGTGCCAGCGGGGCAGTGGCGGCCGGGTCGAGTACCACAATGTCCGCTTCGTGGCCAGGGGCCAGTGAGCCGACGTGGTCGGCCAGCCCAAGGGCGTGCGCACCGCCGAGGGTGGCCAGGTAGAAGCCGCGCAGCGGATCCAGCGACCAGCCGCGCAGGCGGGCGACCTGGTGGGCAGCGCCCAGCGTGGTCAGCATCGAGAAGCTGGTGCCCGCGCCGACGTCCGTACCCAGACCGAGGGTGACCGGCTGCGCCGGGTCCAGGGCCGTCGGTAAGTCGAACAGGCCGCTGCCGAGGAACAGGTTCGACGTCGGGCAGTGCACCAGGGCGGTGCCCGTGTCCTTGCAGCGGGCCAGTTCCGCCGAGGTGAGGTGGACGGCGTGGGCCAGCACCGTGCCGGGACCGGTCAGCCTGTGGTGCTCGTACACATCCAGGTAGCCGTCCCGGTCGGGGAACAGCCGCCCGACCTGCGCCACCTCCTCCGTGGTTTCGGCGATGTGCGAGTGCACCAACACTCCGGGGTGTTCGCGACGCACTGTGGCGGCCACCTCGAGTTGGGCGGGCGAGCACGCGGGGGCGAACCTCGGGATGACCGCGTAGCCGGTGCGGCCGTGGCCGTGCCAGCGACGCGCCAACGCCGAGGACACCTCGTAGCCGTGATCGGCGCCGTCCAGCAGCGGCTCGGGAGCGTTGCGATCCATCAGGACCTTGCCGGCGACCATCCGCATGCCTCGCGCCGATGTCTCGGTGAGCAGGGCGTCCACCGATTCCGGGTGTTGGGTGCAGAAGGCCAGCGCGGTGGTGGTGCCGTTGGACAGCAGTTTGTCGCAGAACACCCCGGCGGTCGAGCGGGCGTGTTCCAGGTCGCTGAACCGCTCCTCCTCCGGATACGCGTGTCGCTCCAGCCAGTCGGTCAGGCCGCCCGCGTGACCACCCAGGATCCTGGTCTGGGGATAGTGCACGTGGGCGTCGACGAAGCCTGCCGTGATGAGATGGTTCGGGTAGTGGTGGACGGGCATGTCGACCTGGCCGCGCAGCGCAGGCCACGGCCCGGTGGCCAGCACGTGCCCGTCGCGGCACAGCACCACGCCGTCGGACTCGTACACGACGGCCGCCGCGCCGTCCGCATGCGACGGATCGTCACGGAACCAGAACAGCGGTCCACGCACCGCCACCTCGCCGTTCGGTGCCTGCTGGCACGGCTGACCCATCGGCACCTCCTGATCACCCGGCTGTGGACTGTCATACCCAGTTCCGTCGCGCCCTACACGACCGACTGGTCGACGCCCCCGAAGGATTGGCGGACGCGATATCGGGGCATGACTGAATCGTCAGGGTTTGGTCGGCATCGGGAGAGTCATGGACAACCAGTTCGAGATCGACGTCAAGCGGATCCGGGACGATGCGCGTGCGCACATGGAGGCTGGTCCGGTCACCGGGTCGTACGGCGGCGACACGAAGCGCCTCATCGAGGTGCTCAATGACGTGG
>DASXYT010000178.1:0-25218 GCA_036502345.1 Pseudonocardiaceae bacterium | reverse complement strand
GCCGAGGGCGTGAAGTCCTGCTCGTCGATCTCGGCGCTGGCGTTCGAGGCCGGCGTCGAGATGCCGATCACCGCCGTGGTGCACAAGGTGTGCCACGACGGCGTCGACCCGAGGTCCACGGTGGGGGAGTTGTTGGGCCGCGAGCGGAAGGCGGAGTGGGCGTGAGCGACACCGAGTGGGGTGACGGCACGTTGTGTGGTCGGGCCGGACTGCCCGAGCCCGCCGCTGGTCAGCCGTTCCTGCCCGGTCCGGTGTTCGCGGCGCCCTTCCACCTCGGTGACGGCAGTGCCGTGGACTTCTACGGCGCGGCCGACAACCCGACCTGGCGCCTTCTGGAGGCCGCGCTCGCCGAACTGGACGGCGGCGAGTGCGTGCTGTTCCCGGCCGGCATGGGCGCGATCGCCACCGTGCTGCACATCTTCAGCTCGCCAGGCGACACCGTGGTGCTGCCGGCGGACGGCTACTACGTGACCCGCCAACTGATGGTGGAGCAACTGGCCGACCGGACCGTGCGCTACGCGGCGACGGCGGGCGAGTGGACACCGGACCTGGTCGTGGGCGCTTCGCTGGTGCTGGTGGAGACGCCGTCCAACCCCGGCATGGATGTGTGCGACATCGAGGCGATCGCTGAACTCGCGCACGCTGCCGGCGCACTGCTGGCGGTGGACAACACGACGGCCACACCGTTGGGCCAGCGACCGATCGCGCTGGGCGCCGACATCACCCTGGCCAGTGACACGAAGGCACTGTCCGGGCACAGCGATGTCGTGCTCGGCCACGTGTCGTGTGCCGACCCGGAACTGGCCAAGCGGGTCAGGGCGGCCCGACGGTTGCGTGGCCTGGCGCCGGGACCGTTCGAGGTCTGGTTGGCGCATCGCGGCCTCGGCACGCTGGACCTGCGGCTGGCCAGGCAGGCGCAGAACGCGGCGGCCCTGGTCGACGCGCTGCGCAACCACCCGCTGGTGTCCGGCCTGCGTTGGCCCGGCTCACCGGAGGACCCGGCGCATGCGCTGGCCAGCAAGCAGATGCGCAGGTTCGGCGGGGTGTTCAGCTTCGTGCTGCCGTCACAGGCAGTGGTGGAGGCGTTCGTCGCGAACGCCGAACTCCTCACCGCGGCGACCAGCTTCGGCGGTCTGCACAGCTCGGTGGACCGCAGGGCGCAGTGGGGCGACCCGGTGTCGGCGGGCTTCGTCCGGTTCTCCTGCGGTACCGAGGACACCCACGATCTGGTGGCCGACGTGCTGGCGTCACTCGACCGTGTCCAGTCTTCGGGAGCGCTTGACCACGCGTCCGGCTGACTGCTTGGGTGGCGCCATGCTGTTGCGCGCCATGATCGACCGGCGGGGTCACATCGACCTCGGCCGTGTCGCCAGCGCGCTGTGTCCGGTCCGGTAGTCCCCACTTGCCCGACACCGGACCACTCTAAGGACGTTTCTCGTGTTCGCCGTGCCTGCCAACACTGTTGCGCTGCCTGCTGTCGCTGGCCACCCCGCCAGAATCGCCGTCGATGTCGCCCGCGATCGGGACCGCTGGTCACACCTGCTCCGCTACGACCCGGACGAGCGGTTCGCCACGCTGGTCGAAGCGACCGGGGACATCGAGGTCTGGCTGCTGTCCTGGCTCCCCGGCCAGCACACCGACCTGCACAACCATGCCGGTTCCGCCGGCGCGTTCACTGTGGTCTCCGGTGTGCTGACCGAGACCGTGATCCGCGGTGCGCACGAGTTCGAGCACCCGGTGACCGTGGGCAGCACCAGGGTTTTCGGCCCGAGCTACGTGCACCGGATACGCAATCTCGGCACCGATCCCGCGGTCAGCATCCACGTGTACCGACCCGAGCGGGCATTCTCCACTGTGGAGCGTTAGGAGGGTCGGAAGTCGTTGGTGCGCCTGGCAAGCCGACGCAACACCTGACGGCGGGCGCCGGCGTCCCGGCCGGTGCCGCGCTCGGCAAGTCGGGCGGCCACCGATCGCTGGGTGTCCTCGGTGCGCTTGTCGTCGAACTTGAACTTCGCCCGCACGTCGGTCACGTGCAGCTTGATGCCCCGGATACCGGACAGCTGCCTGCCGTAGGGCGGGGCGTCGGCGCTCACCTCGGCGTGGTCGTCGGCCATCCCGTAGGCGGCCATCTGCGTGTGCAGCAGGTCCACCTTCCCAGCCGGGTCGTCCACCAGTTCGACGTCGCCGAACAGCTGAATCGCCGCGTAGTACTCGGTCGGCACGCCGTCGTGCGCGGGCAACCCGTCCGGTGGCCGCCAGGTGCCCGGCACGTGCGCGTAGTCGTCCACCACGGCCAGAGTCGCCGTGCAGCGCATTTCCAACGCGGCCCACACCGGGTTCGGCCGGGCGAGGTGCAGCAGCACGGTTTCGTCGCCGTCGAAGTAGAACGGCGCCGGCACGACGACCGGCCGCAGGTCCTCGGCCACGGCGATCAGTTGGCCGAACTGCGGACCGGTGGTCAGCCAGGCCCGCCATTCCTGGTCGGCTGCCGAGTCCCAGGGATGGATCAGCATGACGCCACCCGATCCCGCACGTGCGCCGGCAGGTCGACCGTGGTGGGCAGGTCGGCGGCCGGCACCGGCTCGTCCCACACCTGCCGCAACGGCAGCACGCCCGCCCAGCCGGTGTGCGCCTCGACGTCTTCCGGGTCGTCCACCGGACCGCCGGTGCGTACCTTCACCGACGACTCCGTCAGGTCGATGCCGAGCACGGCGGTCTTGGCCAGTTCCTTGCGGCTGGGCGTCCGGGTGTGGTCCCACGAGCCGGGCGCCAGGTGCTCGGTGATCACGCGCAGCGCGTGCAGCTTCGCGCCGTCGTCGGTGACCGGCACCGCGCTGCCGTGCACGACGGCGGAGCGGTAGTTCACCGAGTGGTGGAACACCGAGCGGGCGTAGACGATGCCATCCAGCAGCGTGACCGCGACGCACACGTCGATGCCGGTCGCGCCGGCCCGGAGGCTGGCCGCGCCGGTCGAGCCGTGCACGTAGAGCGTGTCACCGTCGCGGCCGTAGCCGGTGGGCAGCACCAGCGGGCGACCGCCCACGGTGAGCGCGAGGTGGCACACCAGTCCGGCGTCCAGCACCGCGTCCAGAGCTTCCCGTTCGGCCTTGGCCCGGTCAGGGGACCGCCGGATGGTGCTGCGTTCGGTCGGTGAGAGCGGAGTTCGAGTCGGCACCTACCCAGCATCTTTCGCCTGGTGGCATCCTGGAACAGCCACCAGCGGTCGAATGTGAAAGGCCACTTATCGTGCCGGACACCTTGCCAGGAGCACTGCCCCCGACCCTGCCGATCGAACTCGTGCGCGAGTCAGCGACACCGCTGGCCGTGCAACTGGCCGACACACTGCGCGCGGCGGCCGCGGCCGGCCACCTGCGCAGCGGCGACCGGCTGCCCTCCACCAGGGCGTTGGCCGACCGCCTCGCCGTCAGCCGCACGGTCACCGCTGCGGCCTACGAGCAGTTGCACGCCGAGGGCTGGATCACCGGCCGGCACGGCTCCGGCACCTACGTGACCACGGCACCCCCGGGCGCCCGCACGGCGACGGCACGGCGCAGGTCGGTGACCCCGATGCCGCCCAGCAGGCTGGACCTGGTGCCCGGCGCGCCCTGGGTGGAGGGCCTGGACCGGGCGGCGTGGCGGCGGGCGTGGCGGGCCGCCGCCGACGCTCCACCACTGCGCAGGCCGCAGCGCGCCGGGCTGCCCGAGTACCGCTCGGCGGTGGCAGAACACCTGCTGCGGCACCGAGGATTCGTGCTGGCCAGCGGGTTCGGTGAACAGGACCTGCTGGCCACCGGCGGCACCACGGCGGCGGTCTCCGAACTGGCGCTCGCCGTGCTGCGGCCCGGTGACGTGGTGGCCGTCGAGGAACCCGGCTACCAGCGGGCCGTGCAGGCATTGCGTTCCGCCGGCATGCGGGTGGTGGCGGCGCCGGTCGACCCGGACGGGCTGGTGGTGGACGCCGTGCCGGCGAACGTGCGGGCCGTCTACTGCTCGCCGTCGCACCAGTACCCGCTGGGCGGCCGGATGTCCGCGGCCACCAGGGTCGCGCTGGTGGAACGGGCGCGGGCGGAGGGTTGGCTGGTCATCGAGGACGACTACGACGGCGAACTGCGCTACGACGTCGCTCCGCTGCCGCTGCTGGTCGGCCTGGCACCGGACGTCGTGGTGCACCTCGGCACCACCAGCAAGATCTTCACGTCCACGCTGGGCATCGGCTGGCTGGTGGCGCCGCCCGAGGTGGCAGCCGCGCTGCTGGCCTACCGGGACAACACCGGCACCGGCCCGTCAGCGGCAGGCCAGCGGGTGCTCGTGGAACTGGCCAGGCACGGCGACCTCGGCCGGCACCTGCGGCGACTGCGCCGGGAACTGTCGACACGACGTGAACTGGTCATCGGCTCGCTGCACAGCGCCGGGCTGACCACCCTGGGCGACGACGCGGGCGCGCACGTCGTGGTGCCGCTGCCGTCGCTGGCCGCCGAGCGGCAGGCCGTCGAGCGGGCGCTCACCGAGGGCATCACGCTGGACGGCCTGGAGCGGCACCACGACGGACGACCCAGTTGGCACGGCATCGGCCTGGGCTACACGGCGTGTACCAGGGCCGAACTGCTGGACGCGCTGCCCACGGTGGTGCGTCTGTTGGCCGCCGCCGCCGGCGGCGGATGACTGTTTGCCGTCACACGGATGGTGTAGTGCTGCGGGTAAGGTCGCACCCCATGACCGAGCGCAAGCTGCGTGTGGCGGTGGTCTTCGGTGGCCGCAGCACCGAACACGCCATCTCCTGCCTGTCCGCCGGCAGCGTGCTGTCCCACCTGGATCGGGACCGGTTCGAGGTGGTCCCGGTCGGCATCACCGCCGACGGCGCGTGGGTGCTCGCGTCGGACGACCCGAAGGCGCTGGAATCGGCCGGTCGGGAGCTGCCCTCGGTCGGTGGCGGCACCTCGCTCGCCCTGTCCGCGAACCCGACCTCCCACGAACTGGTGGTGATGGAGCCGGAGCGCGTCGGCGAGGTGCTCGGCGGCATCGACGTGGTGTTTCCCGTGCTGCACGGTGCCTGCGGCGAGGACGGCACCATCCAGGGCCTGCTGGAACTGGCCGGGATTCCGTACGCGGGCGCGGGTGTGCTGGCCAGCGCGGCGGCCATGGACAAAGAATTCGGTAAGAAACTGCTGGCCGCCGAGGGGCTGCCGATCGGGCCGTACGCGGTGCTCCGTCGAGGCGTGGCCACGCTGGACGAGCCGACCCGGGAGCGGCTCGGCCTGCCGGTGTTCGTCAAGCCCGCGCGGGCCGGATCGTCCACCGGGATCACCAAAGTGACCGAGTGGGCAGCGCTGGACGCCGCGATCGAGTACGCGCGCCAGATCGACCCGAAGGTGATCGTCGAGTCCGCGATGCCCGGCCGGGAGGTCGAGTGCGGTGTCCTCGAGTACCCGGACGGCCGGCTGGACGCCTCGCTGCCGGCCGAGATCCGGATCGTCGCCGACGGTGTCGAATGGTTCGACTTCGACGCCAAGTACCTGGACGACGTCGTCGAGTTCGACATCCCGGCGAAACTGGCGGACGCGGTCACCGCGCGGGTGCGGGATCTGGCGGTGCGCGCGTTCACCGCGCTGGACTGCCAGGGACTGGCCAGGGTGGACTTCTTCGTCGGACCTGACGACACGGTCAGCGTCAACGAGGTGAACACCATGCCCGGCTTCACCGAGATGTCGGTCTACCCGAAGATGTGGGCCGTCACCGGGGTCGACTTCGCCACCCTGCTGAGCACCCTGGTGGACACCGCGATGGCGCGGGGCACGGGACTGCGCTAGCAGCCGGCCGTTTCTAGAACACCGGCCGGGCCGGCATTGTCCTGCCGATCGTGTCGGAGACGTCCTGGATCGGCCCTGTGCCGACGTTGTCGGGCAGGGTCAGCGCCACGACGACGGCCCGGTCGACGGCGTACCACGTGGTGTCGCCGCCAGCGCTGATCTGCAGCCACTGCACGCCGTCCACGTCCAGCAGTTCCGACGTCGGCGTCAACTCGGGCGGCCTTTCGATACCGCAGCGCAGCACGGCGGGATCACCGGTGGTGCCGCCCCACGCGGCTGTCGCCGGTGGTGCCGGCGACGCCAGTTGTCTGCCGTGCAGCGGGGTCTTGCCGTTGGTCAGGGTCCCCGGCAGCGCGTGCACCAGCGCGGCGCACTGCGGCGAGCCGGCCTGCGGCGCGTCCACCGGCACCAGTAGCAACGGCCCGGTCGCTGTGGCCGGCCTGGCGGCGGGAGCGGGCGCCGCACTGTCCGGACCGAGCACGATGCCGGCGATACCGATGCCGACCACGAGCGCGGTACCGAGGACCAGCGCCACGATCAGCGGCGGCGAGAGGCGTCGGTCCGGACGCGCCACGGCAGGCTCTGATCCCGTAGGATCAGGCGCCGTGCCGCCCGAACCGCCAGCCGGATCGTCGCTCACAGTGCTGTGTCGGGTGCTGCTGTTCACGAGTGGTCGAGATGAACCACTGGGCAGGTCAGCGTGCGCGTGATGCCCTCGACGTTCTGTACCTTGGCCACCACGAGCTGGCCCAACAGGTCGACGTTGTCGGCCTCGGCGACCACGATCACGTCATACGGACCGGTGACGTCCTCGGCAGTGGTCACTCCGGGAATGCCGGAGATCTGCGACGCGACCGCCGCGGCCTTGCCGACCTCTGTCTGGATGAGGATGTATGCGTGGACCACGGCGTGCCCCTTCGCTTCGACGGGTCAGGTCGGGGTAGGAACGTGAGCAAACGTGCCTGCCGGCACGCAAGGCAGTTAACGTACCCCAGATGGGGATCATTATGGGGTCCGACCATTCATGGCAGGAGGTAATTGTGCCCTCGGACCTCCCTGACGAGTCGGACACCGTCGCCGAGGTTGGTGAGTTCGGTCTCATTCGGCGCGTGACCGAGGGTCGGGCGCAGCCCGCGACCACCCTGCTCGGTCCCGGCGACGACGCCGCGGTCGTGTCGGCACCGGACGGCAGAGTCGTGGCCACCACCGACGTCCTGGTCGAGGGTGTGCACTTCCGCCTCGACTGGTCGACGCCGGAACAGGTTGGCCGCAAGGCGGTCGCCGTCAACATGGCCGACATCGCAGCCATGGGTGCCGTTCCGACCGCGGTACTGGTCGGCTTCGGCTGCCCGCCGTCCACACCGGCCTCCGTGGTGGACGAGTTGTCCAGCGGCATGTGGGCCGAGGCCGGTCGGGCCGGTGCCGGCGTGGTCGGCGGCGACATGGTGACCTCGGACATGCTCGTGGTGTCGATCACAGCTCTGGGTGACCTGGAGGGCAGGGCGCCGGTCACCAGGTCCGGCGCGCTGCCCGGCGACGTGCTCGCCGTGTGCGGGAAGCTGGGCTGGTCCGCGGCCGGACTCGCCGTGCTGGGCAGGGGTTTCCGCTCCCCGGTCACCGTGGTCGGCGCGCACCGCGCCCCGGAACCGCCGTATGCGGCCGGTGCCCAGGCGGCCAGGGCGGGCGCCACCGCGATGCTGGACATCTCCGACGGCCTGCTCGCCGACATCGGCCACATCGCGGACTCGTCCAATGTCCACATCGACGTGCGCACCGAACTGGTCGAGGTGCCGCAGCGGCTGGTCGAGGTGGCCACCGCGCTGGGCGCCGACCCGATGCACTGGGTGCTGACCGGCGGCGAGGACCACGCGCTGGCCGCGACGTTCCCCGAACCTGCCGCCGTGCCGGAGGGGTGGACCACCATCGGCACTGTGCTGCGCGGCAACGGAGTCACGGTGGACGGCCTGCCCTACGAGCGCCCGGCAGGATGGGAGCACTGGCGTGCCCGAACGTGAGCAGGGCGGTCTGGTCTGCAAGATCGTCGGCTACGGCGACGCGGACGCGACCACACTGATCGGGGCGGTGCAACAGGAGTACGTGCAGCGCTACGGCGGTGAGGACGCGACGCCGGTCGCGCCTGCCGACTTCGCCGCGCCACGTGGGCTGTTCCTGGTCGGCTACCTCGACGGTGTCGCCGTGGCCTGCGGCGGTTGGCGGGCGCACGAGTCGACCGAGCCCGGGTTCGCCGACGGCGACGCCGAAGTGAAACGCATGTATGTCGCATCGGCGGCCAGAGGTATTGGTTGCGCGCGTGCGCTGCTGGCCGAACTGGAACGCACTGCCGCTGAAGCCGGCAGGCTGCGGATGGTGCTGGAAACGGGCACGAAGCAACCGGAAGCCATCGCGCTGTACGGCTCGTCGGGTTACACGGCAATTCCCGCGTTCGGTACCTATCGGAACGAACCGAGTTGTCGCTGTTTCGGCAAATCCCTGTAGAAGGAGAGCACCTCGTGCCGATCTACGCACTGGGCGAACAGGAACCGGAGATCGATTCCGACGCCTATGTCCATCCGGACGCGACGGTCATCGGTGACGTGCGGATCGGGGCGTTCGCCTCGGTGTGGCCGCAGGCTGTGCTGCGTGGCGACTACGGCCACATCGACATCGGCGAGCGCACCAGCGTGCAGGACGGCACCGTGATCCACTGCACGGAGTACACGCCGGCCGTCATCGGCAGGGAGTGCGTGATCGGCCACAACGTGCACATCGAGGGCGCCACCATCGCCGACCACTGCCTGATCGCGTCGGGTTCGGTGGTGCTCAACGGCTCCGTGGTCGAGGAGGGCGCGATCGTCGGCGCCGGTGCGGTGATGTCGTTCAACGGCCACGTGCCCGCGCGTCGGATGGCGCTCGGTGTGCCGGCTCGGGTGCGCGAGGGCTACGAGGTGCCCGAACGTGCCTGGCAGGCCATCGTGGACAAGTACGTCGAGAACATCTCCGTGTTCCGGGCCAAGCTGCGCCGGCTGGACTGAACACCCTAGAGTTACCGGCCGTGGTTGGACGTCCTCTCAATGATGTAGTGGCACCGGACTGGGCCGAAGCGCTGGCCCCGGTGGCGGACCGGATCTCGGCGATGGGTGATTTCCTGCGCGCCGAGGTGGCAGCGGGCCGCCGCTACCTGCCGGCCGGGGAGAACGTGCTGCGCGCGTTCCAGCAGCCGTTCCACAGCGTGCGCGTGCTGATCGTCGGCCAGGACCCGTATCCGACGCCCGGTCACCCCGTGGGCTTGAGTTTCTCGGTGGCCCCCGACGTGCGGCCGTTGCCGAAGAGCCTGGTCAACATCTTCCAGGAGTACGCCAACGACCTGGGCCATCCGCCGCCCACCAGCGGTGACCTGTCCCCGTGGACCGAGCGTGGTGTGCTGCTGCTGAACAGGGCGCTCACCGTCGCCCCCGGCAGGCCGAACTCGCACCAGGGCAAGGGCTGGGAGCAGATCACCGAGCAGGCGATCACCGCGCTGGCCGGTCGCGGCGAGCCGATGGTGGCCATCCTGTGGGGCCGCAACGCACGCAACCTGCGGCCGTTGCTCGGCGACCTGCCGGCCGTCGAGTCGGCGCATCCGAGTCCGATGTCGGCGGCAGGCGGGTTCTTCGGCTCCCGACCGTTCAGCAGGACGAACGAGTTGCTGGAGAAGCAGGGCGCCGACCCGATCGACTGGAAGTTGCCGTAGCTGTCCTCTGAGGTGTTCGCGGTTCGTCGTAGTGGTGAGATGCAATCGACGGACGGAGACACACCATGAAGTACATGCTGCTCATCACCGCCGCTGCCGACGCCGTGGCGCCCGAGGGCACGCCCAGCATCGAGAAGTGGTTCGCCGAGGTCCGCGACCGGCACCTGGACGGTGACCGGTTGCGCCCGATCAGCGACGCCACGACCGTGCGTAACCGGGACGGCGAGGTGCTGCTGTCCGACGGCCCGTTCGCCGAGACACGGGAGCACATCGCGGGCTACGACGTGATCGAGTGCGCCGACCTGGACGAGGCCATCGACATCGCCGCCAAACACCCCGTCGCCTACTTCGGTGCCGTCGAGGTGCGGCCGTTCTGGCCCATCGACGAGGACTGAGCGTGGGGGTCGATGCCGAGGTCACGGCCGTCTTCCGTGCGGAGTGGGGTCGCATCGTGGCGACCCTGATCCGCATGACGGGCGACTGGGACCTGGCCGAGGAGTGCGTGCAGGACGCCTTCGCGCAGGCGCTGGAGCGCTGGCCGCGCGACGGCGTCCCGCGCCGCCCCGGCGCGTGGCTGACCACGGCGGCCCGCAACCGGGCGCTGGACCGGCTGCGCCGTTCGACGAACGAAGCGACGAAGCTGCGGGAGGTGGCCGAGTTGTCAGCACCGGACGAGCCGGTCACCGACGAGAGCGGCATCACCGACGACCGCCTGCGGCTGATCTTCACCTGCTGCCACCCAGCGTTGCAGTTGGAGGCCAAGGTCGCACTGACCCTGCGCACGCTGACCGGCCTGACCACGACGGAGATCGCCAGGGCGTTCCTGGTGCCGGAACCGACCATGGCCAAGCGCCTGGTCCGGGCGAAGCAGAAGATCCGCAACGCCCGCATTCCCTACCGGGTGCCGCCGGCACACCTGCTGCCCGAGCGGACGTCGGCCGTGCTGGCCGTGCTGTACCTGCTGTTCAACGAGGGTTACGCGGCCACAGCGGGCGCCGACCTGGTGCGGCAGCGGCTGTGTACCGACGCGATCGGGCTGGCCGAGACCCTGGTCGGCCTGATGCCGGACGAGCCGGAGGCCGTCGGCCTGCTGTCGCTGCTGCTGTTGCACGACGCGCGGCGGGTGGGCCGGCTGGACGACGCGGGCGAGTTGGTGCCGCTGGAGGACGTGGACCGCACCACCTGGGACACCCAGAAGATCACCAGGGGGATCGAACTGCTGGACTCCGTGCTGCGGCGGGGCAGGCCGGGGCCGTACCAGGTGCAGGCGGCCATCGCGGCCTGTCACGCCACCGCCGCCAAGGCCGTTGACACGGACTGGCCGCAGATCGCGGCGCTGTACGGCCAGCTGAAGCGGTTCGTGCCGACGCCGGTGGTCGAGCTGAACAGGGCGGTCGCGATCGCCATGGCCGACGGGCCTGCTGCCGGTCTTGAACTGGTCGACGCGGTGGCGGACGCGCTGCCGGGCTACCACCTGCTGCCGGCCACCCGGGCCGACCTGCTGCGGCGGCTGGATCGGCGGTTCGAGGCCGCGGCTGCCTACCGGGAGGCCATCGAACTGGCGCCCACCGACGTGGAACGCCGCTATCTCGTCCGGCGGCTGGACGAGGTCACGACATAGCAAACGGCCCGGACGAGCGTACTCGTCCGGGCCGTGTGAGCTGGGGATTCAGCCTCGCGTGACCTTGCCGGCCTTGATGCACGAGGTGCACACGTTCAGGCGCTTGCGCTGCGAAATGCCGATCTTCGCGCGCACAGGCTGGATGTTCGGGTTCCACCGGCGGTGGGTGTGTCGCTGTGATTTCGAGACCGCGTTGCCGAAGCCGGGCCCCTTGCCACAGACGTCGCAAACGGCAGCCACGTCACACACTCCTTCATATCGTCAGGATTGACGGTGTGGACGTGCACCCGGACACCGGGCAGGTCGCACACACATGAGCCCGGCTCAGCCGGGCGACTTGTCCCAGGGTAACCCGTCGCGAATGCGCCGGGCAAACCACCCCCGGCTACCCTCGATGGTCGAGTCGGTCGATCAGTCCAGTTCAGTATGCGTCAGCTCAGGAGGTCCCCCAGGTGCCGCACGCGTTGGACGCAGCAGCGGTGCGCCGGTGGGCGGCCGCGTGCGTGCGGACCCTGGACGAGCACCGCGACGCCATCGACCGGATCAACGTCTTCCCGGTGGCCGACCGGGACACCGGCAGCAACATGCTGGGCACGATGCGCTCGGCCGAGGACGCGGCGGCCAGGGTCGCCACCGAGGCCGACGACGATCCGGTGGCCGTGTGGTCGGCGCTGGCCCGTGGCGCGCTGGCCGGGGCGCGGGGCAACTCCGGCGTGATCCTGTCCCAGGTGCTGCGTGGCCTCGCCGAGGTGCTCGGCCCCCACCCGGACGACGTGCGGGCGGCGCTGGCCAGGGCGGACGAACTCGCGGCCAAGGCGGTCAGCGACCCGGCGCCGGGCACGATGCTGACGGTGCTGCACGCGGCGGCGATCGCGGCGGCCGGCGACACCACGGCCGCCCAGCTCGGCACGGCGGCCGAGGCGGCCGGCAAGGCCCTGGCCGGTACGTCGAGCCAGTTGGACGCGCTCGCGCGGGCCGGTGTTGTCGACGCCGGCGCGCAGGGCCTGGTGCTGGTGCTGGACGAACTGGCCGTCGAGACAGGCGGCGGCGAACGGTCGATGCCGCTGGAAACCGTTGTGCCACACCGGACTCCGAGGGATGTCGACGCCCTGCACACCGCCCGCGAGGCAGGCTCGACGGAGTACGCCTACGAGGTGATGTTCGCACTGGACGGGGTCGCCGACGCCGAGGCGGACCGGCTGCGTGCCGAACTGCGCAGGCTGGGTGACTGCGTGTCCGTGGTGGGCGACGGTGGCGGCACGTGGGCGGTGCACCTGCACTGCAACGACATCGGCGCCGCCGTCGAGGCAGGCATCGAGGCCGGTCGGCCGCACCGGATCGCCGTGGTCCGCTTCGACGACCAGGTGGCCGCCGCGTCCTCCAGGTTCGCCGTGGAGCGGGCCGTCGTCGCGCTGGTGCGGGGCGCAGGCGTGGCCGAACTGTTCCGGGCCGAGGGCGCCGGTGTGCTGGTGCTGCCCGAGGGCGACGACACACCCGCGGTGGCCGATCTGGTCGCCGTGATCGCCGGTACCCAGGCGTCGCACGTGACCGTGCTGCCCAACGTGACCGGGCTGGACACCCTGCTGGCCGACGCGGCCGCCGAGGCGGTCCGGGCAGGCCAGGACGTCATCGTGGTGCCGACGGCGTCGCCCGTGCAGGGCCTGTCCGCGCTCGCGGTGCACGACGTGAGCCGCCGGCCCGGTGAGGACGTGGTGGCCATGGCGGAGGCCGCTGCCGCGACCCGGCGCGGTGAACTCGTGGTGGCGCGGGAACAGGGCATCACCTGGGCCGGCGTGTGCCAGCCCGGTGACGTGCTCGGCCTGCTGGACGGTGAGATCGTGCTGATCGAAGCCGGTCCCGCCGGTATGGACACGGTGCTCGGCGCCGCGCGGAAACTGGTGGACCGGATGCTGTCCGGCGGTGGCGAACTGGTCACCGCGCTGCCCGGCGCCGACGCCGCCGACGACCTGGCCGACGCCTTGGCCGAACACGTCCGCGCGGAACACCGCGAGGTCGAGTTCACCGGATATCCGGGTGGTCAGGCGGGCACGATCCTGTTGCTTGGTGTGGAGTAGGGACATGGCGGCACTGACCGATTCGCTGGCCGGCCTGCTCGGCAGGAAGACGTCCGACGCGCTGGCGTCGGCGTTGGACCTGCATACCGTCGGCGACCTGTTGCGGCACTACCCGCGCCGGTACGCCGAGCGCGGCGAGTTGACCAACGTGGCAGGGCTGGAGATCGGCGAGCACGCGACCGTGCTGGCGCAGGTGGAGCGCGTGTCCAAACGCACCATGCGAAGCAGGCGTGGCACCATCCTCGAAGTCCGGATCACCGACGGCGTGCGGCCGTTGACCTGCACGTTCTTCAACCAGGCCTGGCGGGAGCGGGAACTGCTGCCCGGTCGGCGCGGCCTGTTCGCCGGCAAGGTCACCGCGTTCCGGGGCAATCTGCAGCTGGCCAACCCGGAGTACGAACTGCTCGACGAGAACTCCGACGAGTCCGCTGTGGAGGATTTCGCCAACGCCGTGATCCCGGTGTATCCGGCCGCTGCCGGTGTGCCGTCGTGGTCGATCGTCAAGTGCGTCCGCCAGATACTGGACCAGTGGGACGGTGCCGAGGACCCGCTGCCCGAGGCCATGCGCGCCCGGTTTCAGCTGCCTGGTCTGGAGGAGTCGCTGCGCGGCATCCACCGGCCGGACGGCTGGCCTGCCGTCGAGCGGGCCCGCAAGCGGCTGAAGTGGGACGAAGCCCTTGCCGTGCAACTGGTTCTGGCACAGCGCAGGCTGTCCGCCGGGGACCGGCCGGCACCGGCCTGTCCGCCGGTGGCCGGTGGCCTGCTGGACGCGTTCGACGCCCGGCTGCCCTTCACGCTGACCGCGGGCCAGCAAGAGGTCGGTGTGGCCATCACCGAGGACCTGTCCGGTGTGCACCCGATGAACCGGCTCCTGCAGGGCGAGGTCGGTTCCGGCAAGACGCTGGTCGCGCTGCGCGCGATGCTCCAGGTGGTCGATTCCGGCCGGCAGGCCGCGATGCTGGCGCCGACCGAAGTCCTTGCGGCACAACATGTCCGCTCGCTGGCCGAACTGCTCGGCGATCTCGCGCAGGCCGGTGAACTCGGTGCCGCCGAGAAGGCCACCCGGCTCACGTTGCTCACCGGTTCGCTGAACACGGCGCAGCGGCGGCAGGCGATGTTGGACGCGGCGAGCGGCGCCGCCGGCATCGTGGTCGGCACGCACGCGCTCATCCAGGACAAGGTTTCCTTCGCCGATCTCGGGTTCGTCGTGGTGGACGAGCAGCACCGGTTCGGCGTCGAGCAGCGGGACGCGCTGCGGGCCAGGGCCGGAACGGAGGCCAGCCCGCACGTGCTGGTCATGACGGCGACGCCGATTCCGCGCACCGTCGCGATGACCGTCTACGGCGATCTGGAGACCTCGGCGCTGCGCGAACTGCCGGCTGGCCGGTCGCCGATCACCACGTCCGTCGTGCCGGCGGCGGAGAAGCCGACCTGGCTGGACCGGGCGTGGCAACGGATCCGGGAAGAGGTCGCCGCAGGTCACCAGGCCTATGTGGTGTGTCCCAGGATCGGTGACGGCAGCGCGACTGCCGAGGATGTCGACCCGGACGGCCCGGACGGCGAGCCGCCTGCTGACGACGAGTCCGACCGCAGGTCACCGCTTGCCGTGACCGACGTCGCGCCCGCGTTGGCCGAGGGTCCGCTGGCCGGTCTGCGCATCGAGATACTGCACGGCCGGCTGCCGGCCGACGAGAAGGACACCGTGATGCGGGCCTTCGCCGCAGGCGATGTCGACGTGCTCGTCGCGACGACCGTGGTCGAGGTGGGCGTGAACGTGCCCAACGCGACCGTGATGGCGATCATGGACGCCGACCGGTTCGGCGTCAGCCAGTTGCACCAGTTGCGTGGCCGGGTCGGCCGAGGCACCGCGCCGGGCCTGTGCCTGCTGGTCAGCGAGGTACCGGCCGGTACGGCCACCAGGGAACGGCTGGATGCCGTGGCGTCCACCCTGGACGGTTTCGAACTGGCCCAACTGGACCTGGAGATGCGCAGGGAGGGCGACATCCTGGGCGCGGCGCAGTCCGGTCGCAGTTCACTGCGGATGCTGTCGCTGCTGCGCGATCAGGACGTGATCGAGCAGGCGCGCGCCGAGGCGAGGGAACTCGTGGATGCCGATCCGACTTTGGCGGAGCACCCGGGGTTGGCCCGAATGGTCTCCGAAGTCGTGGACGAAGAGCGCGCGGAGTACCTCGAGAAGTCGTAACGCGCAGTACGTATCCGTAATCGAACGACTACCGCCTGCATGCGGCTCTTTCCAGGGCAGCACGGCTAGTTGAACTCCTGATGAATCTACCCGGGAACCGGTCTGACCGGGTCGAACCATGCTCCGATGGTTCATACGATTCGCTCGCCATCCGGTACCCCGGCTGGCCCCCGTTCCCCAAGGAGCACTCCGGTGCACGAAGGTTCCGAGCCTCGGTCGGGCTCGCGTCGTTGGCGGCCCGGCCGCCGGCAGACACTGGTCGTCCTCGTCGCGGTGGTACTTGCCGCCGGCATCGTGGCGCTGGTGTGGCCGCGCGGCGAGACAGCGGCGGCCGATCCCGACAATGCGATCACAATCTCCCGAACCGGCTGTGGCACCGGGTGGACGAACCCGCACGGCGGCGCGCAGACGCTGGAGATGGCCAACAACGACTCGGAGAACGGCGAGGCCGAACTCGTCGCCGTCGGCGGGCCGAACAACGGCAAGGTCTACGGCGAACTGGACGGCATCGGCATCGGTACCAGGGCGCCCATGCAGGTCACCCTCGGTCCGGGCAGCTACGCGATCCGCTGCGTGATGGAGGACGCCGACCCGATCGACGGCCGCACGGTGAAGATCGGCGGCCACGCCACGAGCAACGGTGGCTCGGTCCCGGTGACCAGCACCGATCTGCTGGCTCCGATCAAGGAGTACATGGCGTACCTGGTCAAGGGTGTCGGCACACTGGTCACCCAGACCGACGCGCTGTCCGCCGCAGTCCGCTCGGGCGACCTGGCGCAGGCCCGCAAGGCCTGGCTGCCGGCGCACCTGACCTACGAGACGCTCGGTGCGGCGTACGACGCGTTCGGCGACTACGACGGCGAGATCAACGGGACCACGGCAGGCCTGCCCGGTGGTGTGCAGGACCCGGACTTCACCGGTTTCCACCGCGTCGAGTACGGGCTGTACCACGGCGAGAGCATGGCCTCCCTGGTCAAGGTCACCGACCAGCTGGACGGGTTCGTGCACGGCCTGCGGCGGGATCTGCCGCAGTTCCAGCCGCAGCCGCTGGACATCGGGCTGCGCTCGCACGAGATCATGGAGAACGCGCTCCAGTTCGAGCTGACCGGCAAGACCGACGAGGGCAGCGGCACGAACCTGGCCACCGCGTACGCCAACGCGGTCGGCGACCGCGAGGTGCTCAGCGTGCTCCGGCCGATCCTCGCCACCCGGTACCCGCAACTGTCCGATGTGGACACGTGGTTGAACAGGTTCCAGGCACTGACGCTGGCGCAGCGCAGGCCGGACGGCACGTGGACCCCGCTGAGCCGGCTGTCCAGGTCGACCCGCGAGCAGCTCGACGGAGCGCTCTCCGAACTGGTCGAGAAGCTGGCCCCGATCGCCGCCATCACCGAGCCCAGGAGGACCCCGTGACGGAGCGCGAGAGCAAGTCCGGCATCCAGCGGCGGTCGTTCCTGACCGGAGCGCTGATCGGCGCCGGGCTGACCGGCGTCGCGGCAGCCGGTGGCGGTGCCGCGGTGGCCGGCGCGGCCGAGCCGACCGACGTCGACGTCCCGACCAACGGCACGGCGCCCTCGGTCGCGTTCCACGGCTTCCACCAGTCCGGCATCATCACGCCGCCGGCTCGGCAGGGCACGTTCATGTCCTTCGACGTGATCGCCGGCAACAAGGCCGAGCTGACCGATCTGCTGCGCACGCTGACCGACCGGGTCCGCTTCCTGACCAGCGGTGGAATGCCTGAGCCGGTCGGCATCACGGCCCCGCCGTCGGACTCCGGGGTGCTCGGCGCCACTGTGGTGCCGGACGGTCTGATGGCCATGGTGGGCGTGGGCGCGTCCCTGTTCGACGACCGGTTCGGCCTGGCGGCACAGAAGCCGGCGCACCTCACGCCGATGAAGATGTTCCCCAACGACGATCTCGACGCGACGGTGTGCCACGGCGACCTGATGATCCACCTGGCCGCGCCGAACAACGACACCGTGCTGCACGCGGTGCGCGACCTGACCAGGCAGACCAGGGGCGCCATGCAGCTGCGCTGGCGGATGGACGGTTTCAACAGCCCACCACGGCCGGCCGGCAACTCACGCAACCTGCTCGGCTTCAAGGACGGTACGGCCAACCCGCTGACCGCCGACGCCGTGAAGATGAACCAGCTGGTGTGGGTGGGCAAGGACGCCAAGGGCGAACCGGCCTGGACGGCGGGCGGCAGCTACCACGTCGTCCGGTTGATCCGGATGCTGGTGGAGTTCTGGGACCGGGTGTCGGTCCGGGAGCAGGAGAACATGTTCGGCCGCAGGAGGGACTCCGGTGCGCCGCTGGACGGCAACCACGAGCTCGACACGCCGAACTACACCAACGACCCGACCGGCACGGCGATCCCGCTGACGGCGCACATCAGGCAGGCCAACCCCAGGACCCCGCAGACCGAGAACAACCGGATCCTGCGGCACGGCTACAACTACGACCAGGGCATCGACAGCAACGGAAACCTGAACCAGGGCCTGGTCTTCAGCGCCTTCATGCAGGACATCCACCGTCAGTTCGAGGCCATCCAGACCAGGCTCATCGACGAGCCGCTCGTTGACTACATCTCGCCGTTCGGTGGGGGCTACTTCTTCGCCCTGCCCGGCGTTCGCACCTCGTCCGACTACTACGGGCGATCCATGCTGGGCTGAACCTGGCCCGTTCACCACCCGGTAATCCCGAATTGCGTTTCCGCACCGAGGAGGACAAGTGTCAAGAAGGTCAACAGGCTTGCGGCGACCCGTGTGGTCCCGCGGCACGGTGGCCGCGGTGTCGGTTGCCGCGGCCCTCGGCCTGGCGCTGGCCGGTTGCTCGGCCAGCCAGTCCGCGGGCTCGGCCCAGCTCCGGCAAGCTCACTGGGGTCTTGGCAAGACGACAACGCCGATCAAGCACGTGGTCGTGCTGTTCGACGAGAACATCTCGTTCGACCACTACTTCGGCACGTACCCGAACGCGGCCAACACCGACGGCACGAAGTTCACCGCGGCGCGCAACACGCCCAAGGTCGACGGCCTCACGCCGGCACTGCTGAACAACAACCCGAACTCGTTCAACCCGAAGCGGCTGGCCCCGAGCCAGGCGCTGACGTGCGACCAGAATCACTCGTACGGTCCGGAGCAGAAGGCCGAAGACGGCGGCAAGATGGACGCCTTCGTGCAGAACACCGAGACCGACGTCTGCACCGGTGAGCCCATCCTGTTCGGTGAGCCCGGCCTGGTGATGGACTACTACGACGGCAACACCGTCACGGCGCTGTGGAACTACGCGCAGCACTACGCGTTGAACGACGACTCGTTCGACACCCAGTTCGGCCCGTCCACCCCGGGTGCGCTGAACCTGGTCTCCGGTTCCACGGCGCAGGCCATCGCGGTCAACTCGAAGACCGGTGCCCAGGTCAACCCGCCCGACGCCGGCTTCATCGGCGACCCGAGCACCAAGGGCGTCGGCACCCTCTACGGCGATGACGACCCGGCCTTCGACGACTGCTCGGACACCAACCACACCGGTACCGGCGACCTGGCCGCGCTGGAGGGCAAGAACGTCGGCGACCTGCTGGACTCCAAGCAGATCACCTGGGGCTGGTTCCAGGGTGGCTTCGCGCCCACCAGCAACGCCAACGGCTTCTCCGTCTGTGGCGCCACGCACAACAACGTCGCGGGCAACAGCTCGGCCGACTACAGCCCGCACCACAACCCGTTCGCCTACTACCAGTCCACGGCGAACCCGAAGCACCTGCCGCCGAGCTCGGCCAAGGCGATCGGTTCGGCCGACCAGGCCAACCACAACTACGACCTGTCGGCCTTCAACACCGCGGTCAAGAACGACAACATCCCCGCGGTCAGCTTCCTGAAGGCGCCGGAGTTCCAGGACGGCCACGCCGGCTACTCCGACCCGCTGGACGAGCAGACGTTCCTGACCACCGAGATCAACCAGATCGAGCAGTCGCCCGAGTGGAAGAGCACGGCGATCGTGATCGCCTACGACGACTCCGACGGCTGGTACGACCACGTCGTCTCGCCGATCGTGAACGGCTCGCACGACGCGAGCAAGGACGCGGCGATCTGCACCGACGCCCGGATCAGCCTGTCCGACGGTGACGACCGCTGCGGTTACGGCCCCCGCCTGCCGCTGCTGGTCATCTCGCCGTTCAGCAGGACGAACTTCGTCGACAACACGCTCACCGACCAGTCGTCCATCACCAGGTTCATCGAGGACAACTGGAACCTGGGCCGGATCGGCGACGGTTCGAACGACGTCATCGCGGGTTCGCTCAACCGCATGTTCAACTTCAACGCGAAGCCGAACACGACGCCGCTGATCCTGAACACCAAGACCGGTGCCGTGGTCAGCGACGGCCACCAGCACTGACACCGCTCGACCTGCTCGCGAGCCGGCCGGACCGTCACGTTGGCGGTCCGGCCGGCTTCGCTGTGTGTTGGTAACCCACCGGGTGACATGACGCGCCTCGGTGGGCGCAATGTGCTCCGCTGTCCGTTGTGCGTAACAACACGAGATTTGGTGTCCTGCTCATCGCCGGTCTCGCCGCGGTGGTCGTCGGTGTCGTGCCGGCCGCCGCAGCCGCACCGGCCCACACCGGCGTGCCCACCTGCCTGATCACCAACGGCGGCAACGGTGGCCACTACAGCAAGGCGATGACCTGCGTCGAGCTGGTCAACCAGAGGTACGGCAGCATCGGCACCGGCCGCTACAACCCAGGTCCTGGCCACGGCCAGCACTCGGTGACGGTGACCCCTCGAGTACCAGAAGGTGGGCTACGGCCACCACGACAACGCCACGTGGGTGCCGATGACGTCGGCCACCAAGCGCGGCAACGGCAACCTGGCGGTCTCGACGCGGCCGACGAGGGCGCCCAGGTCGGCGCAGCTGCGGGCATGTGTCGCAGTCGACACCGGCACGCACCACCAGGGCAATGAGGTCTGCACGCACAGCTGATCCCCAGGACCGGGACTCGACGAGGTCGTTTCGCTCCTGGCTCTCCCGCGCTGCTGGCACGCCAGGGTCCCCGGCGGTCGGAACAAGCGCGGTAACGTGCCCATCCGGGCCACCACCGGGCCGACGCCCACCGCCGACGAACAGGAGCCGGGGATGTTTCGCAAGGTGCTGGTCGCCAACCGCGGGGAGATCGCGATCCGCGCCTTCCGCGCAGCCTACGAACTCGGAGCGGGCACCGTCGCCGTGTTCCCGCACGAGGACCGCAACTCCACCCACCGCCTGAAGGCCGACGAGTCCTACGAGATCGGCACGCCGGGCCACCCGGTCCGCGCGTATCTCTCGGTGGACGGCATCGTCGAGGCGGCACGGCGAGCGGGTGCGGACGCCATCTATCCCGGCTACGGCTTCCTGTCCGAGAACCCGGAACTGGCCGCTGCCTGCCGGGACGCCGGCATCACGTTCGTCGGGCCGAGCGTCGAGGTGCTGGAACTGACCGGCAACAAGGCCCGGGCGGTGGCCGCCGCCCGGGCGGCCGGCCTGCCGGTGCTGAGCTCGTCGGCGCCGTCGGCGGACGTGGACGAACTGGTGGCGGCGGCCGACGAGGTCGGCTTCCCGGTGTTCGTCAAGGCCGTCGCCGGTGGTGGCGGGCGTGGCATGCGCCGGGTCGCCGAGCCGGCGGCGCTGCGGGAGTCGATCGAAGCGGCCATGCGCGAGGCCGAGTCCGCGTTCGGCGACGCCACCGTGTTCCTCGAACAGGCCGTGATCGAGCCCAGGCACATCGAGGTGCAGATCCTGGCCGACGGCGCCGGCACCGTGCTGCACCTGTTCGAGCGGGACTGCTCGGTGCAGCGCAGGCACCAGAAGGTCATCGAGATCGCGCCTGCGCCCAACCTGGACCCGGAACTACAGCGCCGGATCTGCGCCGACGCCGTCGCGTTCGCCACGTCCATCGGCTACGTCAACGCCGGCACCGTGGAGTTCCTGGTGGACCGGCAGGGCAACCACGTCTTCATCGAGATGAACCCGAGAATCCAGGTCGAGCACACCGTGACCGAGGAGGTCACCGACGTCGACCTCGTCCAGTCCCAGCTGCGGATCGCATCCGGCGAGACCCTGGCCGACATCGGCCTGTCCCAGGACTCGATCCGGCTGCGTGGCGCTGCCCTGCAGTGCAGGATCACCACCGAGGATCCGGCCAACGGATTCCGCCCGGACACCGGGATGATCAGCGCCTACCGTTCGCCCGGCGGTGCAGGCATCCGGCTGGACGGCGGCACCACGTTCGCCGGTACCGAGATCAGCGCCCACTTCGACTCGATGCTGGTCAAGCTGACCTGCCGGGGCCGCGACTGGCAGACCGCGGTGTCGCGCGCGCGGCGGGCCGTCGCCGAGTTCCGCATCCGGGGCGTGTCCAGCAACATCCCGTTCCTGCAGGCCGTGCTGGACGACCCCGACTTCCGGGGCGGCCGCGTGACCACGTCGTTCATCGAGGAACGCCCGCACCTGCTCACCTCGCGGCAGTCCGCAGACCGGGGCACCCGGCTGTTGACCTACCTGGCCGACGTCACCGTGAACCAGCCCAACGGGGCCCGACCGAACGTGCCCGACCCGATCACCAAGCTGCCCGTCGTCGACCTGGCCGCCACCCCGCCGCCGGGTTCCCGGCAGCGGCTGGCCGAGGACGGCCCGGAAGCGTTCGCGCGCTGGCTGCGCGAGTCGCCGACGGTCGGCGTCACCGACACGACGTTCCGGGACGCGCACCAGTCGCTGCTGGCCACCCGCGTGCGCACGAAGGACCTGCTCGCGGTGGCGCCGCACGTGGCGCGGATGACGCCGGGTCTGCTGTCGCTGGAGTGCTGGGGCGGTGCGACCTACGACGTGGCGCTGCGGTTCCTGGCCGAGGATCCGTGGGAGCGGCTGGCCGCGCTGCGCGAGGCGGTGCCGAACATCTGTCTGCAGATGCTGCTGCGCGGTCGGAACACCGTCGGCTACACGCCGTACCCGACCGAGGTGACCGACGCCTTCGTCCGCGAGGCGACCGGCACCGGCATCGACATCTTCCGGATCTTCGACGCGTTGAACGACGTCGAGCAGATGCGGCCGGCGATCGACGCCGTGCGTGAGACCGGGACCGCCGTGGCCGAGGTGGCGCTCTGCTATACCGCTGACCTGGCTGATCCGGCCGAGCGCCTGTACACGCTGGACTACTACCTGAAACTGGCCGAGCAGATCGTGGCCGCCGGTGCGCACGTGTTGGCAGTGAAGGACATGGCAGGCCTGTTGCGGCCGCCCGCCGCCGCCCGGCTGGTCACCGCGCTGCGCAAGGAGTTCGACCTGCCGGTGCACCTGCACACCCACGACACCGTGGGCGGCCAACTGGCCACGTACCTGGCGGCTGTCGGTGTCGGTGCGGACGCCGTCGACGGTGCCGTGGCGTCGATGTCCGGCACCACGTCCCAGCCGTCGCTGTCGGCGCTGGTCGCGGCCACCGACCACAGCGCGCGGCCGACCGGCCTGGACCTGCAGGCGGTGTGCGATCTTGAGCCGTACTGGGAGCTGGTGCGGCGGGTGTACGCGCCGTTCGAAGCCGGCCTGCCGGCGCCGACCGGTCGGGTCTACCACCACGAGATCCCCGGTGGGCAGCTGTCCAACCTGCGCACCCAGGCCGTGGCGCTCGGGCTGGGGGACCGGTTCGAGGACATCGAGAACGCGTACGCGGCGGCCGACCGGATGCTCGGCAGGCTGGTCAAGGTGACGCCGTCGTCCAAGGTGGTCGGCGACCTGGCGCTGCACCTCGTGGGTGCCGGCGTCGACCCGAAGGAGTTCGAGGCCGATCCCGGCCGGTTCGACGTGCCCGACTCGGTGATCGGGTTCCTGCACGGTGAGCTGGGCGACCCGCCCGGCGGATGGCCGGAGCCGTTCCGGTCCAAGGCGTTGAAGGGCAGGTCGGCACCGAAGGCAGTGGCGTCGCTGAGTGACTCGGACAAGGCGGAACTGGCGGACCAGCCGCGCGTTGCCCTGAACCGGTTGCTGTTCCCCGGCCCGGCCAAGGAGTTCGAGACGCACCGGGAGCAGTTCGGCGACACCAGTGTGTTGGGCAGCAAGGGGTTCTTCTACGGGCTGCGGGCCGGCGAGGAGTACCAGGTCGACCTGGAGCCGGGCGTGCGGCTGCTGATCGAGCTGGAGGCCGTCGGTGAGGCCGACGAGCGCGGGTTGCGGACCGTGGTCACCACGCTGAACGGGCAACTGCGGCCGATCCAGGTGCGTGACCGGTCGGTGGCGTCCGATCTGCCGGTGGCCGAGAAGGCCGACCGGCGTGACCCGAACCAGGTGGCGGCGCCGTTCGCCGGCGTGGTCACGCTGGCGGTCGGCGAGGGCGACGAGGTCGACGCAGGGGAGACGGTGGCGACCATCGAGGCGATGAAGATGGAGGCGGCCATCACGGCGCCGAAGGCGGGCACGGTGCGGCGGCTGGCGATCGGGTCGGTGCAACAGGTGGAAGGCGGGGACCTGTTGGTCGTGCTCGACTGAATGTCTGTCGGTGCATTTGCCTTGATCTTGCTCGGTCTTGCTCTTGTCGTGTGACACGGCACCGGTGTGGGCGATTCACCAGAATCTCGCCGGGTCAGGCCATACGCTGGGCGGCATGGGCCGAGTAACCCTTGAGCTGAGTGACAGCACCCTGGACAAAGCGGCAATGCTGGCCGCGAAGAAAGGCGTGCCGTTGGACGCGTTCTTAGCGCATCAGCTGGACGAGTTGGTAGCCGCGAACGACCGCTACGAGCGGGCGAGGGCGTCAGTCGCTGCTGTGTTCCCGGAAACCGGGCAGGACACGGTGTCGGAGCAGTTCTTCGACCGGTGGCGGAATGGTGGCGCCCCCTGACGCCCCGAAAACGTTTGCGCGGCTGCGAATAGCCAACTGCCGGTCAGGTTATGTGGTCATGTGCGTGGCGATGACGCGTGCGCACTCCAGCGACTCGGCATGCGAGGTGTCCACTTCCAGGTCGTAGACGATGCCCTGGTGGACCATGTTCGCTTGAGCCGTCGCCATCCCGCCGATCCGGTCGCCGCGCGCGATCTCGCGACCCTCGGCGATCGCGCTGTCACACCTGACACCGACCCACAACACCGGCAGGTCGCCCAAGGCTGCCCGCCACCGTCGCTGCGATGCGGTGCCGCCGAGAAAGACCTCGTCGACGATGACCCGTGCACCGGCACGGGCCATGGCGGCAACGCCTGCGATCCAGGCGGCTTCGAGCGTCCGGAACTCCGGCCCGACGATCACACTGCCGTCCGGCGCGAACTCGATGCCGGCATCCGAAGCGCGCATGGCGGCGGGCAAGGCCTCGACGAACGTGTCGGTCCCGATGGTCAGCCACGGCTCCGGCAGGACTGCCTGTAGACACCTGGCGATCCCGGACTTCCCTGAGCTGGAGCCACCGTTGAGAACGATCACCTGAGCCGTCACGGCGCCACAGTAGAGGCACCCGCCACAACGCCCGAAACGGATTTCGCCGAGCCCGTTGGACCGCCCCGGCTGCGCAGATAGCGGGATCTCCGCGAGGAGTCGACTCGCCGGGCGTGATCTGGCCCCACATGGTCGACTTGCCCCGGGAAGGGTCGACTGGCCGAGGGCTGGCTCGCCGGAGGTCGACACGCGGGTTGGCTGCCCGGAAGGGTCAACTTGCCCGGGGGGAGGGTCGACACGCGGGATGGCTGCCCGGAAGGGTCAACTTGCCCGAGGGGGAGGGTCGACTCGCCGGCGGGCGGTCGACTCTTGCGCCCAGTTTCTCCCCGAAGGGTCG